>JBKECH010000163.1:0-14711 GCA_047974415.1 Bacteroidales bacterium | reverse complement strand
TGGGCTTTTTCAAATTTGATGTCCATCATACGCCATCAATTAATGTGCTATATCAATATTTACGAGTTTTTAGAAGAGCCTGAAGCCTGCTGGAAAGCAGTATCATATCAAAATAGAATGAGATATCAAAATTCTTTATTCCCCGAAATGGAGGGGGCTTACTTTTGAAAAGACGGATAACGAACATTGATTATGTGAAAGTTACGAAAGATATATTGACTGAATTTTATTTTAGCGGACAGTAGTGATTTATTATACGCCATGTGAGCAAATCTCCAAAACGTAAGGTGCTGCTGATGTTATTTGCTAGATGTTACATATCTATAGTTTGTCGCTTTCGTTTCCACCTGCGGTGCGACCACATCCAGTATTCAGGTTTTGCTCTTATTTGGGCTTCTCCGCGATGTGCGTACTCTTCTACAATTTGTTCTGGTTTAATCTCCGAAGAGTCTTTAAACATTTCCTCGACCCACATTTCATAGTATCCACGCTTTATTTTTTTTACTCTCATAAACATAATCTCGCAACCTATTCTCTGAGAAATTTTAGCTCCTCCCATGTAGAAGGCTGTGTCCTGATTTAAGAAATTTGTCCAATGAACCCCTTTCAAGTCTGCTGGCGACTGGTCTGCACCAAACCAATAAACCTCTAAAATGCCTTTTTGTTTATTGTCCAACATTCTTCTCAGTGCCTGCTTTGCCTCTACCAAACTACCCCCGCGAATTGCTCGTAGCTCTCTGTTGTATTTATCAAAAGCTTTATTGCTTAACTGACGATATATATAAACCGCATTGGCATGAATAAAATCCTGAAAACCAACTCCCCATTCCCAGTTAGCATAATGCATAGAAAATAAGGCGACGCTATTTCCTCGTTGGTATGCTGCGTTTAAAACGTCGATGTTAGGATATTTGTAACGTTTGTTCCATTCTTTTATAGGCATTCTATACATCTTGAAGGCTTCGAGCAAAATATCACACATGTGCTTGAAGTACTCTTTGCGAATGTGTTTTAGCTCTTCATTGTCTTTTTCTGGAAAGCTATTACGAAGATTGGTAATTACCACATCTCGTCTATACCTGACAACATGGTACACGAAAAAAAACAAGACGTCTGACAGGGCATATAAAGACCAAAAAGGAACTCGTGCCAATTGTTTCAAAAAAAATATTCCTATTTTACTCCACATTATTTACTATAGTTTGTTTACAATAATTGATGTTATGTACAGACATTGTTATAAACTGCCCAAATTATGCACCGCTCCAGCTGTTGCGTAACTTCATCCTTTTAAAACAAACGCTTAGCCCTCTCTATATAGCGCACTATACTTATGTTGTCAAAGGCTCCGTTTTGTCGGGCTCTAACTGCTCGCTATAGTGTTTTTATGTGTAACTTGGGACTACTTGTATTCAACTGTGCTCCGTGTTTGTGCAATGTAATTCTATTATTTTTTCTCAAAGATAATAGCTGCCCAATCATTTTTAGATATCTTTTTCGTAAGTTTTAGACCATATTCTTTTGCTGATTTTTCAATGCAGTCAATATCTTCAACATAGAATCCGCTCATGATTACAATACCTTGCTTGTCTATTAAGAGTGATATGTCCTGCATATTGTTCAACAAGAAATTGCGATGAATGTTCGCTAGTACAATGTCGTATTTTGCGCCTCCCACCTTGTTAAGACTTCCATGTATGGATTTTATATTTGAGCAAGAATTAAGTTCTGCATTTGATTGGGTCGATTTGTACGACCACTCGTCGTAATCGACAGCGTCGATATTTTTTGCACCTAACTTTGATGCGATAATGGACAAAATTCCTGTGCCACAGCCTAAATCCAGCACTAGCTTGTCTGTTATGTCTATATCAAATAGTAAGTTAGATATCATTGAGGTGGTCTGGTGGTTGCCAGTGCCAAATGCCATCTCAGGGTCGATTATGAGCTCCATGTCACATTGTGGATAATCAGTATGAAAAGATGCTCTTACAACGCATCTGCCTTCAGCAAAAACAACAGGTTCAAAATAATTTTTCTCCCATTCTTCGTTCCAATTCACATCTTCCACTCCCACAATAGAAAAGGAATATTCAAAAGGCAAGGTGTACTGCAACAGAAAATCTGTTATCTCTGTTTTGTCGCAAACCGCCGATTGAATATAGGCGTCAAGTCCTTCGTCGGTGTCCATAAAGCTCTCGAACTCCATGTTGGACAATACTGCTAAGAGTATTTCTTTGTTGGCTTCGGTGTTGGGGGTGATTTTGGCTTCTAATTTTTGATATTGCATTGATTGAGCTATTTAATTTTGTCCGAGATGTTGAGATTCGGAGGTAAAACATTGAGTTGTACAGATGGGCTTTGTGGAAGGCTCTATAAATGATAAAATAAAGAGTGGTTAATAAGCTGTAATTAGCTCACTAAGCACTCTCTGTTTAACCCGAAACATGCATTAGCTTACCTGCTACATGCTCCAATTCCTTCAAAACCCTTGTTTTATCCAGCTTGAAGCACTTGCTACGGCGATTCAGTACATGTTCGAGTTTAATGAATAAACTGTTTAGTAGGCATTTATTATCTGAATAAAGTCATCGGCTTTTAGCGATGCTCCTCCTATTAAACCGCCGTCAATGTCGGCTTGTGAGAACAATTCGCTCGCGTTTTTAGGATTGCAACTGCCTCCATAAAGTATAGAAATCCCATCGGCTATAGTTTGGCTATATTTGTTTGCTATAGTTTTTCTGATATGTGCCAACATGTCTTGCGCTTGTTCTGTTGATGCTGTAACTCCGGTACCTATAGCCCAAATAGGTTCGTAAGCAATTACCAATTTTTTAAAATCGGCCTCTGGTAGCTGGAAGATAGTATCTTCAAGTTGTTTGCTTATAAAATCATTTTGTTTTCCAGACTCGCGTGTTTGCAAGGTCTCTCCACAGCAGTAAATTGGAGTTAGTCCATTTTCCAACGCTAAAGCTACTTTCTTGTTTAGTATTTCGGCATTCTCGTGATAGTATTCTCGACGCTCGGAGTGCCCTAAAATGACGTGAGTCGCCCCTGTTGATTTAACCATAGATGCAGAAACTTCTCCAGTATATGCTCCTTTTGCTTCAGCAGCGCAGTTCTGTGCAGATACGTCAATTCTTGATGTATCAACAGCATCAATAACACTCTTAACGTGAGTTGCGGGCACTCCCAATACAACAACAACATTCTTGTCGCCTGTTTCTAAAACTACCTTGTTTACAGCTTTTGCAAGCTCAATTCCTTCTTGGAGAGTTGTGTTGCACTTCCAATTGCCTGCTACGATTTTTTTTCTCATTTTTGTATATATATTATTTGTTTAAAAAAATATTTTCTAGTTCTGTCAATGATGGAATGTCATTATAGTGCCATTTCCTTATTATTGTTCCATCTTTTAGTAGCATGAGTCCTGGGTTTGACCGTATCATGGTTTTTAGCACTTTCTCGTCAGTGTTGTAAAACTCAAATGTCAGCTGCTTGTCATCTATATACTGATAACAATCATTGGCTGGGCTTGATGTCAGTCCGATAAAAGAATAGTAGTTTGCATAAGCTCCAGCTCCAATCTTGTTGATTTTTGCTATCAAGGCACTGTCTGCATGTATATTTGATAAACGCTCTGAAGTGAAGAGGAATAAATATCCATCTTCATCTAAAAAGTCGTTTGTTACATCGCTCCCGTCCAATCCAAGAATTGCAAAATCTGTAATTGCAGGAGTAAACCCTTTTTCTATTTCGTTTGTCTCTGTCGAAATGTATTCCCACGTTAGAGTGTCTTGCCATGGAATATCCGCTTCAGTAAATTTTTCTTCTTCGCCAGTTTTTTTATTGCGGTATGTATATGTGTTGTTGTAGACAGGTTCTGGTGCATCAGCTGGGATTATCATTTGTTCTGCTATATTATTACCTATTTTATATGGGCGAAAGTCCATTATTGGTAGGTGTTCGTACGAATACCAAACTGCCCCCACGTATGTAAGCATAAACAATGAGAAGCAGATTGTTCCTATTAGTCCATTGCCACAAGATTTAAATTTTTTACGGTGAGCAAATACTGCTATAGACATAGGCAAAAACAAAAGATTTTTTAAGAAGGTCTCTATGTTACTTAGTTTTATGGCGTCGCCAAAACATCCACAATCTTGTATGGGATCTGCAATCCACAGATATAGAGTGAAGGGTGTGAAAAACAGCATAAATAATAGGGTTAGCCATGCCGTAAATCTCATTTTGAATTTACACAATAGTGCTAGTCCTGCTGTAAATTCAACTGCAGATAGTAATACTCCTATTGCAAAGGCATATTTGTACATGCCTTCCCATCCAAAAGCTTCGAAATAGTCATGAAATAGATATGCAGACCCCCATGGGTCTATGCCTTTTACAAATCCAGAGACTACAAAAAGTACACCCAAAATCAATCGTGAAATATTTGCTATTACTTTCATTTCTACTCTTTGTAATGTATTTTTATCATGGCAAAAATAGCATAATTCATGATGTCGTAATAATTTGCATCTAAGCCTTCCGATATAATGGTGTTACCTTTGTTGTCTTCGATTTGTTTCACCCTTTGTATTTTCATTAGTATTAAGTCGGTCATTGAGCTAACTCGCATTTTGCGCCAGGCCTCTCCGTAATCATGGTTTTTATCTTTCATCAAATCCTTAGCTTTTTGTGCGTAATCGCTGTATTTGTTTAAGATAAATACTGAATCTGGGGGAGTGTCAGAAACTCCGAACTCTAGCTGTATTTGAGCTATCAGAGAATAGTTGATGATACCTATATATTCGGAATAGACACCTTCGTCGATCTTAGTAACTCCGGTCTCTTCTATACTGCGAATGCGATTAGCCTTTATGTATATCTGGTCGGTAAGCGATGATGGTCGCAGAACATGCCAAGATGGACCGTAATCTTTCATTTTCTTCTCGAATATATCACGGCATTGTGCCAGCATGGCATCGTATTGGTCTAGCGTTTTGTTGCTCATAAAAAAAAATTGAGGCGTAAAGATACAAAAATATATTGGAATGAATTGCTTATTGCCATGACTCAAAATTTAAGTACTATCGGTGGTTTTGTGCGAAATGCTTTTTTATTACTTTTGTTGGATTATTTTTGAAACATAAGATAAATATTTAGAGTATATCAGTTCTTAAATCCGAATTATGCATTGGAACGCCGTAGCGAGGCATCAAGCTAGATAAAACAAGGGTTTTAAAACTAATAAGATCTTTGTTTTGAAGAGATTGGAGCATGTGGTAGGTGAGCTAATGCATGTTTCGGGTTAGACAGCGATTTATTCTTTAAATGAATTAAATACTTGGCATAATGGGACTAAACATTTTGGACATCAGCATTGTTTTTGCGTACGTTGCACTTACTTTATTCATAGGCTTTTGGCTATCTAAAAATGCGAGTAAGGATTTAAACTCGTATTTCTTAGGGGGTAATACTATTAAATGGTACATGTTAGGACTGTCCAATGCTTCGGGGATGTTCGATATCTCGGGGACGATGTGGACGGTGACTATTTTTTTCGTCTATGGAATGAAAAGTGCTTGGATACCGTGGCTTTGGCCAGTCTGGAATCAGATTTTTGTGATGGTGTTCCTTGCAATATGGATGCGCCGTTCTAATGTGATGACTGGCGCGCAATGGATGACTTTCAGGTTTGGCGACAATAAGGGTGGTCGGCTTGCTCATCTTATCGTTATTATATTTGCAATAGTAAGTGTCATTGGCTTTATGACTTATTTCTTTGAGGGTATAGGCAAGTTTGCAACAACATTTTTTTCTGCTGATTTGTCCTTTCATATAGGGTATTTGGCAGTCACCTCCGAGCAAAGCTACGCAATGATAATCATTGGTATCACAACGCTATATACGCTGAAGGGAGGAATGTATTCTGTTGTTGCTACTGAAGTGCTGCAGTTTGTAATAATGACCTTTGCATGCATAGCAATAGGTATTATTGCATATCAATCGGTTACAGCCGAGCAAATTCAAGCCGCGGTGCCGTCAGGTTGGGGCAATCTGATGCCTTCGTGGAACCTAGATCTCGATTGGTCGGGCTATCTTGATGGAGTAAACGAAAAGATCGATAAAGACGGCTACGGATTGTTTGGCTTGTTGCTAGGAATGATGATTTTTAAAGGTTTGTTTGCGAGTTTAGCTGGTCCTGTGCCGAGCTATGATATGCAACGCACCTTGTCGGCAAAAACTCCTGCCGAAGCTGCAAAGATGAACATGATAACCAACATTGTCCTTTTCATTCCTCGTTTCCTTATGGTTGCAGGGTTTGGAGTCCTGGCTATTGTATATCTTAAACCTCAGTTGCAAGGGGCAGGTGTAGATTTCGAGAAAGTGCTACCAATGGCTATCCAGCAATTTGTGCCCGTAGGTATAAAAGGTCTTCTGCTAGCAGGTTTACTGGCGGCTTTTATGGGAACTTTTGCCGCATTTGTAAATGCTGCCCCAGCTTACATTGTAAACGATATATACAAAAAATATATAAACCCCAATGCCTCAAATAAAAAGCTAGTGTCGCTAAGTTATTTGTCTAGCATCACTCTTGTTGTTATCGGAGTTATACTGGGTTTCAAAGCCCAATCATTAAATACTCTTACTCTGTGGATTACATCTGCTCTGTATGGAGGTTATGCCGCCGCAAATGTGTTGAAATGGATCTGGTGGCGTTTTAACGGATATGGGTATTTCTGGGGGATGCTGGCAGGCTTACTCATTGCTACTGCAGTTTGGATACTCAGGTCGACAGAAGTAATCAGTCCTACCTTACCTGATATTTATTTGTTTCCTCTGATTTTAGTCGTTTCTATGGCAGCCTCGATATTTGGTTCTTTATTGACCAAGCCACAGGACGACGAAACTCTGAAGAAATTCTATAAACAGACGAAACCTTGGGGGTGGTGGAAACCCATTATCAACAAAATAAAAATAGAAGACCCAAGTTTTGAAGAAAATAAAGATTTTTGGAGAGACGCAGTAAATGTTGTAGTCGGAATAGTGTGGCAGATGTCCATGGTAGTGCTTCCGATGTACTTCATGATACGCGATAATAGGTCGGCGGCAATAAGTTGCATGGTGCTTGCCGTGACATCAGTAATCTTAAAAAAGAATTGGTACGATAAATTAGAGAAATAAAAAATGAATAAAGAACAATTTGACAAAAACGTTGAGAAGCTGTTTAGCGATTATAATGCATTTATAGAACGTGAAAATTCTATCGCAGAAAATGGCAATGGGATATTTGACAAATATAAATATCCAGCAATAACTCGCGACCATACACCTCCATTTTGGCGTTATGATTTGAACTACGAAACTAACCCACATCTAATGACCAGATTGGGAGTTAACACTACATTTAATGCTGGCGCAATAAAACTGAACGGAAAGTTCTACCAGATAGTTAGAACTGAGGGTTTTGATGTGAAATCTATATTTGCTGTTGCCGAAAGCCCCAATGGCATTGACCGATGGCAATTCTGGGATTATCCCATTGCCATGCCAACAAACAACAACCCCGAGATGAATGTTTATGACATGAGGGTAACACAACACGAAGACGGTTGGATTTATGGTCTGTTCTGCGCAGAGAGAAAAGATAAAAGTAAACCTGACGATTCCTCGGCAGCGCTTGCTAGTTGTGGTATTGCACGAACAAAAGACCTCAGAACATGGCAGCGCTTTGCGGACCTTAAATCTACAGCTCAGCAACAGCGCAACTGTGTGTTGCATCCCGAGTTTGTAAACGGGAAGTACATGATTTACACTCGTCCGCAATCAGGATTTATAGATACAGGCGATAGCGGTATCTGTGTGGGTTTTACATCAAGTATGGAGAATGCCGAAATAGGAGAGGAGACAATGGTAGACCCTCGTCAATATCACACTGTAAAAGAGGTGAAAAACGGACAAGGTCCAGCCCCCATAAAAACAGACATTGGCTGGATACATCTTGCCCATGGAGTGCGTCGCACTGCTGCTGGCTTACGCTACGTGGTGTATATTTTCCTTAGCGACTTACAAGAGCCATGGAAAGTCATTAAACGACCATCGGGGCACTTCATCGAACCACTATGTAGGGAGAGGGTAGGTGATGTATCTAATGTGATATTTAGCAACGGTTGGATTCTGGATGACGATGGCAAGGTATATATATATTATGCCTCGTCGGACACAAGAATGCACGTGGCTACGACTACTATCGAAAAGCTGAAAGATTATGTGCTAAATACTCCAGAAGATGCTGGTAGGACAGAGCTGTGTGCAAAACAACGAAGCGAATTGATTGCAAATAATCTGGAAATTTTAAAGTCCCAGTTTCCGAATATTAATGTAAAGCATATGGGGTAACAAGCTAATTGTTAACACGCTTGTGTGCACATAAATAGAGCCGTATATAAGGTCCAATATCTGCGTTATGCTCACTTTGTAAATTAGTCATTTACACAAGTAAACTCCCAATTTACAAACTCATAGCATACAGAACGGCAAGCCTTGATATTTAACTTTATAGTTCAGACTCCCGACATTATGGACAGACATTAATTAAATAACATGAAACCTTCATAGTAGGCTATAGGCTGTAAGCCTAACTACACATAGAAGGATGATTAATAAACCAGCAAAAGCTTAAAAACTATATGCGGTAGGCTATATGCCTAAAGCCTACAGCTTATTGCATAATTTTAAACACATGAAAAAGATAATATTAGCATTGATTACGGTAGTGATACTGGGCATAAATGTGTCTGCGCAGAAAAAACTTGTAGACTACGTTAACCCCTTTATTGGTACAACAAACTATGGAATTACTAACCCCGGAGCAGTAGTGCCTAGAAGCATGGTCTCTGTTGTGCCATTTAACGCTACGGGTTCGCCTATCAACAAAAATGACAAGGATGCTCGTTGGTGGTCCGCTCCTTACGAATGGGATAATAAATATTTTACAGGCTTTACGCATGTCAATCTTAGTGGAGTAGGCTGCCCCGAGCTTGGCGTAATCCTTGTTATGCCCACTACTGGAGAAGTAAATGCCGACTACAAAACCTACGGCTCTACAGCAAGCGAACAAAAAGCATCGCCAGGATATTTTTCCTATAAGCTCGACAAGTATAATGTTCAAGCAGAAGCGACAGCTACACAGCGAGTAGGGGTTACGCGCTATACTTTCCCCGCAGGAAAAGCAAATATACTGTTAAACTTAGGTGTTGGAATGACAAACGAAGAAGGAGGGTCTATAAGACTAGTTAAAGATAATGAGGTTGAGGGCTTTAGAATGACAGGGACTTTTTGTTACGCCAAATCTCTTGAACGCCCTGTTTATTTCGTAGCCCGACTTAATAAGGAGCCTGACAACAGTGGATTGTGGAAGAAAATGCCTAAGCTAATAAGCGCAGAAGCAGCTTGGAGTGTAACCAGTGGGAAGTACAAATACTACGACAAGTTTAAGTCTGTTGTCGCTGGAGACAGTGTGGGAGCTTACTTTACCTATGATGTTAAAGACCAAGAAGAAATCGAAATGTATGTAGGAGTTTCGTATGTTAGCATCGAAAATGCGCGCGAGAACCTTGAAAAAGAAGTAGCAAACAGGAACTTTGATAAAGTGCACGAAGAAGCTGTAAATGAATGGGAGAAAACCCTTGATGTGATTGAGGTCGAAGGAGGAACAGAGGATGAAAAAACAGTCCTATACACTGCTTTATATCACATGAACATCAATCCTTATGTTTTTCAAGATGTTAATGGCGATTACATGTCAATGGACGGACACCAAGTGCTGAATACAAACGGTAGAAATAGGTATACGGTATTCTCACTATGGGACACATACAGGAACTATCATCAAGCGATAACTGTACTAAATCCTGAAGAACAGATGGATATGGTGCGTTCTATGGTAGGAATGGCAAAGGAAGGTGGATGGCTACCGAGGTGGGAACTGAATGGTACAGAGACATTTACTATGGAAGGCGACCCATCCCTGCCCGTAATCGTTGATAGTTACTTTAAGGGCCTGACCGATTTTGACGTCCAGTTAGCTTACGATGCTATGTACAGGTCGGCAACAACAAAAGGGAGCGACAACCCAATACGTCCCGACATAGATCACTATCTTGCCGAAGGATATGTGCCTCTGGAAGAGGAGTTTGATAATTCGGTGTCTCATGCATTAGAATATTATATTGCCGACTGGAGCTTGGCGCAATTTGCAAAGGCTCTAGGCAAAACTAACGATTATTATCGATTCTTAAATCAATCTCTTAGGTATAAAGAGTATTATGACGAAGAGTTCGGTATATTCCGTCCCAAACTTAAGGATGGTACATTCCTTCCCAACTTTGACCCTCACCAAGGGTTGGATTTCGAGCCTTCGCCTGGATTTCATGAAGGTAATGCTTGGCAATACACTTTCTATGTGCCTCATGACATAAAAGGTCTGGCAAAAATAATGGGAGGAAACAAGGCTTTTATAAATAAGCTGCAAGTGTTATTCGATAGTTCCTATTATGACGCTAACAACGAACCCGACATAAACAATCCTTACTTATTCAGTTTTTTTAAGGGCAATGAGTGGCGTACACAGGAGCTGGTTTCGTCTCTATTGAAAAAACATTTTAAAAATTCGACCGACGGACTGCCTGGTAATGACGACTGTGGCACTCTCTCGGCATGGGCTTTCTTTAGTATGGCTGGGTTTTATCCTACCACGCCTGGAAAACCGGAATACACCATGACAACACCCCTATTCGATAGGATGATTATACACCTCGATACTAAGTATTATAAAAACGACAGATTAATAGTCGAGAAAAAAGGAGAGGGTAAGTTTATATCGAGTATTGAGCTGGACGGGAAAAAATACAAAGAATACAACATATCGCACGAGGACCTGTTCAATGCTAAGGTCCTTACAATAAACACAACAGACAAAAAATAAAAATCTTGTTTATTCCCAAACTTTTATTATATTTGGGAGTTTTATTAATTAAATACAAAAAAATATGGCTTACAAAATCCAAGACATCGAAGGTATCGGGAAAGTGTTTTCAGAAGCTCTTGCAAAGCAGGACATCAACACAGTCGAACAACTACTTACATCAGGAGCTACAAAAGCTGGTAGGAAGAAATTGGCAGGAGCTACAGAAATTGACGAAAAGTTAATCCTAAAGTGGGTAAATATGGCTGACTTATTCAGGATTAAGGGCGTTGGCTCTGAATTCTCCGAGTTGCTAGAGGCTGCAGGGGTAGATACCGTTAAGGAGCTCAGAAACAGAAATGCAGAGAACTTGCATGCCACAATGGTAAAAGTGCAGGAAGAGAAAAAGCTTACAAGAGCAGTTCCTTCATTAAAGCAGGTGGAAGGCTACATTGCCCAAGCAAAAGAGCTTGAGCCCATAGTTACACATTAAGAACGAAAACTGAACCCGACATCTTCAATTAACGAATCTAGTTCAGCCCCGACATTATGGACAGACACTAGTTATTGGAGATATCGGGTTTGTTGTATAGTTAGTTAGAGTCTGTCTATAAGGTTAAATATCAGCATTATGGACACTGCGTAGAAAATATATATGACAAAAAACAAAATTATAAACAGATGAAACCTTCATGCAGTAGGCTATAAGCCTAACTACACACAGGAGGATGATTAATAAACCAGTAAAAGCATAAAGCCTATAGCTTACAGCTTATTGCAGAATTTTAAACAGATGAATTTATATAAATTATCATTAGGACTGATACTTTTTATTACTGCGTTTTTCAGTGCATGCGATAAAAAAGAATCTAGTACTTCTTATACGGCAAGTAGTGTTGCAGAGGTGGATTATACACGATATGTTGATCCGTATATTGGATCAGATTATCACGGGCACGTGTTTGTGGGAGCAAATGTGCCCAATGGAGCCGTGCAAGTAGGTCCAAGCAACTATTCTAAAGGTTGGGATTGGTGCTCTGGCTACCATTATTCCGACAGTATTATAACTGGATTCTCGCAGCTGCACCTTAGCGGTACAGGTATTGGCGATTTGGGTGATGTTCTTATAATGCCTTACACGGGTCCTCTAAACACAAAGTTCGGCTCTCCAAAAGACACGGAAGGAACATATACATCGAAGTATTCGCACGACGATGAAACTGCGCAAGCAGGCTACTATCAAGTAAGACTGAAAAGCTATGATATCAATGCCGAATTGTCAGCAACAAAACGAGTTGCTATACATAAATATACTTTTCCGAAAGCTGAACAAGCGCATATTGCCATTAACTTGACCAATGGCATGGGTTGGGACAAAGTGAGTAGCTCTCAAATAAAAAAAGTTGATGATAACACCTATGTAGGATACCGTAAGTCAAAAGGTTGGGCAAACGATCAATGGCTGTTTTTCGCCATTAAGACCAACAAAAATATCCAGTCTATAAAAATTGAGCAAGATGGAAAACTTCAGGATGCAAAAGAGGCAGAGGGGGTGAGTGTAAATGCATTCCTGTCATTTGCCACAGAAGCGAACGAAGAAGTGATGCTGAAAATAGGAGTGTCGCCTGTCAGCATCGAGAATGCTCTTGGTAATATCGAAGCAGAATTACCTAGCTGGGACTTCGAAAAAGTGCTTGCAGATGCAAAAATAGCATGGAATAAAGAACTCTCGAGGATCGCAATAAAGTCTGACGATAAAGCAAAACTACGCAAGTTCTATACAGCAATGTTCCACGCCTTCCACGCTCCATTCTACTTTAACGACGCCAATGGCGACTATAGAGGGACGGACAAAAAAGAATATAAGAATCCTGGTTTCGACAACTATACCGTCTTCTCCTTGTGGGATACTTACAGGGCTGAACATCCATTGTACACCCTGCTAGATCATAAAAGAGTTCGCGACTTTGGAGCAACTATGATGGCAATATTCGAGCAGCAAGGTAGACTGCCAGTGTGGCACTTAATGGGAAATGAAACCGATTGTATGGTTGGCTACCCTGGCATTACTGCGCTCGCCGACATGTATTTGAAAGGTATATATACCGACAAGCCAGAAGCCATATACAATGCCCTGAAAGCTACGGCAAACTTCGACGACGGCAATGGTAGTGGATGGATATCAAAAACAAAATACCTCCCATCGGACAAAGTGAACGAGTCTGTGTCTAAGGGAGAGGAGTATGCTGTGGCAGATTGGGCAGTGGCACAAGTAGCTAAGAAACTAGGGCACGAAGAGGACTATAAAGAGTTTTCGGAGAGAGCAAAATATTATCAGCTTTATTATGATCCGAAGGTAGGATTCATGAGAGGAAAGCTCGAAAATGGACAATGGCAAGAGTGGTTTCACCCCGTTTATAACGAGCATCGCAAAGGATATTACACCGAAGGTAATGCTTGGCAGTATCTATGGATGGCTCCACAAGATGTGGAAGGCTTGGTCGAGCTTCTAGGAGGCAAGGAGATATTCTCAAAAAGATTGGATAGTCTGTTTTCCATAAGCTCAGAAATGAATGAAGAAGCGTCTAACGATATTAGTGGCATGATTGGACAGTATGCTCATGGTAATGAACCCGGACACCATACCATATATATGTACAACTACGTGGGACAGCCATGGAAAACTGCCGAAAAAGCTAGATACATAATGAATAATCTATATACAGATAAGCCTGATGGACTTTGTGGTAACGAAGATTGCGGACAAATGTCAGCATGGTATATACTGTCTAGTATGGGTATATACTCGGTTAACCCTTCAAATTCAGCATTTGTGTTGGGTAGTCCTCTTTATGACGAGGTGAGCCTTAACGGAGCAGAAGGTAAGGTCTTTACTATTAAAGCTCTAAATAACAGTGATACCAATATCTACATTCAGTCAGCAACATTAAACGGCAAACCTTACACACCTAGCTATATAACCTACAGGCAGATAATGGACGGCGGAGTGTTGGAACTAACAATGGGCAACACTCCTTCCAAAACATGGGGGACAGACCCTAAAGACTTTCCGACCTCTGGCTTGAAGGAGTAACGTAAACAGCTTAAGAATGATTAAGGTCTGTTTGTAAAGCCTCATGGATTGTTCTGTGAGGCTTGTTTTTTCTTATCTTAACCCTAGATTATGCCATTGGAATGCCGTAGCGAGGGCTTTAAGCTCGATAAAACAATGGTTTTGGTGAACAAAGCGTAGTGTCGGTGAGCTAATGTATATATGTGTCTGTCTATAATGTCAGTAGGGGCGAACATACGTGTTCGTCCTTTTTTTGGTACGCCCAGCATGGGCGTAATCTCATGGGTGTAAGTCCCTAGCGAGCCCTAATAGTAGGAATCGCCTAGCCAAGAGCAAGGGTGTCCATAGCGATATGGAAGCTGAAGGAAGCTGGCGGCAAAAGTCTGACCTGACGAACAGAAATCAGATATAAGGCGGAGTGTGTGGGTAAATCTGCCAAACAAGATAAAGCCCAATAACTATTCGGAACCATACTTAGTAAATCTGGCGGGTATAAGGCGGAAAGATTACGTTCCTATCTGGGGAGGTCTCGCAGACGTGCAGATATTTTTTTAGAAGCCTGGAGTAAAGCTAGCTGAGAGAAGTCAGCCGAGGACATAGTACCGATGAGAAAGCATGGGGAAGGTCCGAACCTTAACAAATCGAGAAGTAAATGAATGTTACAAATAG
>JBKECH010000166.1:0-17416 GCA_047974415.1 Bacteroidales bacterium | reverse complement strand
GCTATGGCAGGGTTGGTGATGTGAAACAGCGGAACTGCTGGCAGCATGAACAGGTTCACCAGTTTAACTAAGGCTGCCACTGCCGCCACCTTCACCGTGGCCGACACTTTGCCTGTTTGCTTCGTGGCCATCATCATGCACAATAATCCAATGGGATAGAGTATCATCACTTCTCCTCGGAAGTGTATCAAGTGCAAGAACCAACCCAAGGTGGCCTCAAAAATGCCCCATAGAGCCCCCCAAAAAATAATACTTGTAAATTTACTCGACATTTCTTCTTTTTATTTATATAATAGTACCTTTCTAGAAACAACTGATACTTGAATTCTAGTAATGACAACAACTAAAAGTACATGTCCAATTACAGATTCTTTAATCATGCCCCAAATGTATATTCTTTTCACCGAAATAAAAAGACACTGGCATCTTTTTTGTTTTAATTAAGCATATTTATGGTTCATCTATAAAATCCAATCTATACATTATGCTCTCAATAATAATGTCATCCGCATAGGAAACTTATGTTTTTCAACTTTCAGGACTCCATGTCGAATATCGCAAAGAAAGGCACTACCCCGATGGCGAAGAAGACAAAGCCTAACAAAACCTCTGATCCGAAGGCATGAGTTTGCACAATATGCTTTGACACTCATTTTTAGAAAGACCTAATTCAAACATTACCGTTGTCCGCAATATCCCCACGCTCATAATTATATAGCTATAATTTGAAGAAATATTAAAAGGTGGAGCAATCCTGTTGAGGAAGACAATATAAACTGCAATATTAGGGATTATGGTTAGAATCGAAATAACTATCATCCTGCTCCCTACCACACTTACAGAAAAGCACATACGGCATTATGCTAAAATAAAGATTCCATAATCCTCCACTATTTAGTCTTCAAACTAAACTAATTTTACTATATTTGACCACATTCAAATTACAATATTAAGGAACAATATGGAACTAGGATTACTTTTTGACATCGCAATAATTTTTGCACTTTCGACTTTTGTAAACTACATATTCACAAAAATTAGAATACCGACAATCATTGGCTATCTACTGACAGGAGTTATTGCTGGACCTTTTGCTTTGGGTCTTATAAGAGAACATCACTCGATAGAATTAATGGCTGAAATTGGAGTCGTTTTGTTGATGTTTACTATTGGTTTAGAGTTCTCTATAAAGCATTTGATGAAAATCCGAAAGGTTGTATTTGTTGGCGGCTTCCTACAGCTTATATTAACGACAGGGATTACGCTTGTGCTTACTTTACACTATCTGGCTGATTGGCGAGTTGCCCTATTCGTAGGATTCCTTACCTCATTGAGCAGCACTGCTGTGGTATTGAAATTATTGCAAGAGCGATCGGACATCTCATCCAATTACGGACGTACAGTCGTTGGCATTTTAATATTTCAGGACATCGTTTTGATTCCTCTGATGCTGTTCACGCCTATGCTTGCTGGAAAAATTGGCAATCCCTCGCACGAGCTTCTACTACTATTATGCAAAACTGTTATTTTAATAAGCCTTGTGTACGTGGGCAACCGGTGGCTGATGCCTCGCATCTTGAAACTTATAGCCTTCACTAAAAATCAGGAGCTGTTTATGATGACAACCTTTGTCATTTGTCTGTCTGTTGCTTTGCTGACCAACAGCATGGGTATCTCGTTGGCATTTGGAGCGTTCTTAGCAGGTCTTATGATTTCTGATTCAGAATACAGTCATAATGTTTTTTCGAATCTAATTCCATTCAAGGACATATTCACGAGCTTTTTTTTCGTCAGTATCGGCATGCTATTAAACATAAACTATCTAATAGACAATTTAGTATTAGTATCTGTATCGGTCTTGGTAATACTCTTACTAAAAGCCTTCATGGCTGGCAGCACGGCTTTTTTGCTGGGACACACATTCAGAGGAACTGTAATGGTCGCATTGTCTTTATGTCAGGTAGGTGAATTTTCATTCATCCTTGCTCAGTCTGGGATGAAATTCAATATTATATCTCCAGAGAACTACCAGCTTTTTCTGGCGGTTGCAATCATTAGCATGTCTATTACTCCCCTACTGATGATGGGTTCGTCAAGGATTGCCAATGCTCTAATGAGGCTGCCATTGCCAAAGGTTGTTGTAAATGGTTTGTTTCCTCTCCCCGAGGCTGAAGTTCCCAATTATCAAAATCATACCATTTTTATCGGTACTGATTCTAGGTCTAAAAGTCTAGCTCTTATGGCTAGACATGTCAAGATGCCATACATATCCATCGTTTTCGACCCTGCCAAAGCTCAAGAGCAGCAAAAAGATGGAGATATAGCTATTTATGGAGATGCTATGAACGAACCAGTACTGATGAAAGCTCATATTGACACAGCATCCATAGTGGTCATATCTATTGGCAGAAGGATAGAAACAATGAGCATAATCGAGAAAATACGCCATATCAATCATCATGCAGAAATAATAGTGCGCACAAAGTATGTGTTTGACATAGAAGAGCTCTATAACATAGGTGCAAACCAAGTTATTCCCGAAGAATTTGAAACTGCCGTTTCTATGTTTGAGAGGGTTCTTCATAAGCGTCTCGTTCCTCAACGAGATATAAATCGAATAGTAACTAAAATAAAAGGCGACAACTACGGTCTTATCCGTGAGGGCTACAAGGACAACAAATCGCTACAATTATTAAGCGAATTGCCAAATCTTAATATCGTCTCGTTTAAGGTGTACGAAGAATCGGAACTTACAACCCTCACGCTTAAAGAGCTGCATCTAAGACGAAATTATGGCATTACCCTTATTGCCGTACTGCGCCACGAGGAACTCATAGAACATCCCACGGCAGATTTCTCTCTAGAAACTGGCGACATCGCTTATATCATGGGACGTTCGGAGGAAATTGCTGACGCAACCGACCTTTTTGGAAATACCGAAGAAGAAAAATAGTGACTTCAAAGATGATATTTTATCATTGAAGCTGCTCTCATGACCTTCAGACCCAACCCAAGATATACGTAACAAACAACTAAAGCTCGATAAAACAAGAGCTCCGGTGAGCGAAACAAAAGTCAGCGAAGTGTTTGTCTTGAAGAGATTGGAGTAGGTAGCAGGTCGGATAATGAATGTTTCAAGATTAATATATTACCTTTGCAAGACATAGATACAAATTATAAACACGTGAAAATAAACACACAAACAAAAACAGGAATTCTGGTTATAGCAATACTCATTATCTCAGTATGGGGCTTTAATTTTCTCAAAGGCTTTAACTTCGTAAACGACAACCACTCCTACTTTGTCTTATACGATAATGTAAATGGGCTTGTCAAGTCAAGTTCTATAAAGCTACACGGCTATAGGATAGGTCAAATAAAAGACATAACTTTCTCCAACAACCCAACAACGCCGATGCTAGTTGAAATAAACATAGAAAAAGATGTTCGCTTTCCATTGGGGACATCTGCGCGTATATCTGGCAACGGCATCATGGGGGATAAAGCCATAACCATTGCCTTGGGCGAATCCAATAAGGTTCACTCATATGGAGACACTATAATAGGAACTATCGACGAAGACCTAATGTCTATGCTCGACCCAATGAAATCGCAAGCCGAGAATGCAATAAGCGTACTAACCACAACACTAGTAAACCTCAACAAGATATTTGACGACGAGGCGCAATCCAACATCAAAGAATCGCTTACAAGCCTAAAAAAAAGCCTAAAAAGCATCGAGAAAATTACAACGAACGGAAACGATCTACTTGAGAAAGAAAAAGCTAAAATAAGTAAGTCTATTAACAATATGTCCGAATTTACCGATGTGATAAACAGCAACAAAGACGGAATCAACGAAATAATAAGCAACTTAAAAAAAACCTCCCAAACACTATCATCCCTCAAAATAGACAAAACCTTTTCTAGATTCGACACTACCTTGGCACAATTAAATGAAAGTCTTGCCAATATAAACACTGGTGATGGCAGTCTATCCAAACTGATTGATGATGATGAACTATACAACAACATTAACAAGTTAAGTCAGGACCTAGATTATCTTGTTACAGATTTTAATAACAATCCTAGAAAATACCTAAAAATATCAGCCCTGAGTTTTGGTCGAGATAAATTTTACTCACCTCTTCCTCCGGGTCATTTTGATAAATCCATAAGCTTCAAGGTGTGCATAAGTTCTGACTTATCAGAAGATAAATTTAAAAAAGAACTAGAGGAAAACACATCATCAGACCCCAAAAAATGGTATTACGAATCAAAAGATAAATATTATTACTACAACACTCTGAATAACTTTTTAAGAGCATTTGAAGAATTGAAAAAGGTACAAGTACACTTCAAAAACACTGAAATAAAGAGCTTTAAAAACGGCAAAGAAAAACCCATAGAAAGCCTATGTAAATAAAAAATATTAATTACAACTAAACCATTAATTTAAAAGTACTTACATGCACGCCAATGGTTATCAACGCACTACGTCATTAACCATCTTTAACGTTTTTGTTTTCTAAACTGATTTGTAAGAAGATAGAATAAAAGAACCTTACACGTCAACTTAGAATGGTAATTCGACTTATTTTTTTTGCATATATTTGTGCAAAGAAAAGAAGAAGAAAGAAGGAAAAAATTTTAAGAAACCTAGTAAGCTTAACGGAATTATGAATCAGGATGCAAATATAGTATGGGAAAGGTGTCGCAAATTTATAAAAGACAATGTAGAGCCCCAAGTCTTTGAAAATTGGTTTAAACCTATAAAGCCCGTACAAATTATCAACAGTATTATAACAATATTAATCCCCAGCAGATTCTATATTGAATTTATTGAGGAGCATTATATGGATTTATTAAGAACCACACTCAGGAAAGAGATAGGTCCAAAAGCAAAGCTTGAGTACAAATATAAAATCGACAACAACAAAGACAGAGAAAGTAGCACATCGCTTAACATTGATAAAACAAATCCGAACAACAAGCCCGTTTCGCAAAAATTCGGACTAGACGATGCCGTGCCATTCACCAATCACACTGCAGTTCCAGGTATTAAAAAACAACACATAAATTCAAACCTCAATCCCAATTGTGACTACAATGCCTACGTAAAGGGAGAGTGTAATCAAATTGCATATGAGGCAGGACTAGCAATTTCTGAATCTCCAGGAGGTACAGCATATACGCCTATGGTAATATATGGAGACTCGGGACTTGGGAAAACACACATAGCGCACGCTATTGGGCTAAAAATAAAAGAATTGCACCCTGACAACACTGTGATATATATTAATGCAAACATGTTTCAGGCACAATACACTAATTCTATACTTAAAAACCAAGCAAATAACTTCCTCCATTTTTACCAAATGATTGACACCCTGATTCTTGACGACGTCCATGAATTCGCAGGCAAAGAGAAAACTCAAGAGTCTTTTTATCATATATTCAATCATTTGCATCAGTGTGGCAAACAAATTATCCTTACAAGTGACAAGTCTCCCGTTGAACTCCAGGGCTTAAACAACAGACTGATATCTAGATTTAAGTGGGGACTCATTACAGAATTGACCCCTCCCGACGAAACAACAAGGAGAAAAATAATTAAACAAAAAGCAAAAAAAGATGGAATCAACATTCCCGAGGAAGTTCTTGACTATCTTGCACATAATATGACTACTAGTGTACGTGAATTAGAGGGGGCAATGGTATCGTTGTTGGCAATGTCTACAATGGCAAAAAAAGAGATTAATATTGAGCTTGCCGAAAGCATTGCCAATAGACTGATAACTAAGAAAAAGAAAGAGTACTCAATAGATTACATCATGAAAATAGTATGCGAACATTTTGAGATTTCTACAGACACTCTTCTGTCAAAAAACCGAAAACGAGAAATTGTACAAGCTCGTCAGCTGGCTATGTATTTCTCAAAAGAACTTACAAACGAGTCTCTTGCTCATATAGGTAGTGTTATTGGCAATAAAGACCACGCAACTGTGATACATGCGTGCAAGACAATAAAAGACCTAAAAGACACGGACAAAAACATTCAAAAAAACTACAAGGAACTTGAGTTAAAGTTGCATAGCATGTAAACAGTCATCTATGAGCGAGAAGCCAAGCGACACATATTTAACCATAGAGAACTCTACAGAAGCAACATTCAAAGACAAAGGGAGTAAATTTATAGCTTTTGCATCTTCAGTAAAAAATATAGACGAAATCAAGGCTACAATTTTATCTCTCAAGTCCGAACACTACAAGGCTAGACATCATTGTTATGCTTGGCGACTTGGGGCAGACCACAAGAATTGCAGAGCAAATGACGATGGAGAGCCGTCAAACTCGGCAGGCAACCCAATATTAGGACAGATAAAGAGTTTCGAACTTACGGATATTCTAATTGTTGTGGTGCGATATTTCGGAGGGACACTATTGGGCGTAGGAGGGCTTATTAATGCCTACAAAACAGTATCAAGAGAAGCTCTATTAGAGGCGAAAATAATACAAAAAGAAGTACGCAAGATTATAGTAACAGAGTTTGAATATCAACTAATGAGCCATATCATACATATCATAAAAGACAGGAATATTGAAATAATCGGCACGGAATATTCCTCGAACTGTAAAATATTCATATCCGTCAAGCTATCAGATACAGAGTACATCTTACAAACCTTAAATAACACATTCGGAGTATTAGCTTATGACCAAAAGGTCAACTAGTGCTTGTCCAGAATGTCGGGCGTCGTGGCTAGAAAGGTGAGGCACCTTCATGATACTGTCAACAACTCTACCCCTGTGTCTGTAACAAGTACAGTATGCTCAAACTGCGCAGATAGCTTACCGTCGTATGTTCTAGCTGTCCATCCATCATTTTTATCAAGAACCGTACGAGCAACTCCTTCATTTATCATCGGCTCTATTGTAAATACCATTCCAGGCAAAAACTTAGCGCCTGTTTTTGGTTTTTTTACAGAGTGCTCTACATGTGGTTCTTCATGGAACTCAATGCCTACGCCATGCCCACAATACTCGTACACAACGCTGTACTTTCTAGCACGTATATAACGAGCTATAAAAAAACCGATATCGCCAAAATAGCCTCCAGGCTTAACTTGCTCAATACCCAAATGCATAGCATGTTCTGTAGCTTCAATCAAATCTTTTGCTCTTCGACTTATCTCCCCAATACTATACATTCTGCTGGTATCGCCAAAATAACCATCAAGAATTGCTGTAACATCAATATTGAAGATATCACCTTCTTTAAGTACTATGTCCTTCGAAGGTATACCATGACAAACAACGTCATTTGGTGAGATACACGAAGATGCGGGAAAGCCATTATACCCCAAAGTTGCAGGTATTGCACCATGGTCGCGAAGGAAACTCTCTATTTTTTTATCCAGCTCTAGCGTACTTACCCCATCATAAATCTCGCCCGAAATGTAGTCTAAGCACCGCGATGCAATCCTACCACTTCTTCTAATGCCTTCTATCTGTTCTGCTGTTTTTATTAGTATTTTACTCATTTTTAAACTAACAATTTATTATCTTTGTTCAGAATAATTATTCAACTATGAATGATGCAAATATAAATAATCTAAGTGAATTGTTCACTATTCGCCAAGAACAAGTAGACATAAACAAGAATGCTCATATAACATCCATGCTCGACCTTTGCTTAGAGATGGCACATAAGCACGCAAAACAAATGGGCTTTGGATTTGACAAACTCAGAGAGATGAATTATTTTTGGGTTTTGTCCAGAATGATAGTCTGCATATACGAACATCCAAAGTGGGAGGACTGTATAAGAATTATAACAACACCTAGATTTGAAGAAGGTCTGTTTGCTTATCGCGATTTTACGATAGGGCTAGAGAATGGTCGTATTGTTGCCAATATCTCTTCCTCGTGGTTAATAATCACAGCGGACACCAAAAGGATTATTAAGCCCACTCAGATACTAGACACAAAAACATTCACGAACCATCTACATACCGAGAAGGTTGCTCCAAAGCTGGACTACAGCCGTCTTCTTCGGGCAGAGCTTTTTTCCAAAGTATCATTTTTTGATGTTGACGTAAACGCTCATGTCAACAGCATTGCATACCTAAAACACGCCATATCCGCATTTGGTATAGAATTTCTGTCAAGGCACACTTTAAAAGAGATATTAGTCAACTACATAAAAGAAACTAGTCCCTATTCTAATATTGGGGTCGCAATTGACAAGATAAACAAAAACACATACAGAAGCCAAGTCTACTCTGATGCTGAAACCATCGTATGTGTATGCGAGTTTACCTTTTCTCAGAAAAGATAGATATTACTTTTTTTACATTCCTCAAGCATTTTTGTAGGCCAAACACTTGATTGCACTTCTCCAATATGAGCCTTTCTAAGAAAAAACAGACACAAGCGCGACTGTCCTATGCCTCCACCAATAGTTAGTGGAAATTCATCGTTCATCAGTTTCTTGTGCCAGAATAAATCCAGTTTGTTTTTTGCATTACAAATCTCTAATTGCCGCAATAAGGCTTCTTTGTCTACTCTAATGCCCATGGACGACAATTCTAGACTAGCTCCTAGGATCGGATTCCAAACTAAAATATCACCGTTAAGACCACTAAAACCATTTTCCGTTTCTTCGCTCCAGTCATCATAGTCTGGCGAGCGTCCGTCATGTATCTGACCATTGCTCAGGGCTCCTCCAATGCCAATAATAAACACAGCTCCGTACTTTTTCGCAACGGCATGTTCTCGTTCTTTGGGAGACATGTTAGGATACATTTGCAAAAGTTCTTCTGACTGAATAAATGTTATGTCTGGAGGAAGAATCGGAGTAATCTGCTTCCACGACTCATAAACTAAATATTCTGTACGCAGAAAGGTATTGTATATTTTTTTTACAATCCATTTCAGAAAATCTAAATTCCTATCGCTCTCGGAAATCACCCTCTCCCAATCCCATTGATCGACATAAACCGAATGGATGTTCGACAGCTCTTCAGAATTACGAATAGCATTCATGTCTGTATATAATCCATATCCAGTTTTTACTCCCAAATCGCCCAAGGTCATCCTTTTCCACTTTGCAAGAGAGTGTACGATCTCAACGTCACAACCATCTGCATCAGGGACATTAAACGACACTGCTTGCTCTACACCATTCAAATCGTCATTAATACCCATTCCTTTTTTTACAAAAAGAGGAGCCGTGACCCTCTTTAATTTTAGTTCTGAAGACAAACCCGTTTCAAAAAAATCTTTTACTTTTTTTATGGCTATTTCTGTTTCTTCCTGGTTTAAAAAAGACTCATATCCTGCTGGCTTGATCAATTGCATGTCGTTATATATTTTATAAAATACTATTCTAGTGTCATACCCAAACGCAAATATACTCATTTTATCTAAGCTCACCGCAACACAACTGATTCCCTAAAACAAATGAGTTGACCCAACTCGCAACCTGAGTGCAAAACGCTAGCGAATTCAAGACCGTTCATAATGTCAGTAGTCTAGACTAAAAAAAAAAAATATCTCGTAAGAGCGAACCTATGCGTCCGCCCGAAAAGCAAGAGGAGATATGCAAAGCATGATTAAGATTGTCATAATAGCCCAGATGATTACCTATTTGTTTCAGACATGTTAAAATCAATAGTATAAAAACCACTATCTTTACCACAAAAAATAGAGGCACAAATAATGAATATGCATCTCCCTCAGTATTACCCAAGCTCGTTTATCACAATAATGTTAATTGTGATATTAATAGTTTTCATGTCATCGTACACAAAAGGAAATGAAACTTTTCAAAATTTATTTAGACGGCTGGTCTATAGACATGCTACGTTCTCTTCAAATTACGTCAATTTAAACGCATCAAATCACAGGCGATTTATTCTGTGTATGCTAGTGCCTTGCGTAGTATTTCTAGTTGTATATCAAAGTTGTAAACTATACTTCCCATCTGCATTTACCATTATCGATAAAAATTTATTAATACTTTTGACCTTAATAGTTACTATTTTTATTTTTAGGTATCTAGCATACAAATTTCTTGGCTCGATTAGTGATAACAATGAAATCACAAATCAATTCATCGAATTAAATCTTATTGCAGGTCAAATATACTCCATCGTCTCAATTCCACTCTTAGTAGTGTTCTTCTACTCTCCTCCCATACTAAAACTTATAAGTTTTGTAGCTCTCGCTCTAATAATGACTGGCATCATGATGGTACTAATTTATAGAGGATTGCTATTTTTCATACTCAATAAATACCCTATTTTCTATTTTATTTTGTACCTTTGCGCCGTTGAAATTTTACCTGCGGCATTTTTTGCTAAATGGTTGTTGTTTTAAAATACCGTTTAACCAATTCTATTGCATTTTGAAAATCAATACAGTACTAATATCCCAGCCAGAACCCAGCTCTGAGAAATCTCCTTATTATGACTTAGCAGAGAAAACAGGAGTCAGCATAGACTTTCGACCATTCATCCAAATCGAAGGGGTATCTACAAAAGAGTTTAGACAAACGAGAATTAAAATAATGGAGCATCAGGCGGTGTTATTCTCTAGTAAAACAGCCATAGACCACTATTTCAGCATGTGTGAAAAATTAAGACTCGAAGTTCCCGACTCGATGAAATACTACTGCATGTCTGAAGCTTCAGCCCACTATATGCAAAAATACGTCGTGTATAGAAAAAGGAAGATTTTCTATAACAACACTGGCAAATTTGAAGATTTACTTAGCATCATCAAGAAACAGCAGGACAAGGATAAAACTAAAGAAACTATATTACTACCTTTATCAGAAATTCATAAAAATGATATTCCGTCGACACTGACAAAAAATAAAATAAAATTCACTAAGGCCATTCTATACCGCACGGTTAGTAGCAACCTCTCTGATTTAGAAAATTCAAATTACGACATTATAGCTTTTTTCAGCCCCGCTGGTGTAAAGTCCTTTATTAGCAACTTCCCTAACTTTAAGCAACAAAACACAAATATTGCCGCATTCGGGAATGCAACAGCCAAGGCCATCAAAGATGCTAAACTAAAGCTAAATATTGAAGCCCCGTCAAAAGAAGCACCATCAATGACAATGGCCTTGGAGCTATTTATCGAAAAGCAAAATAAAAAGCAAAACTGACAAAGCTTGATGACTGTAATGATTGAGAGACTCAATATGCAATGAGAAAATATGGGCTTGGCAAAGACGAGCGTATTCACGGCAAAGCACTTATTGACAGAATATTCCGCGATGGTACACCGATATATCACTACCCCATAAAAGCCGTCGTCTTAAAAAGCGAAGAAAACAACAGGGTGTCTAACATACTTGTTTCTGCACAAAAAAGACAGTTTAAAAAGGCTGTCGACAGAAACCTGTTAAAACGAAGAATAAAAGAAGCATATAGACTAAACAAAGGTCTTTTGTCGAAGTGCCCAAACTCGACATGGCACATCGCTTTACTATACTCTTCTAAGAAAATCGAAAGCTACAAACAAATAGACAAAGCAATAAAGGTAATTCTAAACACAATCAACAAAAAGGAATCTTAATATTTATTCTTAAACTCTCTCGATATTAAATCATTTTTTCTTAAACTTGCAGTCGAATATGGTATTTAGATAAGAGACAGCCACGTTTACATGCCTGCAAATAATAAACAAATTTACAAACAGTAGATTTTAGACGTGCAATGAAGGTCGGACTCTAATACAGATACATGCGGCAATTAAAAAATAAAATATAAACACATGAAGCCTTCATGCAGTAGGCTATAAGCCTAACTACACACAGGGGAATGATTATAAACAAGCAAAAACTTATTGCTTACAGCTTATTGCAAAATTACAAACACATGAAAACACTCATATACATATCGTTGCTAATAAGCATGATAAACCTCGCTTCTTGCAAAGAAGAGGACCTTCCCCCATCTCAAGGCATGTTATATCTGACGCTCAATGCGCCAGAAGCAAAAACATCCGCCAATAGCATCTCTATTGAAGGAGTAGGCACAGACTCAATTCTATACGACAGCATAAGTTCCGAGACCTTCCTACTCCCAATGCCTGTCAGCGACAATATTGCCAAGTATAAAATCAGTTTTAATAAAGACAGTACCAATGCGGATATAGACATACTTGAAATATACACCTCGAAGGAGGAAAGCTTTAAAAGCTACTCAGAAGGAGTGTATTACGTATATAACATCGACTCTTTTAAATCCTCGACAAACGCCGTTGACTCGGCACATTTCATTTACAATATTATTGACCAAAAACAATATGAAAACATACGTTTGTTCTATTCTATTGATACTACTTCTCTTTAGTACGCCATCTAACTCTTGCGCTCAAGATAAAAAAACTGAAGCATCTAAACAAGAGCAGGTCGAAATAAAAGCAAAGAAAGAGATAGAACCCAAGCATCGGCGATTTTTTGCGCCTAGAATAGGAACCAACATTCTCAAGCCTCTTATGGGCATGTACTCTTATGGAGAAGACTCAGGCATAGAGATTATGGCAGATTATGAATTCGTTCCCAATTGGTTCATTGCCACAGAATTAGGACACGAGAAATTTGGCATTAACAACTCATACATAGACTTGGAAGGAAATGGGCAATATTTTAAAATCGGCACTAACCTCAACATTCTCAAGGATAAAAAACAAGACGCGAGGAGACACAGCATCGAAGTTATAATGCGGTATGCTTTCTCTACTAATTCGCAGAGAGTAAACAGCATCACTCATTCCAACTATTGGGGAGAGGCTACGAATACGAACTATCCAAATCAGAAATTCAGCGCCCAATGGGGAGAACTCGGATTGGGACTTAAAGCTGAGATATTCAAAAATTTCTTTATGGGCTGGGAGGTCAGAGCAATGATGATAGTCTCTAATCCAGACATATACCCCAATGCCTTCAGAGTTGCTGGATTTGGGCAACACAGGTCTCTAAATGTTGCTATCGGGTACAGCTTCATGTACCTTCTTCCCTTTCATTTAGGCAAACAAAAAGGACAAGCAATTGAGCCTGTCCCTTGATTTTCTTCTTTTTTTTGTAGCAAATCAGACTTTACCAGTTCATTGCCCTCAACTCGAAGTATGACTGGGGGTGCAAACAAGCAGGACAAGTTTTTGGGGCAGTCGAGGCCTCGTGAATATACCCACAGTTACGACACTTCCACATTATTTTGTCACCACGCTTAAACACCAGACCTTTTTCAAGATTCTCGTACAATGTACGATAACGCTCCTCATGCTCCTTCTCAACTTTGGCTATCATCTTAAATGCTATGGCTACTTCTTTAAAACCTTCTTCCTCGGCGATTTTAGCAAACTCTGGATATAGATCCGTCCACTCTTCATTTTCGCCGTCTGCAGCAGCTTTAAGATTTTCCATCGTACTACCAATTACGCCAGCAGGATACGAAGCTGTAACCTCTACCATCCCTCCTTCCAAAAACTTAAAGAATCGCTTAGCATGAGCCTTCTCATTGGCAGCAGTTTCCTCGAAAATATCGGCAATCTGCTCAAGCCCCTCTTTCTTTGCAACACTTGCAAAATAGTTATAACGCATTCTAGCCTGAGACTCCCCTGCAAATGCTTTCAGCAGGTTTTGTTCTGTTCTTGTTCCTTTGATACTCATTATTGAAACTATTACTATTAATTAAACATTGAAGCAAAATTAGCAATTAATAAATTACAAACAAAACCGAAATTTGTAGAATTATTCTTCATTAATACATTACACAACAACACAAATCCATAAGTAGCACTCTGGCAAGAACATGCATACAATCAGGTGTTCTTTGAAAGAACACCTGATTGTATGCAATACTATCTTTTTTCAAAAACAAACCATTCCAAATTCATCAGATCCGTTTTCTCCTCTTCTGCGTTGTCTGATTTAAATACTAAAACAAGAGCATGTTTCCCTGTAATGGATTTAATTTTCGTTTCATGAATACCATATGCCACATCTCCTTCCATTGGAGCAACACTACACTCTCCTACTAACTCTCCATCTGGACTATCTAAGCGTACCTCAATCTTTGCCGCCTTGTTTTTGCCCCACGTTTTACAGACAAAATGAGTGGCATCCATGTCAGTAAAATCATAATACTTCCAATATGCACAATCATTATTTTGAATAGACGACAAATACTCTACAGGGATATCATTATCAGGTCTACGTACAGTTACCATAACGTTCCCCGACAAGAGACAGGCTCTGGATGCATCCATCCGATAGAAAGGGGAAATGGGACCTCCGATACCTTGTGTTGTCATTTCTACTTCGGGTATCGTTCCGTCAGGATTAAAAGTAATGCGCTCCAGGCAAGCTTTCCGCATAGTACCACTTGCATGAGTAGGACGATGATAAGCAATATACCACTGCCCATCAATTTCAGCTATACACCCATGATTATTCACTAAATTCCTATCGCTACCCCAATTATCGACTATAACACCCCTATAAGTATAAGGTCCTAAAGGAGATGCAGCTGTTGCATAGTCCAGCGTCGCACAATTAGACCTCCCATGTCGGGAATGACTTCCATACACCAAATAATAAATCCCGTTTCTTTTACGAACAGAACTCCCTTCATTAAAGAAGTGAGTGTCGTACGTCAGCAAGCTGTCATGCACTGGTCCTTCGATGGAGAGCATGTCTTTACTTAATTTTGCCCCCCTGACATGCGACTGCCCCCAAAACAAATAAGCCTGCCCATCATCATCGATAAAAACAGATGGGTCTATACCGCTAGCTCCTTTCATTATCTGTCCATTCTTAAATGGTCCATATGGAGACGATGAAATAGCAACCCCTTCATCTTCGCCACCATCAGCTAAACAGTAGTATAGGTAATACTTACCATCTCGATGGATACAATCGGGGGCGTACAAGAGCCTGTCGGTATAATCTGCTTGCTTACCTATCCCTTCGGTCGCAAAAGAAAACTGCTCTACGTCCCAACTAACCAAATCAGCAGATGACAGTACGTTGTAAGAATGCGAACACCAGCTATTGCCAGGTTCATCGCGCGAGCCATAGAGATATACTCTCCCATTGGGCATCACCCTCACTTCGGGGTCGGCTATAAATACACCAGGAGGCACAATAGGGTTAAGCGCTCTATGAGTTGTGCTCTCGTTTTTACTAGGCAAAGATTGATGCCCTTCGTATCCACATGCTACCAATAGCCCTGCCATAAGTAGTCCTCCAAGCAAAGAATAATAGTTCATTTGTTCGTATTTTATTGATTATAATATCCATTCTAAATTACATTCGTCATTAAACCCAAGACATCAAATTAGACACGACACAAAACTAGCACAATTTATACAGCCCACCTCTTTCTTCATCAGAAAGTTACAGAACACTCAAGAGTGAAGTTATTTCTTTTCATTACACTCCAGTCTCGATCAAGTACTATTTCATATACTTCAATCTGCTTATGGACGGAGAGTAATATACAACACACAGGCGCTATTACCCTCTACATCCAAGATTACATTTGCCTCGTCTAGTTTAATTTCCTTTACACATATTTCATCCTTCTTTTTACTAGAAGGCTGATAGTATAAAGTAGCTTTGTACTGCTCTCTATCGTTTAACATATCTAGCGGAAGTGTAATCTGTCGTTTTTCACCAGCATTCAAAACACTAACGTACCAGTCGGTGGCAGAACGACGAGCAACAACAGCGTGCGTATCCATACCTCCTTCATAAAAACGAGTATCGTCCCATGTTGTAGGTATCGAACAATAAAAATCTGTAATTGCATCAACCTTAATCACCGATTCAGCAGAGCCAGCTCCTCCAGCACGAGTGGGAGCCTTCTCAGGGCGGTCATACCAAAAAATAAATTGCCAAGGACTGTATATGGCTATACGTTTAGCCAACTGAGCAATGCGACCTCCCATCTTTTCCGTAACTCGCTCGGCAAAGAAACAGTTGGTATAATCTCCAGCACCACAAATCATCCGATTATACAAGGTATATACCGTTTGGTTTAAAGTTGGACTTTCCTCATCTCCACGAATACCTTCCTGCGTAATTAAGTTCGGAAATGTGCGAGAATAGCCAGTTGGTCGGTATTCATCATGAACATCTACCATTAATTCGTACTTAGCCGCTTTGCGAATTGCATGATGCAACCAAGCGGTTGAATATTGGTCTCCCACATCCACAAAACCGTATTTAAGCCCTTTAATCCCCCACTTTTTATAGAGAGGAAGGATAACATCCAATTGCTTCTGCAAGGCCTTTTTATTAACATACAAAATAATCCCAACGTCTTTTGAACTAGCATACTCTATTATCTGTGGCAAATCTAGCGGTCCCTTGGAGCGTGCTGGGTCGATAGTAACCGTTGTTGCATCCGATGACTCGTCTCCTTCTGCTCCATACCAACCCGCATCAAACTCAACATAGGCTATGTTATTTTCTACTGCAAAATCAACAGCAGCGTAAGCACCATCAGTTGTAAGGGTTACCTCCCGAAGAACTTCGCCAGGTCTAATCCAGCTAGTATTAGAAATCTGATTAGGCTCATTAAGATTCAATATAAAATCGTTGTTCTGCACCAACCGTCCTGGATGATCGGCAACCATAACATAACGCCACGGAGATTTATAGCTTGCCAAATCTAAATTTACATTCCCAGACAACACAGACTGCACGCCAATCCCATCTTTACTTTTAGCAAGTTTCATTCGAGAATAATCCACAAGCGATGCCTCTCCAATCGCTACAAACTGACTATCTTCAGTCTGCACGACCTGCGGACGATCTGCCTCGCCTTTCAGTGCACTTAATCTCGTTTTATGATAAGCACTTTGTGCCATTCCAGCCACCCAAGTATCGCAATCATGGTCGAAAAGAAACTGAGTATTCTCGTTCGTTAATATTGAGTTCCAAAAGTCTAACTTATCAAAGGCATAGCGAAATGCCAAACCCTCATCATACAACCGTACAAACAATGTTATTTCTTTTTCATTCTTGTTTGAGCGCAACAAAAGCTTCAGTTCGTTATACTTATTCGCGACCAACGAACGTTCACCATAAATTGGACGCCATGTCTGATTGACAGAACTGCTTTTCTGATTAGCAATTTCCCAATTCCCGATTTCTAGATCTTTTTCAAATTCCAATTGCAAGGTCTTAGCTTCAATTACCTTCTCCCCTCTGCTCAACAAGTCAATTTGCACGAACTGGTTATTCACCCGAACGTCTGCACTCAGAATCTCCGAAGGACTTGATAGTGGCAACAAGGACTGAGCACAAAGCCATAATGGCTGTAACAATACACACAATAACACATTTACTTTTTTCATATATTATAATTTTATTTTTAGATTGTTG
>JBKECH010000095.1:0-35731 GCA_047974415.1 Bacteroidales bacterium | reverse complement strand
TGCGAGGCCCTGCGAAGCAATCTAGAGAACAGCATGGGCGAGCAAGGGAAGTAAACACGTCATTGTGAGGCCCTGCGAAGTAACAACTGGATTGCTTCGCGGAGCCTCGCAATGACGCGAACAGGGAACAGGGAACAGTGCAAAGTACGAAGTGCGTGTGCGTGTGTCTGTGTATTGGGCGTTTTTGTGTATTGGGCACGTTGTAGGGGTGCCCTTGTGGGTACCTAGGAACAGTGCGAAGTGTGTTGTAGGGGTGCGTCATTGCGAGGCCCTGCGAAGCAATCTAGAGAACAGCATGGGCGAGCAAGGGAAGTAAACACGTCATTGTGAGGTCCTGCGAAGCAACAACTGGATTGCTTCGCGGAGCCTCGCAATGACGCGAACAGGGAACAGTGCAAAGTACGAAGTGCGTGTGCGTGTGTCTGTGTATTGGGCGTTTTTGTGTATTGGACACGTTGTAGGGGTGCCCTCGTGGGTACTCAGGAACAGTGCGAAGTGCGTTGTAGGGGTGCGTTATTGCGAGGCTCTGCGAAGCAATCTAGAGAACAGCATGGGCGAGCAAGGGAAGTAAACACGTCATTGTGAGGCCCTGCGAAGCAACAACTGGATTGCTTCGCGGAGCCTCGCAATGACGCGAACAGGGAACAGTGCGAAGTGTAGAGTCAATTAAACCTTCAACTTTCAATCTTCAACTTTCAATCTTCAACTCTAAGATTTTTTACCATATTTAGAAGGAGAACATTTGTATTGTGCCTTGAAGCATTTGCTGAAGTAGAATGGGTCTTCAAAACCTACGGCATAGGCCACTTCTGACACGGTCATTCCACCTTGGAGGATTAATTCAGCCGCTTTTTTCATTCGCTTCATCTTTATCAGCTCATTGGGTGATTGCCCTGTAATGCCTTTCACTTTTTTGTAAAATATAGTTCGTTTTAGCTTGGCAAGTTCAGAGAACTTATCAACAGAGAATTGCGAGTCGGGTAGGTGTTTTTCTAATATAATATCTAATAGGTGGCAGAAATTTTGGTCCTGCTCCGTTGAGGTTATAAATGTTCCGTCGAGCACATATTCATTAGAGAAGCGTTTTTTTAGCTGCTCTCGATGGTCAATCAATTTAAACACTCTTGTCGAGAGATATTTCAGGCTGAAAGGCTTCATGATGTAGGCATCAGCTCCGCTTTCGATGCCTTCTAATTGGTGCTCAATAGAGGAGTGTGCTGTCAGCATAACTATTGGAATGTGGCTGGTAGAGAATTCAGCTTTAAGTTGTCGGGTAAGCTCAAAGCCATCCATTTCGGGCATCATTACATCGCATATGATTAGGTCGGGGCTTATTTCGCTAGCTTTTTCCAATCCTTCTTTTCCGTTTTCAGCAAGCTCAACCCTAAAATACTTCGAGAATTCTTCCTGTAAGAAGTCTCGAATATCGTCATTATCATCAATTATTAGTAGTTGAAACTTTTTGTCGGCATTGCTAATAAACACTTCTGGAATAGCTGCAATTATCGACTCTTCGTCCTGTTTATCTTCCGATCGGGCTAATGTTTCTTGCCTTGATTTCTTAATGAAGTTTTCGCCCTCATAGCTTGTTTCGTCGGTGGGGATGCTAATTTTGAATATCGACCCTTTCGGATAATTCTCTTCATACCAGATGTGCCCTTTGTGCACCTCTACGAACTCTTTCACTAGCGAAAGGCCTACTCCAGTACCCGACGAGGAGAAGTTTATCTGCATAAATCGGCTGAACAGCATGTTTTGTTTGTTTTTCGGTATGCCAGCACCGTTGTCTTTGATGCCTATGATGAGTTTATTCTCCATAGTTTCTACATGCAAGATAATCTGTCCTTCATTAGGGGTGAATTTAAATGCATTAGACAAAAGATTATAGATTACTTTTTCTAATTTGCTTTGGTCGATAAAGCATTCGTAAGTTTCTTCATTTGTCTTGAATTGGTAGTCCATTCCATTTTTCCGTGCCAACTCACTGAAGTTATCGAATATCTCGTGCGCAAATTTCACTATGTCGGTTTTCTCTAGGTCTAATCGCAGCACATTGTTTTCTAGCTTTCTAAATTCAAGCAGCTGGTCGATTAGCCGAGTTAGGTTCGAGGAATTACGGCTCAATATATCGACTTGTTTTTTTACTATTCCGGGAAGTGAGAGCTGTTCGTTAAGGTTCTCCACCGCTCCGCGGATTAAAGTTAGTGGTGTTCTGAACTCATGAGAAATGTTGGTAAAGAAGCGAAGTTTGAAGTTCGTCAACTGATGCTCCAGCTTAATGTTATTGCGCAGGGAGTTGAATTTATATATAATTTTTAGGGTGATATATATGGCTAACACCAGGAGGATTGCATACAGCAAATAGGCATAGCCGGTGAGCCACAGTGGCGGGCTTATCCTGATATCGAGTTGGGTGATTTTATCGCCCCACAGGCCATCGCTATTGGTTCCTTTCACCTCGAAAGTGTATTTTCCGGGGCTGAGGTTCTTATATGTTGCACTGTTCGAATTGTTCTCGGCGCTCCAAGCCTCCTCGTAGCCATCTAATCGGTAGGAGTATTTGTTTTTTAGTGGATGTTTGAGGTTGAGTGATGCAAATTCGATGGTGAAGGTGTTTTGATTGTATGGCAATCGAATAACTGATGAGTAGCTGATTGATTTGTGGAGTGGGGAGCCGATTTCGCCGGCATTCATTTTTTGATTGAGTATAAAAAAGTTGGTGAGCGTGGTTGGCGCCGTTATAGTGTCGGGTTCGAAGGTTTTGGGGTTGAACACCAGCATTCCATCTAGGCTGCCCCACATCATGTTGCCGTTTTGGCTGTATGCTCCAGCATTCTCATTGAAATGATTGCCGTATGTTTTCTCCGAAAAATTATAGGTGATGAAAAAGTTTTTGTTCATATTGAGCTTACTGATGCCGCTTTCGGTGCTAATCCACAGGTTGCCATCCTCGTCCTGCATTATTCCTGTTACAGCATCGCCCGCTAGCCCATCTTCTGCCGTGTAGTTCTTAAATAGGCCTTTGCCCGATGCCTCCTTTCCAACATATTTGCTGATGCCTCCGCCGGCAGTGCCTATCCATATGGCTCCGTCTTTATCTTCGAATATGGTTTTGATGTCATTGCACAGCAGGCCATTGCTTCTTGTCAGATCCATTTTGTATGACACATAGTTGCGGCTATCCTCCAGCAGTGAATTGGGATAAAAACAGAGCAGGCCATCGCTTGTAGCTGCCCATATCTGTCCGGTGGAGTCTTGGTGCAAATCTCTGATATAGCTACGATTTCCCTCGCCATTGAAAAAGCTTCTGAATAATAATTCATTATTTGTAGAATCGATTAGGTTGATGCCTCCGCCGAAAGTCCCTAGCCACATGCGTCCGCTTTTGTCTTTCAATATGCTGAAAATTGTGTTATGCGTGAGCGCATTGCCCCCTATTTCGTTTTGACAATGAAAGACTACTTTATCATTGTTCTTGTTCATCACATACAAGCCCTGACCTTTTGTGCCTATCCATAGTTTATTGTCTACTTCCTCCATCGCATAGGGGTTTATTCCTTCTTTTATCAGTTGTTTGCCCGACAAGTCGGACTGGTATTTATACAAGCTGCCATTTTTTGTTCCGACCCAGATGTTTTGTTCCGAGTCGATGAATATGGAGCGTACGTTGTTGTTCTTTCCGATTGAGGTGTTCACCTCGGGGCGAATAAATTGGCGGTCGTAGTTTGATTTCACCACTTTGATGATGCCTGCATACTCGCTTCCTATCCAGATATTTCCATAGTGGTCTTCGGTGATATCAAGGAGGTAATCGGATGCTGGACTGTTTTTCTCGGGAGTGTATTTGTAATTGTGTAATTGCTCGGTGTCGGGTTCGTAAGAAAATAAGCCGTTGCCATAGGTGGTTATCCATATCAGGTCCTCCGAGTCGATGAAAACATTATATCGCTCGAGGTCGATCATATTGGCGATTTCAGGCGGTATGAGTTCCATCTTTTTGACTACTTTTTTATTTTGGTTGTAATACCACATAATTCCCGAATGGTTATACATCCAGATGCCCTTGTTTTTATCTTTAATGAAGTTTATCTCGCCCAGCAATTGCTCATCTTTTGCCCAGTCGGGTTTTGAAAGCGTTTTATTGGCCGTTGAGTAGGCATACACTCCCGAGTTTTCTCTCACGAGAAGTAAGTAATCTTTATCTTGTTTTACGACGCTGGTGAAATTGCCTTCGCTCGGCTTGAAGGCGATGTGGTCGTATTCCCCCGTGCTGATGTTGTAGGTGAATATGGCTGATGAGGCTATGAAGTAAATTTTGCCATGACATTCTACGGCTTGTGTAATGTGCAGGCTGTCGGCAATTATTTCTTCCAAATGATTGTCTTGTTGCCGATATACTTTAGAATTTGCCCCTATCCAGATGGCATGTTGCGAGTCTTCGAACAAGAAGCTGCAACTGCCAAAATCCCCCAACTCCTCATTCTTTAGCGGATTAAGGGTTTCAAATGTGTTGTCTCTCACGCGTATGCGTAGGCATCCGTTATGTTCTCCCCACAGCCAAACATCCCCATTAGATGTCTCTAGGTAGTTGGGGTATTTTTGACTAAATTTATTATTCGACTTTGATGTGAATGACACAAAGGAATTGCTTTGGGGGTCATAACAACTGAATAAATTATCGTAGGTTTTCACCCACAGGTGTCCACTTTTCGATTGAAACAGATCTTTCACTCGGTGGTCGATGAGCGAGTTTGCAATGCCCAATTGAGGTTTGTAGGTTATGATGTTGTGGCCATCATATCTGTTCAATCCATCGAGTGTTCCTGCCCAGATGAATCCTTTCTCATCACTGTGTATGCTGCGAACTGTATTCTGCGACAAGCCATCTTTGCTGCTTATCTGCAAAAAATACGGCGGCTGACTGCCTGATGCCGATAAGCAGCCAACCAGCATCAAGAAAAGGCTCGAAGTTTTTAGCGTATGTTTCATGGGTTTCATTAATGTTCAGTTCAAATTTATATACACTTTGTCAGAAGCGCCTAATTTCAGTACTTTTTTACTTGTTTGCGTACAATATTACATTAAAACAGCCTTGAGTTTACACGCACCAGCTGAGTTCGATAATGCTTGGCCTTTCTGCTGTTCTGCTTGTCGACATATAGATTTACATGATTTTGTACGGTAATACATTTTTTCAGCTTGCTTTTTGTTCTAGTTTTGCTAACGATAAGTTAACACATATGAACTGGGGAGAATGTTTGGCAATATAGTGGGTAGACTTTAATAGAAAATAGAAAGTATTCGAATTGCAACACAAAAGAGCATTTTGGCGTAACGTTTCTTTCAAAAGTTTTAGCTTGATCGAGGGTGTATCAAGTGTTTTCTTCGAAAAGTTTTGGTTTGGTAGGCCTAATGATTTTTTAGTCGCAATCTCACCCACTCTATTCGACATAGAGCCATAGCTTTTAACTAGCAGATTTCACAAAAAAAATAATAATTAGCAATTTATTAACCATAATACTATATGAGAAGAATAAGATTTTTGAAATGTGTTTGGATAGTCTTAGCACTGTCAATAGCTCTTTCATCATGTCGTGATGAAATGGAAGAGCACTATAAAGCTCCTTCATGGTCAAAAGGGTCAGCCTGGGAAACACTTAAATCGATGGGTGACTACAGTACTTTTTTGGAATGTGTAGACCTTTCTGGCTTGAAACCCATCCTTGAAGGAAAGGGCTTGTCAACAGTTATGGCTCCAAACGACGAAGCTTTTAAAGCATACTTTAATGCAAATGGGATTTCTTCCCCTTCATCGTTAACAAAGCAAGAGTTGATTGAGTTGGTAGGCTTGCATATTTTCTATTATGCTTATGACAAGCAAGACTTGATTAATTTTCGTCCTTTAGAAGGCGATGGTGCAACAGAAGAGCAATTAGTGCAATCAGCAGGGTTATTTCATAAATTCAGAACACGTTGTTCTTTCCCAACAACAACAGAATATGATAAAGATCAGTTGAAGGAAGTAACGGTTTATCATTTAGATGCAATGATGCCTGTTTTTTCACATGAAATGTTTGAATCAAAGCAAATAGATGCAAAAGCGTCTTATGAGTATTTTTATCCTAATTCAACTTGGAACGCTGATGAAGGTTTTCAGGTAGGTAATGCATCGGTGATTGAATATGAAATTCCAACCGATAATGGATATATTTATACTATTGACCAAGTGCTGGAACCAATGAAGACGTTATACGAGGAATTAGCATCTCGAGATGAATTCTCCATGTACGTTGATTTTGTGAATAGAAATTCATACTACCTATATGATGAACACTTGACATCTGATTTTGGATCGGCATCAAACCAATTGTATCTTCGTTATTTTAGAGGAATGCCATACTTTGCAATTGAATGGTATGTTAGTGATTATCGTAGTGTGCTTTTGAATATGTACTATTCAGAGAATGTCTTTGCGCCTAAAAATAGCGCTTTCGATTCTTTCTTTACTAATTATTGGAAAGGAACAGGATATGAAGATTATGAAGATGTTAAAAAACGGAATCCAGACGCAATAACTACATTGTTAGAAAACACTTTTTTATCTGGGTCATCTCTATTTTTCCCTCAAGATGCTACCCAAAGTGAGAATACATCAACCTATGGTGATTATTTTGATTTCGATTATGAAGGTCTAGCTCAAGAGGATCGTAAGTTGTGTTTGAATGGAGCATTGTATGGTGTAGATAAGTTGATTGTACCTGCTATGTTTGAATCAGTAGTTGGTCCGGCCTATAAATACCCCGATTACTCCTATTATGTATCAGCGATATCTAGATCGGGTTTAGCTGGGATTTTATCTACTGACGAATTAGAGTACACAACGATAATGCCCTCGAATGAACAAATCGAAAGATATGGATGGATTTTAAGTTCTGAATTTACCTTACAAGAGTTAAGGGATGATGGCTATGCCAATGTATCTTCTGATAATTTGGCCAAGCTTGTTAATGGGAACACTTGTTCCTCAAGTGTTGATATTACAGCTGGTGCATATCAGGTATTCCCAACGAATCAACCATGGAATTATTGGTATATTACTGCGGATGGAAAGATGACTTTTAGCAGTAGTTATAGTCAATTGTTTTATGAACCATCGACTGTGGTGAATTATTACAATTTGGAAGAAATTCCAAACGGATCAGGCTCTTGGAGTAATGGTAAAACATATAAATATTCTAGTGATAATATATCAATGGATGAAATGCTAATTCCACCAGCTGAAGAATCATCATTACGCTATTATTTAGCCATCACGCCAGATGCAAACCGCCCCCATTATAAGTTTGCGCAATTAATGTTTAAAGCAGGACTAACAAATAAAACGGCAACAGATGGAAAACTAGCAATACCATTCTTGGCAGATGATCGATTTGTTGCTTTCATTCCAACTAACGAGGTAATTGAGGCTGCTATTGCAGAAGGAAAAATTCCAGGAGTAGTTAGTGATTCAAATGTAGATGGTTTTACAGTAACAGATGAGATTCAATTAGCTGCTTATTTGAAGATATATTTCGTGCCGCTTTCACAAAATGGTATTTCTAGCTATCCATATCTAAATTCGGGTATTAATGGTAGTGACTATGTTACTATGAATAGAGGCTATTCTCTTTCTGAAGTAGACGGTGAAATGCCACAACGATTGAAAGTGGGAATCACCACATCAGGTACTACTATTAAATTTGGTGTAAAAGGATTTGTCCCATCAACTCTTGTTGGCGAAGAGGTGGAAGTATTGCCAGATTACAACTATTATCCGTTTGCATTTGGCGATGGCTGTGCCCATTACATAAACGGAATCTTGTAGTGCATATGCAATAATAGTTTTATATGAAATAAAATGATTATGAATAAAACAAAGAATGTAATAGTAATATGTTTGCTTCTACTCAGTTCGTTAGGAGTATGTGCTCAAAAAACTTCTGTTCTTACGGGGCGTGTTTATGAAAAAGTAGATGGAGAAAGAGTAACGATTCCTGGAGCATATGTTACGGTTGCCGATGAGAATAATCGCTACCTTACCGCCTCGATAACAGATGTGGATGGTAATTATATTTTGAGAGTTCCTGCGGATAAGAGCGGGCTCAAAATTATCGCTTCGTTTATAGGATTAACATCACAAACAGTAGGCTATACGAGACAAACACGTCTCGACTTTGAGCTAGAAACAAATGCCCAGTCTATTCAGACAGTTGTGGTTGAAGGGCAGCAGACAGATCGTATAACTGGTTTGACCGAACGCCAAAAGACGACAGCAACGCAGCGTGTAGACATGGAGGCTTTGGTTGCAAACTCACCAGTAGGAACAATTGAGGATGCATTGCAAGGTCAATTGGGAGGTGTGGATATTATTTCTGGAGGAGGCGATCCTGGAGCTCGTTCGTCTATTCGTATTCGAGGTACGAGTACACTGAGTGGAAGTGCAGATCCTTTGATTGTGATTGATGGAATTCCTTACAATACCGATGTTTCTGATGATTTTGATTTTGCATCGGCTGATGCCGAGGATTTTGGACAGTTAGTAAATATTGCGCCAACTGATATTGAATCTATTGAGGTGCTGAAAGATGCTGCCGCAACAGCAATTTGGGGTACTCAAGGGGGTAATGGTGTATTGATGATAACCACTAAAAAGGGAACTTCTGGTAAAACCAGATTTAACTTCTCTTCGAAGTGGAGTACGCGTTTTGAACCTAAACCAATGCCTTTGCTTAATGGGTCGCAATATGTTTCTTTGATGCAGGACGCTATTTGGAACACAGCAAAAGCACAAGGGGTAAATAACTCCATTGATTACTTAGAATTGCTTTATGCTACTCCAGAGATTAACTACATACCATCATGGCAATACTTTGATGAGTATAATCAGGATGTAGATTGGTTGGATTATCTCGTTCGCCAATCATTAACATCTGATAATAACTTTGCCATGACTGGAGGTGGTGAACGTGCAAAATATCGTTTTTCCATGGGGTATTTGAATGACCAAGGCACTACAATTGGTAATGATTTGAAGCGTTTGACATCGAGTTTGAATGTAGATTACAACTTTTCAGATAAACTTCGGGTAACGGCTGAATTTGCACTTTCGAAAACAGAAAAGGGATCAAATGCTGCGAGCGTGCGTGGCGAAGCTGTTGGCAAAATGCCAAATAAGTCGCCTTATTGGATTAATGATGAAACAGGAGAGATGACTGATGTATATTTCTCTCGTCAAAGTTCGGACGAGTTTCAAGGTGCCTTCTCTGGTAGCAAAAGCTCAAACTACGCAAACTTTAACCCTGTGGCTATGGCAAAAGAAGGATATGATAACACTTCTATTATGGAAACACGAACAAACTTTCGATTACGCTATCTATTTAATCGCTATCTTTCTTATGAAGCTTATGTTTCTCTTCGCTTGTCAGGCACAGAATCAAAAACCTTTTTACCTAAGGTTGCCACAGGCGTACTTGCAGCTTCTCCATACAGCAATAGAAGTGAAAACAGCATGTCAGATGCAATGTCTATTCAAACAGAGAATAAGTTGTTGTTTCGAAAGAATTGGAATGATATGCATAATGTTGTTGCAACGGCTATTTTTAGAACCTCGCAAAGCCAAGGTTCTAAATATTATGGCATGGTATCAGGAACAGCCTCGGCAGGTTTAAATGATCCTGCAGAAGGGGGTGTTGTTGTTGAAAAAGGATCGGGCATTTCTGAGTCTCGAAGCATGTCTTCGCTTTTTAACGTTCATTATACGTTGAAAGACAGATATATGATTAATTTTACTGGGAACATGGAGGGTCGTTCTAATATGGGTAAAAATGAGCGTTTTGGCTTTTTCCCTGCTGTAGGTTTGGCATGGCAAGTACAAGAGGAAGAATTTATGAGCAATGCCACATGGATTGACCAGTTAAAGATTAGAGCTGGCTATGGGACTTCAGGCAAAGCACCTAGAGGAACAGCACCTTATCTTGGGTCTTATACCGCAGTGGGTGATTATATGGATATGTCAGGGATTGCACCTACAACTATTCAGCTGAATAATTTGAAATGGGAATCATCTCGCGAGATTAACATAGGTACAGATATCTTTATGTTGAAAAATAGATTGAATATCACCTTCGATTGGTATAATAAGAAAACCGATGATTTATTGCAAAAAGACGTGTCAATTCCGAGTTCTACAGGATCTACTGAGATAGCGTTCTTTAACTCTGGAGCTATTCGCAACTCAGGTGTTGAGGCACGTGTTGATTATAAGATTTATCAAACTAAAGAATGGCAAGTTTCAGTTAATGCCAATATGAGTCGGAATGTGAATCAAATTATAGATTTGCCATCTAATCGAAATCAGGAGAGCTATACATTTAAAAATGGAGAATATGCTCAGCGATTGGAAACAGGGGTTCCTGTAGGTTCTTTTTATGGTTACCAATATGAAGGAGTGTATCAAAATCTAGAATCTACCTATGCACGAGATGTACAAGGAAATGTGATGAGAGATGTTGATGGACTACCTATTGTCATGCAAAACGGTAATATCCGAACTTTTGCTGGAGATGCTAAGTATAAAGATATCAATCATGATGGTGTGATTGATGAGTATGATATTGTGTATGTAGGTAATTCGATGCCAAACCTCATTTTTGGTGGTGGTTTTGGTGTAACTTATAAAGCGCTTACGCTGAGAGCATTTTTTCAAGGTCGCTTAGGTCAGAAAGTAATTAATAAATCGCAGATGAATGCTGAGGCTATGTATGGCAGAAGCAATCAATCAACAGCTACGCTGAGTCGTTGGCGAAATGAGGGTGATCAAACCGATATGCCTCGAGCTCTTTATAATTATGGTTATAACTACCTCGGCTCTGATCGTTTTGTGAATGATGCATCGTTTGTTCGTTTGAAAACACTAACCATGAGCTATCAGATGCCTAAACATTTTGTAAAAAAACTAGGATTGAATAGCCTAAGCTTCTTTATTACAGGTTATGATTTATTCACGTGGACAAAATACAAGGGGCAAGATCCCGAAGTGAAGATGCCGTCATCAACTAATGCCTTGGTATATGATGAATCTGGAACCCCAGTTTCTAAAAGATTCTCCATGGGTCTAAACTTACAATTTTAAGAGGAGGAGCATATAATGAAAAAGATAATAAATTTAGTATTGATTTTAGCATTTGCTGTGCAATTCAGCTCTTGTATCGATTGGTTGGAGGTACTCCCAGAAAATACGCAGCCTAGCGATAGTTATTGGCAAACAAAAGAGGAGCTTGAGGCAACTGTTGTATCGGGATATATCTATGCAAGAAAAACAGTAGAAGACTGTATGAAGTGGGGTGAGATGCGCGGTAGTGATATATATACTACTAATTCGAGCTATGCCGCGTTTCAGAAATTCCAAGTAAAACCTGAAGATACAAAACTATGTTCATGGGCTGGTCTTTATGCCGTGATTAACCTTGCAAATACTGTTATTGATAATGCTGATAAGGTAATGGCTAATGATGTAACCCTTACCGAGGGTGCAAAAAATGCTTATCTAACAGAGATGTATTTCTTACGTGCATTCTCGTATTTTAATATCTACAGAAACTGGGAAGCTGCGCCTTTGGTTACTACCCCTTACGAAAGTGATGTGATTGAATTTAAACAACCAGCCGTCTCTCGAAATGAAATTAAAGCACAGATTATTTCAGACTTAAAAACTGCTTTGGCAACTGGTTCTGCAAAAGAAAAGTATGATGGTGATGAGTGGAAAACCAAAGGGCGTGCAACTAAGTGGGCACTCTATGCGTTGCTTGCCGATGTTTATTTATGGGATGAGAATTACCAAGGGGTTATAGATGTTTGTGACAAAATAACTAATGCTACTTCTGCATTTCGCCCGGTATTTGTAAAAAACGCTTCGAGATGGGTAGAAATTTTCAACCCAGGAAATAGCACTGGATCCATTTTTGAGCTTAACTATAATACTTCTCAACGGAATCCCTTGTGTAGTTATTTCGGACTATCTGGAACATACTACTTTACGCCAGAAATGAATGATGCAATGATTTTAGAAACAACAGAGGCTGGAGGTCCTGCTACTTCGATTCGCTCGATGTATGGAGCATGGAATACTACACTAGGTGATGTTGACTATGCAAAGGCTACGGTGGGCGCTGTTTGGAAATACAGTATGGCAGAAGAGAGAGCGGGAACCACAACGAGACCTTATGCTGATACAAATTTTATGGTGTATCGCATGGCAGAGATTTTACTTATGAAAGCGGAAGCACTCGTTATGCTTGGCGATTACAATAGTGCAATGGAATTGATTAATCGGGTTAGAGTCAGAGTAAATTTGGAAGAGATAGTGTATACTGAACAATCAGAGCTAGAGATGCTTAAGTTGGTGCTTTCGGAAAAGAGAATGGAGTTTGCTGCCGAAGGGAAACGCTGGTATGATTTATTAAGATTTGGCATGCGAAATGACTACCAATATCGAAGTGAATTCATTAGTGAAATTGCTCAAAATAATAGCTCAGCTAAAGAGTCGTGGATTCGCACTGTACTTAGCAATGACCATGCCTTATTCTTGCCGATATCGGAAACAGAGATTCAGAACAATGATCTTTTACAGCAAAACCCATATTATGATGCAACTAACTAGAAAGGGAGAGAATATGAAAAGATACTTATTAATATTAGCAACAGCATTAACTATTTTTAGCTGTCAAGATCCTTACGAAGACACCGTCTTCACTCCTTTTGACGTGAAGCCAGCGGCTACCTACTTTTCTTCGAGAGATACAATATTCTCGGAATGGATTGAATTGCTTAACTATACAGACCTATATAATGCAGCAAATCAGTCGAGCAAGACCTATACTTTTGCTGTGCCAACCAATGATGCTGTGAAAAGTTTCTTAGCAGATTATGGCGTAGCTTCTGTGACTGATTTAGATTTGATTTATGCTAAAACCTTGGTGAAATTTCACATGCTAAATAGAGCTGTTCAACCGAAGGAACTAACAAATGGCGGACGAATTTCGACTCCAACATTGTCTAATGATTATTGGGATATTTCTTTTGATGAGGATTATGAGGGGCTAGGAGCTACCATTCTGATTAATGGAGAAGCAGCGATTTTGGAAGAAGGTAATACGGTGACAAATGGTGTGGTCTATACAATAGATAGAGTTTTATCGCCTTTGGTGGAAACGATATATGACCGTTTGAAAGAAGATGTAAACTATTCTCTTTTTACTGAAGCAGTGGAGTTAACAGGTTGGGATAAAACACTAAGTGTAGTAATTGATAGCGTGTATAATCCAGGAGTTGGAACCGTAGGGATTTATAAAAACTACACAGCTTTAGTCGTGCCAAATGAGGTGTTTAAAGCTGCGGGAATAACAACTATTCCTCAGTTAGTTTCTTTCTTGGAAGTAGAAGGAGCCAATTATACGGACGCTTCAAATGGTCTGAATGAGTATGTGGCCTATCATCTGATGTCATCTACTAGCTATGTAGAAGAATTATATACTTTTCCCGAAGGTGTAACTGCAACGATTTTCTCCAATTTAGCCGATCGTGTTTTTGCTACATCTGTTGACGAAGAGAATAATTATTGGATAAATTATGATTTGGCATCCTTAAGTGGAATACAATTCATAGCAGAAAAGACAAATATGGAAGCTAAGAATGGAATTTTGCATGAGATAGATGGTGTAATGCCCGTGTCAGAGCCAGAAGCACTCCCTGTTTCTTGGGATTTAACAAATTCAGATGACATAGCCTCGTTGGTGAACACATTTAGTTCGGCTAATAACTATGGTGAAATCTACCAAACCTTGCAAGTAAAGTCATATGTTGCGGTTAGATATAACAAGTACTATGTTTCTTCAGCTTCTTGGGTTGCAAAATCTAGATCAAATATCAAGCTTCCTAGTGTCAGCTATTACTTAGCTGGCGATCCTAAAGAATATGGTGTAGATGATAACTACTCATATCCTTATCGTTCTCCAGATGGACAATCGGCGTCAACTACTTCTGGGGCAAACAATCATGACTTTTTATGTTTGAATCTAGGAGCTAATGGTAGCGTAACTTTGAAAACACCAGTTTTAGTGGCAGGTGAATATAAAGTAGATATTTATTATGGCTATAATTCCGATTTGGAAGATCTCGCAGCTGGAGGTAGCTTGAGCAAATTCACGTTTGAAGGCACATCGCCAATCTACCCACTTTTATACAAAGGGGCAACTTATGCCTACTCTTCAGGGGGTAATAAGATTAACAACATGACTATTGCATCATCAATTAGGTTTGAGACAACTGGAGCTAAAGAAATGCAGATTGTACTGCTGGACCCTAGAGCAACAACCTCGAGCAGCTATTACTTACTGCTTGATAAGATTGTATTTACTCCACTTTAGTATTAAAAATAAAGAGATATGAAAAATAAATGTCAATATTTATTATTGTGCCTAGTCGCTACATTTGCTGCGTGTACTAATGTGTGGGATGAGCACTATGCGGAAAAAGAACCCATTGTAAATAGTGAGGATATTGCTGTTTTCGACCAAGATATCGTCACCTACTTAGGTGCAAATAAAGAGCTGAGTTTATATAAGGAATTAATTTCAGCTTATGGATTGATTGATACATTAGAGAACCATAATCAGTCGTACACTTTATTTGCCTATCCAAATGAAGTGATGTCTACGACTGAAATTAGCGATACAAGCTATTTTGTGAATACTTGTTTGGTGGGAATGGAATTAATACCATCAAAATTATATGCTGGTCAGGTATTGCAAGTGGCAACAGGAAAATATATTGCCGTAGGAGTGGATGAGGCTGACAATGTTTTATTCTATCGTTCGCAATTGATGAAAACAATTAAGTTGAATGACGGTGTGGTCTATATCTTAGATACAGCAATTAATTCACCAAGATCACTCTATGAGTATTTTGAAGCGCTTGGTGATGACTACTCCCTATTTAAGTCTATGGTGAAATCTTATGAGGAGAAAGTTCCAGATTATGATGCGAGTACTCCTATTGGTATAGATAATACAGGCAATACCATATATGATACCGTGTTTGTGGTGAAAAATTCCTTGCTGGATAGATATACAAGTTCATCGATGTCATCTTTCCGCTGGACGATGCGCATGGAAAATGCAAGCTCTACGATGTTAATCCCCAGCAACACAGTGCTGCAAAAAGCACTTGATGATGCTTACGAGAATATTAAGACCGCATTGAGGAGAAAACCACATAGCAAAGATTCTATAAAAGTAAGAGAATGGCTAATTAGTGCCTTGTTTTATGATCAAGAGTATGAAAGCGCCACTCTTGCAGCTAATAATACAGAAGATATTTATTCTGTAGATGGCTATCGAGAAGGTTTCACTGCGGCTGTAGATGGCAAGCAATGGCGCCCTTCAGTGCAATTGGTTGACACCAGTAAACCTATTGAATTTAGCAATGGTGTTGGTTATTTTGTAACGAAGCTAAAAGTTCCAAACAACGTTTTGGTCTGGCGATTTAAAGAACGATTCTACGTCTGGGAGAACTGTACTGATGAAGAAAAGGCAAAATACTTTTCTTATGATGGGTTTGAAAATCAGCGAATAAAAGGAGGATCTACATTTGGAGGTTGGGGAGAGTATGCTCCAACTATTTATTATAACACATTCCGAAATTATGTAACGGATGCTGCGCGAGAAGCTTCGCCTTCATTAGAAGAATCTTACCCGTGTTCTGTAACTTTCACTTGTATCGGATTAGACGATGAAGGAAATGTGCAGAAAGTCTTAGTTCCCCCAGGTGAATACATGGTGTCTTTGGGATTTGGAGGCACAAAAAATAAATTTACAGTGGGGGTATATTATAAAGGAAAATTGGTGGGTGACAATGATAAATTGAATACGAGTACAAATTTTGATCGTTATGGAGTGAAGAAATATTCAGAATACTTCTACCCTGCAGATTATTACTCAGCAAGTGGAGGTAAAGCTTCCAGTTATGATACGGATGGTCGAGAAGTAGGTGTAATTATGGTTGAAGGAGAGGGTCTGCAAGAAGTGCAGTTGACATTTAAAACGCTTGACGATGGGTATTATGGTAGTTATTTTGAGATGTATCATTGGTGTTTGCGTCCAACCGAGAACAACTATTAATAGAAAAGAATTACGAATATGAGAAATAAAATAATAGGACTAGTTTTAATATTCTTTGCCTTTATTGGTAGTGTCTCGGCGCAATCTAAAATTACAGGTAGAATATTATCTCCAAGCAACGACCCAGTAAGTGGGGCTGTAGTCTCGGCTACTGGTGCAGAAAGCGTGGTTACCTCGGCTTCCGATGGTAGCTTTGAGATTAAAACCGATGCCACCAATGTAGAACTGAGCATCTCTGCAGAAGGATTTTATGAATATAAAACACTAACACATGGCGATGATGATTTCACTATTGTGCTAATGAATTTGGATCGCCCCAAATACAATAACGAGGTAGTTTTGCCCTATCGCAATACCAATAATGGGTCGAAAACATCATTGGCAACAAACTTGGCGATGAAAGACCTAGATCAAGCAATTACTCTTGAGGCAGGATTGCAAGCTGAGGTGGCCGGACTGCGTGTGACTAACAAGAGCGGAGTACCTGGAGAAGGGGCATATTTGAACATTCGCGGTATTCGTTCATTGAATAGTACCAACAAACCATTGATTTTAGTAAATGGCGTGCCGTACATCACCGATGATGAAGAATCTCCTGTAATTTCAGCTTACTCTAAAGGAACATTGGCAGGAATTGATGTAACTAATATCAAGAACGTTACAGTACTCACCGGTGCTGAAGCTACAATTTATGGTTCAATGGGTGCCAATGGTGTGATTCTGATTGAAACAAACGGAGCAAAGAAAAGTGATGTGCTTGATACAAAATTCACTCTTCGCTCTCAATTTGGAGTGAATTGGAATAATAAGCAAATTCCTTTGATGAATAGTGAGCAGTATAAATCTTATGTGAGCGATATTGGTTTGACACGCTATGATGACATGGCCGATTTAATTTCGGCCTATCCATTTATTCAAGATGAAAGTTATAATCAGGATTATTTATACACGCATGACACTAACTGGCAAGAGGAGATTTATTCTCCAGCCTTTGTAACTTCAAACTCTTTGCGCATTGAGGGAGGAGATGCCATTGCGCTGTATGATATTTCTTTAGGACTATTAAATGAAGGGGGAGTGATTGATAATACGGGACGAACTCGATTCAACACTCAAATTAATGCACGAACTAACATTACACGTAAGTTAGAGTTCCTAACTAATATAGCCTTGGCATTTACCGAATCGGGTGTTCAAGAGCAGGGAATGACCATGCAGGCAAACCCTTTGCTTGTTGCCCTGAATAAGCAGCCCATATTATCTCCTTGGGCTATGGATATTGATGGAAAAACACTGAGCACCTATGATGTTTATCGCTACGATTTGAGTAACCCTATGGCTATTGTGAATACAGTGAATACTAGAGCTCGGCAGCATATCTTGAATGCTCGTTTAGGGTTGAATTATACCTTTAACGAACAATGGAAACTGGAAGGTCGTGTGGGAATGCATTACAACTACGACCAGCAGCAAATTTTTATTCCTGGAATTACCGACAAGGCAATAACTCCGAATAAAGATGTGAATTATGGTACAGTAGTAGGTGAGAATACTGTTCGCTCAGGATCAGGAAAAATGTTGAATATGTATTATAACCTAAATGCTATTTACAGTAAAGCGCTTACCAATGGAGATCGAATTAATGCCTATGGAGGTTTCCAAGCTATGACAAATACAAAAGAGTATGATGCAGGGGTGGGGTATAACACCGCAAGCGATTATTATCAAACGCTTGATAAAGTGCAAGATGTAAACAATGTAGATTTTTATGGTTATAGCGATGACTGGAATTGGTTGAACTTTTATGCTCATGGCGATTACACGTGGAATAACTTAGTGAGAGGATCTGTGAATGCAGCTGTTGATGGTTCATCGTCTATAGGTAAGGAAACTAATAGGTTTTCTTTTTATCCATCGGCTGCTGTAACACTTTTAGCAAAGAACTTAGGCATATTCAAAAAGTCGGTTGTTATTAACCGACTAGATGTAAATGTGGAATATGGTTTGACAGGGAATAGCCGATTCTCGCCTGATTATGGAAAAGACTACTACACAAGTACTCCGTTTTTAACTCTCTCTGCCATTTCGCGTTCATCAATTCCAAACACAGGGGTTAATGCGGAAAGAGTATCGGACTTTAATATCGGAATGGAAACTAGTTTGTTAAGAAACAGAGTAAATGTAGGATTGGCCTATTATCATGAAGTAGCCAATAATGCGTTGGTTGCTGAAAGTAATCAATCGGTATTTGGAGTCTCTAGATACTTTAACAATTCAGGTGAAATCAAGAACTCAGGTATAGAAGCTTCATTGGCAGTAGCACTGTTGAGCAATAAAGATATAGAATGGATTGTGGGTGGGAATATTGCTACGCTGAATAATGAAATTGTTTCAATGGGAGCAAACACTAGTGAGGTAATTGACCTAGCTATCAATGGAGATGATGCTCAGCTGATTAATAAAGAAGGCTATTCTCCGTATAATTTTTATGGATTGAAAGCCAATGGTGTGATTGCAAGTAAAGAGGAAGCGGAGAAGTTGAATCTGAAAAATGCATTAGGCGTGAAATATCAAGCTGGAGATGTGCATTATGAAGACGTTAAAGCAGATGGCGTAATTAACGACGAAGATAAGCAACTCTTAGGGGCGGCTTTACCCGATTTCTTCGGAGGGTTTTTCACTAGCATTCGTTATAAAAACTTGACCGTAGCTGCTGAGTTTACTTATTCGCAAGGGAATGAAGCTTATAATGCCGTTCGTAGGAATATTGAATCGACAGGCTCAATGAATAACCGTTCACTTTCAGTGGTGAATCGTTGGCAGCTTGATGGGCAAGAAACAGATGTGCCTCGTGCTGTATATGACGACCCTGTGGGTAATGATGCATTCTCCTCACGCTGGATTGAAGATGCTTCATACATGAAGTTAAAGCACCTCACAATCTCTTACAATATAAATAAGGAGTTTTTGCGAATTTTTAAATCAGGAATCTTTTATGTAACAGGTGAGAATTTATTTGCTTTCACTAATTATTTAGGATTAGACCCAGAGTTTAGTTATTCCTATAGCGACGCCCTTCAGGGAGTCGATTATGGAAAGATTGTGCTACCTCGTTCTGTTCGATTTGGCTTTAATTTGAATTTCTAATTAATAATTACAGGTGGGAGAAAATCTAACAAAGATTGTATCCTACAGATAAAATACAACAGATGAAAAATATATTTAGAAATCTATTCTCCATAGTTTTGCTCCTAGTTATATCATCGTGCGATAACTACTTTGAAACGAACCCAGATAGACTTATTAATGATTCGGATTATATCTCGGAAGAGAACGATATGTACACGGGTTATATGGGCATTGCAACGAAGATGCAAGCCATGGCTGATGACATGATTTTAAGATCGGATATCCGTGCGAATTATCTTGAACCCAATGCTATCAGCACGCAAGATATTGTAGATTTATATAACTATAACAACTCGCAAAATAATCAATTAGCTGACCCTGCTGGATTCTATGATGTAATCTTGGCTGCAAATGACTATATGACAAAGATGAAGGCTTATCGCGAGAAGATTGGCGATGCCATGAGTGATGAAACGACAGAAGATTTTGAAGGGATGATTGGTGGAGCACTTCGTTTTAAAGCTTGGGCATATTATAAGTTGGCGAATCTTTATGGTGAGTTTATTTATTTTGATGATCCTATTAAAGAAGCAAAAGACCTTACAGATGCTAGTGTGTTTACACATCTTACAGATTATGATGCAATGATTCAAAAATGCTTAGACATCATTGATTATGGCTATCCAGGTTTAGAAGGTATTGATGGTTCAAAAGCCCTCAATTGGGGTAGATTAATGAATCCAGAAGATATTGATGCAGAAAGTACTTACAGAATTTGGTACAGAAGTACACCAGATTATGTGTGCTTGCGTTCTGATTTGCTGTTGGCATCGAATAGCCCAGACTATGCGTGGATTAAAGATAAAGCATTAACTTATATTTACGACAACCTAAAAGACCATGCGTGGTCATTGGGTACAAATAATAATTATCAGAATGCATATCCTGCCTATTTTTCAGCAAGAAAAGGAACTTCTATTTGTGTTAGTGCGGTAATATATGATGGATACTATGATCAAGTAAACTCATTGTATGACTACTTTGTTGGCGAGAAATATGTTCGAGGGAGCCAATGGGCTTTGAAGCAATACACGAGCAACGATGGAGTTCTCGACAAGCGAAGAGCTTCAAACCTATACTGGAGTATGGATGGCGATTCTCTTTGTACGAAATATTATGGAGGAATGTATAATACCTCGAGAAATGAAATAAGATATCGATCAATTAGTCGAGGCGAATTTCCGAATGATGCAGCAATACCTCTATATCGCACACAAGACCTGCATTTCTTTTTAATTGAAGCTTGCAATCATTTAGGAGATTGGGATATATCGAAAACATTACTCATGGGTGGAATTAATGCTAAAATGGCAGCAACTGGATTAACTTCTATGGAAATCACTGCAGAAGAAATGATTGCAAATGAAAAATGGGGAGTTCAATGGGCTGATTCAAGATGGCTGAATAAAAATTGGGAAGCTAATCGAGGCCTGAACTATGATAACAATAATAGCGATGGAACTTATTATTTGCCAGTTCCTGTAAAATACGGAGGTGAGGACGATCTTACCGAAGAGGAACGCATGAAAGCTTATGATTATGCCATTATGCATGAATATATGTTAGAATATGTGGCAGAAGGCAAGGTAATGGATATGTTTACCCGTATGATGCATCGTTATAGCAATGATGCTGAATTTATCAACTCAGTAGCCGATTTAATAACCGCAAAATATCCAGAAGGGGAACAAGAGGCAATAAAAGCTAAAGTGATAGACTTTGGAGTTGATGGACAATATTACATCAATTGGGATTTATATGGCGTTGCAAAATTAGGTGCTGAATAATATGGATATATAACGAATAGTGCGGGTGAAAAAATGACTAACTACTGCTAAGCAAAATCCCATTATATAGAGTCTGTCTATAAAGTCCAATATCTGCGTTATGCTCACTTTGCGAATTAGTCATTTACACAAGTAAACTCCTAATTCACCAAGTTTCGCTGGCCCTTGATCTTGAACTTTCTAGTTCAGACTCCCGACATTATGGACAGACACCATATAGCCTTGTGAAACTTGGTGAAGAAATAAATTTAAATATATAATATATGAAACAGACTTTGTATTTTAAATATCTTGTAGTTGTATTGCTGCTAACTACGCTTGTAGCTTGCAAAGAAGACCCCAAAGAGCCTAATTTGGTGAAGAATGTGGGCTATTTAAAAATTGACAACAACCGAATAAATTTATCTCAAGCTTATTTGGAAGATTATGGCACACATGCTAGTGATACATATAATATCGATCTAACTATTTTATCCGATCAAACTAGATTGCCCTCTGAAGATCTGAAATATGCAGTAGTCTATTTTGAAATGTTTTCTTCGATGCCAAAAGACCTTGCTATTGGAGAATACTCCATTAATGAATTCATGGATTGTACCGCCCTAAACTATAGTGCTTCTAGCGAATCGATTATTGGAACAAAGCTGAGTTTTAATGAAGAAAGTCAAAGCTATGAAATCAAAAATGGAACAGTAATTCGCCCTACCTCTGGGCATGTTCGAATCACTCAAGCCGATAGCGATGGCTATGAAATTAAATACCTAGGCTATGGTGATGCTATTACTTATAAGGAAGGGATAGATCCAAGTTACAAATCTGGAGTTGCCATTCAAATACACTACAAAGGCAATGTGAAGTATTTCAAAGGTGAGACGATTACTTACAGCAAGTCTAGTAAAAAAGTGAAACTACGCCGAAATTTCCTATGCTGCACCAACTAAAATTTACACCTATGAAATCATATATTATTATAATATTCTGCATGCTAAGTATATGCTCCTATGGGCAACACACCCTTACTGCCGAAGATGTAACGATTGACGGAGAAACAATCACCGCCTATACCGGAACTGCCACCGAAATTATTATACCCACCGAAATTGGTGGAGCTGCCATTACTAAAATTGGTGAGAAAGCTTTTGAAGGGAAAAGCTTGACTTCTGTCATTATAAATGATGGCATCAAAACAATTGCTCGCTATGCATTTCGATATAATAAAATAAACTTCCTCACTCTTCCTTCTACTCTAACAAACTTAGGACAACGTTGCTTTGAAAAATGCACATTTGAAAGCATCGTAATTCCTGAAGGAATTACCGATCTCGAATATCTTACTTTTAGGAACAACAGTGCTTTAACGAGCGTTGTTTTGCCAAAATACATCACTAAAATCGATAGAGCTTTTGCTGGATGTACCGCTCTAACGAGTATTATTCTTCCCTCTGACGTACCCAAGGGCCATGCTGTAGAAAATGGTTGGCAACTCTATGAGAAAGTTGGTGGGTCAAAAATTTCAGAAGATATTTATTCTGAAATTCTTCCTGAAAACTTTGGCAAAGGTTTTGTTCGCTCATTTATTGAACAGAGTGCAGCACCTGTAGAACTCACCGCTGATATGGTAACAATAACAGATGGAGTGATTACCACCTACTCAGCCAGCGACATCAATCTCATAATTCCTCAGAGTATCGGTGGTAAGCTAATTACTGGTATTGCTGCTGATGCTTTTGCAAACAAGGGGTTAATTGCTGTGAGCATAGATGCAAACAGCGCTCTAAACAGTATTGGAGCTGGTGCTTTTGCCAACAATGATGCTTCGTTGAGCATTGTATTACCCGAAGGATCTCCAGAAGATATGGTCTACGAAGTTTGGAAAAATGAAAGCGATGCAGAGGTAACTGAAATTACTAACTCAAATTGGACTTCAAGCTTCTCTCGTGCAACACCGACCATTAGCAACTACACCATCATATATCACAATGGGGAAGAGATTGTCTCGCTGGAACCAGCCAGTTATACTGTGGGGTCAGAAACGGATCTACCCGACTATAAAAATCCAGTTAATGAACACGCTGTTGTTTCGTGGTGTGTAGATGCCTCGCTCTACAACCCTATTGCAAATTTTGAAGAAGCTGTAGAATATGCTGACGGATCTACAATTCATTTATATGCTAAATGGGAATATCCTGAGTATAAAATTCAATATAACTTGTTTGGCGGAACAAACCACGAGGACAATCCTTATGCTTACAACTATGAGAGCGAAACGTTTGAGATTAAGGCTCCTACAAAAGCAGGAGATACTTTTGTAAAATGGTCGCTTGATGTAAATGGAGCAAGCACTGCCCCTAGCAGCATTGTTAAAGGAGAAGCATCTGGCAACATTACTCTCTATGCTGTCTGGCAAGGAGTCACTTATGACTATTATGCCTTGAAATCAACAGACGTGACCATTACCGATGGCAACATTACGGCATATTCTGGAAGTGGACATGCAAAAATCTTTATTCCTTCTGTTTTTGAAAACGGAGCAACAGCCAGCGCTGTTTGGCACGCAAGCAAAACTGGTGCTTTTGAAAGCAATAAGGAGCTTACTCATGTGGTGTTTGCCGAAGGGATTACTCGAATCGGAGAAGATGCTTTTCATTCTGCTAGTAATTTGCAATCTATCATCTTCCCCAGCTCAATATCTCGAACTGACTATCGTTCGTTCCGACGATGTGCATTAACAGAAGTGCTTTTCTCAGGAAATTCAAACTTCAATTATGTCTATAAACTATCTTTCGATGGTAATAGCAACTTAGACCAACCACTACCTAGCGATGCTCCGATTGGATATACAGCTAGCACCTGGCTAAAAGGCGAGGAGGAAGTGGCTACAATCTCAGCCAAAAATTCAGGCGAAATAAAACGTACAATTGAGCCCAGTGCCTATGCTCTTGAAGCTAGCGATTTGAAAATAGATGCTAATGGTGTCATCACAGACTATCTTGCCCATTATGTCAAAATATCAATCCCCCAAATCATCGGTGGAAAATTAATCACTGGCATTGCGGAGAATGTTTTCCAATCCAAATCGTTGGAAAAAGTATTAATCGACAATAATTCTGCTATCGCATCAATTGGAGCCAATGCTTTTGCAAACAATACAGCTAATTTAGTAGTTAAATTGCCAACCAAATATCCTGAAGCCTTATTCTTTGAAGATTGGAAAGATGCTGACGGCAATGCCATTACTGAAATCACAACTAACAATGCTACTTTGGCTTTCTCTCGCAAGCAAATCACTACCCAAACATTTACTATAGTTTATAAAGACGGTGATACTGTACTTAATCTTGAGCCAAATTCCTACACTATAGGGGAAGAATTGAATTTTCCAGATACTCCTAAAAGTAAGATTGATGCTGGTTATGAATTGCAGGCTTGGTATGTGGATGCTGCATGGAGCACTCTCGCAACCAACCATTATGAAGCTTCGAAACTGGCGGTAGATAATGTTATCACATACTATGCGAAGTGGAAACCTATCATCTACACCATTACTTATAATCTCAATGGTGGCGTGTTGGCTGAAAACTCACCTAAAGACTACACTGTGGAATCAGCGGAATTTATAATTCCAGAACCTACAAAAGAGGAATATATTTTCGACAAATGGACTAGTGATGAGACAGGATTTTTAACAGTAAATCCAACTATTGCCACTGGTAGTGTTGGAGACAGAGTGCTTTATGCCAATTGGAATGAAGTTGAAATAGAATATACTACTATTTCTTCTTCCGACATCACTTTCATTGACGGAATAATATCAGCCTACACTGGAACAGCTGAAAATATCATCATTCCAGCTTATATTGGAGAAGAAGCTGTAACATCAGTGGCTGCGAATACATTTGCCAATAAAGGCTTAAAAAATATTATATTCGAAAGCCCTTCGGAATTAGCGAGTGTTGATGCAAGTGCCTTTGTTGGAAATAACTTTGAAGAAATTATCCTGCCCACAGGATCGGTCTATGGCACACGTGTAGAATCATGGAAAAACGCCGAAGGCGTATTTACACCAAGTATCAGCCCAAGTGCCGAGCATGGGATTATTTCCCGTGAGGTGATGACGTTTAGCTTCAAACCTCGCATGATCGAAAAACTAAATCGTGGATTGGTGGCTATGCAATCGGCCGATGGTATATTTCTCTCTTGGCGTATATTCGGTTCTGACCCTCATGATATTGCATTTAACATCTATAAGAATGGTGAATTGCTCAATTCAGAGCCTCACACCAGCGCATCAAACGTCATTGATCCAAGCGGAACAACCGATGACACTTATCAAGTGGAAGCACTAGCGGGAGATGACCAAGGCAAATCGAAAGAAGTGAAACCTTGGAAATATACCGATAAAAAAGAATCAGCTTCTCGCCCTGATATTTCTGTACTTCGCATTAAGATGCCAGAAAAACCAATTGACCCTCTAGGAGGGACAAGAAGATACACCCCTGGAGATATGAGCGTGGGAGACTTAGATGGTGATGGTGAATATGAACTGGTGTTTATTTGGGAATCTGCGGAAAGTGAAAGTGTTTCTGGATTAAATAAAGATCATAGATGCCCTGTGGTCGATGCAGTAAAACTTGACGGGACACACCTATGGAGAATTCATGGTGGACCAAATACAGATGCTAACGGATTAGCGCTAATGGTTTATGACCTCGACGGAGATGGCAAAGCCGAAGTAGCAATGAAAACAGGGCCCGGTACCAAAGATGGCACAGGAGAATTCCTCAGCAATGGACCTGCAGCAAACGACAATGACGGTGTTTTCCTAATGCGCGGAGGTAGAGGACACTTAATGAAAGATCCAGCTTATGTAACCGTCTTCAATGGATCTACAGGAGCAGAAATTGCTACTGTAGATTATTGGCCTAGTCTTGGTCCTGTAGAAGACATTAACAAAACTTGGGGCGATAATGATGGTTATCGTGCTGCATCAATTAAATCGGCGGTATTAGTTGACCAAGAAAGAGGTCCTCAATTGGTGTTCTCTCGAGGCATCTATACGCGCATTGCCATGCAAGCTCTTTGCTTCGATGGGGATAAATTAACTCAAGCGTGGACATTCGACCAATTAGACTATGAAGGGGAGTTGCCAGACAGCGGAGAAGGAAAAGCTTATTTTGGAGAAGGAAATCACAGTATAAGCATCGGAGATGTTGATTTTGATGGTTCTGACGAATTGATGTATGGAGCTTGTGCTATAGATAACGATGGTAATGGATTATACTCTACTGGTCGAGGTCATGGTGACGCCGATCACCTAGGCGACTTGATGCCTGACCGCCCAGGACTAGAATTCTTCCAGCCTCACGAAAATTCAACCTATGGTGTTTCTATGCGCGATGCTGCTACAGGAAATATTATTTGGGAATACCTTTCATCTGGAGATATTGGCCGTGCTTGGGCTGGAAATGTTACCGCTGATTTTCGTGGCTTTGAATGCATATCAATTTTAGGTGATGGCATTGGAAATCTCGATTGCAATGGAGAACAAACAGGCAAAAATTACAATGCCTATAATCAACCCTTGTATTTTGATGATGATTTATTCTCTGATTTGCGCCATAATGGCAATGGAATTAATTCAAGCTCTGGTCTAGGTCGTATTTTAACAGGATGGCACTATGGTGCAACTACAATCCACAGTACAAAAGATGATGTAAACCTTCAAGCTGATTTGTTTGGCGACTGGAGAGAAGAGCTGGTGTTCATTAATAGTGATTTGTCTGAATTCATTGTGTTTACGACTTGGATTCCTACAACTCATAAAATGTATACACTAATGCACGACCCATTATATCGCATGAACATTGTGCGCCAAAACATTGGATATAACCAACCTGCCCATCTCGGATTTTATCTCGAAGATGGTGTTCAAACACCATATGTTAGCTATGAGAAACAATGGGAAGATTATAGTGTAACAGAACCCGAGCCTGAACCAGTAATTTCATACAACATTACATATAACCTTGGAATCGATGGTGCAACTCACTCAAATCCTTATCAAGTAACTGTTGGAACTCCCATATTCCTAAATAAAGCAAAGGCAAAAGGTTATCGTTTTATGAATTGGTATGCTGATGAAAATTTTACGCAACGAATTTCTGCGCTTGACACTTTACAAACCGAAAATGTTGAGTTGTGGGCTCGCTGGAAAAAATTAGGAGAATTTCATGCCTATCCAACTGTAACTGCAGATTATATTACAGTGAGCACTACGGATGATAACGACACAATCAATATTGTAAATTCAACGGGTATCATTGTAAAAAAAATCTCACTAAATTCGAGAAAACAACAGATATATGTTGGAGATCTAGTCCCAGGGCATTACGTAGTACGAAGTGATAAAATGGAGAGTGTTCATTATATTATAGTTCAATAGTAGAAGTATTGCTCGCTAGATGTAATCATCGAAAAAGCAGAATGAAATTAATTCTCACTCTGTCTTTCTATATTACTGCGTGTGATAGTGCGGAAGGTTGGTGGAGTATCAACATCTAAAATACATCTGGAGTCTTTCCTTTGAGGAAACTTGTTTTTCAAAATAAAAATTAACATTTATGAAGTGCAAATTTAATCTGGCGAGAGTAACTCTTGCACTCGTCTTTACTCTGACGAGTGCTTTAGCTACTTACGCTCAAACAAAAACTGTCTCTGGAAGAGTTACCGATAGTAATAGGCAGCCACTTCCTGGGGTAACGGTTGTAGAAAAGGGGAGTACGAATGGCACGATTACGGATGTAGATGGTAAGTATACCTTGGTTGTTTCTTCCGAAGCCAAAAGTCTAACATTCTCTTTTGTAGGGATGAAAACGGAAGAGTTAGCTATTGCAGGCAAGAAAAGTTTGAATATCGCATTAAAAGAAGATGCCATTGGGCTAGATGAGGTGGTGGCTGTGGGTTACGGAACAGTGAAGAAAAGTGATTTGACAGGCTCGGTGAGCTCGATAGAGTCGGATATTATTTCGAAAGTAGCAACGCCAGATGCAGCAGGAGCGCTTCAAGGGCGCGTTGCAGGGGTAAATATTCAACGTGCTGTAGGTGCTCCAGGAGAAGGTTTTAGCATTCAAGTTCGAGGCCTGAGCTCTATTAATAATTCAAATTCCCCACTTTATGTGATAGACGGGATTCCTACAAGTTCAGGCTTAGGCGATATAAACCCAGAGGATATTGAAGCTATTGACGTTTTGAAGGACGCTTCGGCAACGGCAATCTATGGATCAAGAGGGGCAAATGGGGTTGTGATTGTAACAACAAAACGCGGAAAGGCAGGTAAAATGTCAATTCAATATAATGGGTACTATGGTTTTCGATATGTCAGTAATCTTCCTGATATGATGTCTGGAGAGGAGTATGTGCAATGGCGAACTGATTTGTTTGAAAACACAGGTAAGAGCACAGAACGTAGCAATGCAGACTTCTTTACTGAAGACGAATGGAAAATAATTGACAACAAGGATTATACCGATTGGGTTGATTTAATTCTGAGAAAAGGGGTGCAAACAAGTAACACTATTTCGGCTTCTGGAGGAAGTGAAAATGGAACATTTGCTATAAGTATCGGTCAGCTCAAAGAAGAAGGAACCATACCAGGGCAAGATTACAACCGCTATAACATGCGTCTTAATCTCACGCAGAAGTTCAAGGAAATATGGGAAGTTGGCGGAAGCTTATATTTTACTCAAAGCATACAAAATCGAGGAAGTTATGAAACCTTACGTTCTGCATACAGATTGCCTGGGGTTGCTAATCCATATGATGAAAATGGCGATCCTACATTTAGAGTTTATCGTAATGACGGTGTAACCAATCCGATGTTTGAATATCGAGAAGATGGTGAGACCAGAGAAAATAGAAAGTATCGTGCTTTTGGGAATATTTACTTGCAAGTAGAACCTATTAAAGGCTTGACTATTCGTTCCCAATTATCCCCTCAGATGTCTTATCTTCGAAGCGGACTTTATCAAGGGCAATATAGCAAAAATGGACAGGGAAGTATGAAAAACACAAAAGCCAGTTATGATACAAGTGATTATTTTGGCTATGTGATGGATAATATGATTTCCTATACAAAAGATATTGGAAATCATGCCATATCTGCAAATTTCGTTCAGAGCATGCAAAAGGATCAGTGGGAAACGGCATATCAAGAGGCGAATAGCCTACCATATAACAGTAAATGGTATAATTTAGACTCTGCTCCGTTGTCTAGTATAACAGCCTCTAAGACGGGCTATACCAAGGCAACGCTAGCATCTTTTTTAGGGAGGGTACAATATAGTTATGCTGGAAAATACCTATTTACTTTTACTGGACGCTATGATGGGTCTTCTCGTTTGGCAGCAGGTAACAAATGGGCGTTCTTCCCATCAGGAGCATTTGCATGGAGGGTAATTGAAGAAGATTTTATGAAAAATGCTTCAGCGGTGAGCAATTTAAAGCTTCGCCTTAGTTATGGTGTTACTGGGAATGATGCGGTGTCAATTTATGGAACACAATCGAATGTGGCTATGCATAATTATGATTTTGGAGGAACGGCATCTTCGGCATATTACAAGAGTGGGCTTTCTAATTACGACTTGACTTGGGAGAAAACAAACGAAATTAACATCGGTGTTGATTATGGATTTTTTGCCAGTAAAATCAATGGGTCAGTTGATGTTTATCGAAGGGATGCCAAAGATTTAATTATGAAGCGACAGTTGCCACAGACTTCTGGGTGGAGCGAGATCTGGGATAACGTAGGTTGGGTGCGCAATCAAGGAATTGAAATTGCATTGAATACGGTAAACATCGAAAAAGGCGACTTTTCTTGGACAACAAGCATTATCTTCGATACCAACCGCAATGAGATTATGGAGCTTTACGGCGGGAAAGAAGATGATATCGCTAATAAATGGTTCATCGGTAAAGCAATAAAATCAAACTATGACTATGTGTTTGATGGTGTTTGGCAGTTGGGAGAAGAAAAAAAGGCAGCTAAGTATGGGCAGACTCCTGGGCAAATAAAAGTAAAAGATTTGAATAATGATGGCGCTATTGATGCAACTAATGATAAGGCAATCATTGGGCAGCGCACACCGAAATGGAATGGAAGTATCACAAATACGTTTAACTACAGAGGGTTTGACTTCTCGTTCTATGTCTATACGAGTCAAGGCATGCAGATGCAAGGGAAAGATGTGCAGTCTTTTCAAACATTGCAAGGAAACTTTAATAGCATGGATATCGCTTATTGGACTCCAGAAAACCCAACAAATAAGTTTGGGCAGCCAGGAAACACGGGGCGCTATTTTAGTCAATCGCTATATCGAGATGTTTCTTTTTTGCGTGTAGGCAATATCTCTTTGGGTTATTCTATTCCAAAGCACATTCTAAAACGGTTAAACCTAAAACAGCTGAGGGTATATGCCACAATGAATAATCCACTTACATTTACTGATTACGAGGGATTCGACCCAGAGTGGGCCGGACGAAATACGTGGGGAACAACAACAGGATTCTCTACATTCTTGATGGGGATAAATTTGGAACTATAAAAAACCAAGAATATGAAAAGCATAAAGAGATATATAGCTATCGGTATGGCAGTTTGTGCACTTGCATCATGCCAAGATTTTCTTAAAGAAGAGAACAAAAGTAATATTGCTAGCGAGGACTATTTTCGTACGGTAGAAGGATACGAATCTTTAGTAACTGGATCGTATGCAACGCTCCGCTCTGTTTGGGGAGACTCTCCTTGGCTGTTCTGCCTTGGGGTAGATATATACACTCGTGGTAATAGTGAGCTGAGAGATAATTCATACCAAAATAGGGATATTTATAGTAGTGATTTGAACGAGTACACAACGCTTGGTTCAGACAATGGATTCGTGTCTGATTTTTATGCCGATTGTTATGATGCTATTCAGACCTGCAATACAGCTATTGCTAGAGCGGAAGACGTGGATGGTTTGACTGAAAAATTAAAGCAGAAGCGCCTAGCGGAAGTAAGGTTTATAAGGGCGTATTATTATTACCTCCTTGTGGAGCAATTCGGAGATATTCCTTTGGTAGTTGATGAAATTAATAGTGCCATTACTCACTTTGATAGAGTGTCAGAGCAAGATATTTATCGGTTTGTTATATCGGAATTGACTGGAATTTCTGCCACCCTGCCTATGGCAGTGGAAGAGTTTGGTAGAGTAACTTCTGGAGCCGCTAAAAACTTGTTGTCGCTGATTTATCTTACTCGAGCATATAAATCATATGCAGCATCAGACGATTTTAGCCAAGCAGCTACATTGGCAGATGAAGTAATACATTCAGATTCATATGGTTTACTAGATACATTTGAGGAGGTGTTTACTCCTGGCAATGAAAACAGCAAAGAGATAATCTTTTCTGTGCAGTATGACGCTAGCTCTTTAGGTAGCGCTTATGGGGGGAATACTCAATCGGTCATCATGGGGTGGGATTTAGTGCTGTATGAGAATGGATTTGATGCGGGAAGTACAATATATAATAAGCATAATTCTCAATTTATGCCCTCGCAGTATCTTTACTCTTTATTTGATACGGATTTGGATACAAGATATGACGGGACTTTTAAAAGCGAGTTTTATGCGGTGATAGATTCTGAAACGCAAGGAATTAAGGCTGGAGATTTAAAGGTGTACTTCCCAAAATGGGACAAACCGATGACTGATGCTGAAAAAACAACATTCCTGACAAAGCATCCAGTCTGCAATATAGTAGAATACGACATGTGGAAACAGGACTTTAATAATATCGGTGGAGCTAATCGATTTCCAATGGTCTGGAAGTTCTTCGATCCAGAAGCACTTAAGCAAGGGAGCCTTGATAATGGAACAGGCACGAGAGATATATTTCTATTTCGTCTGGCAGAGACTTACCTCATTGCTGCAGAAGCATATTTGCAGCAAGGAGAAACGGCAATAGCAGCCAAAAGAATAAATAAGGTGCGAGAGCGAGCTGCTATTGAAGGAAAGAAAACAGACATGAAGATTGCTCCTTCTGATGTAACAATTGACTTTATACTGGATGAAAGAGCAAGAGAGCTCGTGGGAGAATATAAGCGATGGATGGACTTGAAAAGAACAGGTAAACTTATTGAACGTACTTTAGCTAACAACAATCTTGCTAAAGCTGCAAATGGAATTAAAGAAATTCACCTTCTTCGCCCAATTCCACAGTCTGTTATTGATAGAGATACAGGAGAGTTTCCTCAGAATACGGGATATAATTAACCTCATCTCCTCTTGTCAGATACATCTAACAGTATTAAAGGGGACTTTTAAAAATATTAAAATAGAAAAAATGCACAAACGACTACAAATAATTACCTTTATTCTATTGATTGCTTGCTTAGGTTCATTTCACGATATCTTTGCAAATGGAGGAAGGGAAATGGAATTATTCAATTTTGATTGGAAGTTTAAACTCGGCGATGTGGAAGGGGCTGAACAAGCTTCGTTTGAAGATTCCGACTGGCGAGAGCTTGACCTGCCTCACGATTTTCAAATAGAAATGCCCTGGAACAAGAAGGCAAGTTCGCAACTCGGTTACAAGGATGCTGCTACTGGTTGGTATCGCAAAACATTTGATGCTAACCCCGCATGGAAGGGCAAAAAGCTGCTCGTAAACTTCGAGGGCATCATGATTCATGGCGATGTGTGGCTCAATGGTGAGAAAATCGGTGGAATGGACTATGGATACCTAGGTTTTGACTGTGATATTACCAATAAGATAAAGTATGATGTGCCTAATGTCATCGCCGTAAAGGCATCATCAGGCAAACGCCAAGGTTCACGCTGGTACACTGGTGGCGGGCTATATAGAGATGTGCACATCATTGCAAAGAACCCTATCTCGATAGCGCGCAATGGCGTTTATATCACTACACCCGAGGTGAGTGAATCATCATCTACGGTGGCTATTCAAGTAGAGATGGAAGGCATCAGCGGTAAGCACGACGACATCACCATCGCGGCGAGCATCATTGCTCCAAACGGCGAGCAAGTGGCAAAGACCGAGGGATTAATCATCAAAGGTTCTAGGCTGAAATATGTAGAAGTGCCACTGCCATCGCTTACCATCAGCAATCCAAAGCTGTGGGATTGCGAGCATCCAAACCTTTACACCGCTAATATAACCGTATCGCTCGATGGCAAAGTCCTAGATAATGTTTCGCAACGATTCGGTGTGCGCACCATCGAATTTTCGAAGGACTTCGGCTTTAAACTCAACGGCAAGAAGGTGTACTTGAAAGGGCTTTCGGGGCATCACGACCTAGGCGCAATCGGTGCGGCAGCCTACGAAACGGCAATCTCTCGACAAATGGACGTGCTAAAATCGTTTGGTTTCAATCACATTCGTTGCTCGCACAATCCATACTCAAAGGCGTTCTATGATATTGCGGACGAAAAAGGAATTCTCATCGTAGATGAGCTTTATGACAAATGGAGCAATAAGGATTATTGGGCGGGGCGTCGTCCGTGGACGGAGCTCGTGTTTCAACATATCCCCGAATGGGTAAAAAGAGATCGCAATCACCCCTCGCTCATCATGTGGAGCTTGGGAAATGAGTTGCAAATGCGCGAAGACTTGGCCGGATTCCCAACAGGTGATTGGGGTGTTACTACATACAATATGCTGGATGTGTTGGTGAAACGTTACGATGAAACTCGTCCAACTACCGTGGGGATGTATCCTTCAAGAGCTAATGCTTTGTCAAGAAAAGGGAAAGGCTTTTGGGATGAAGAAAACATGCGCCCACCAGAATTATCGGTAGCAACCGAAGTAGCTAGTTTCAACTATCAGTTTGAGGCATATGAGCAGTATTTAAAGTACGAGTCCGATTTGATAATCTATCAAAGTGAGGCAACCACCAACCGTCAGTTGGCGCCTTATTGGGGAATGAACAGAGAGAAGATGGTAGGTTTGGCCTATTGGGGTGCTATTCAGTATTGGGGAGAGTCGCACGGATGGCCTCGAAAAGGCTGGGCATTTTCTTATTTCAACCATGCGCTTAATCCATTTCCACAGGCTTATATGATAAAAAGTGCTTTCTTAGAAGATGAGCCAATGGTGCATATTGGTGTGGCACAGGATGAGAATGAAAACATCGACTGGAACGACGTAACCATCGGACATATCGACCTGTTGGAGAAGTGGAACTATGAAGATGGTTCGAAGCAAAACGTATTCACTTATACCAATGCTGATGAGGTGGAATTATTGCTCAATGGAAAATCAATCGGCACGCAAATGAACGATAGAAGCGACATCGAAACACGCAATAAAATCGTTTGGGAGGATGTGCCTTATGCAGCAGGAAAACTCGTTGCTATTGCTCGCACAGGTGGAAAAGAAGTAGCTCGCCACGAGATTGAAACCGTAGGTAAAGCAACAAAGCTTGAGCTCGTAGCAGAAGACAACGGCGAATGGAAAGCCGATGGCATGGGCTTGCAATACATCAAGGTATATGCCGTGGATAAGAAAGGTCGCCGCGTTTACGATGCCACCAACGAAGCAACCTTTGAAGTGAGCGGTGCAGCACGATTAATCGCCCTTGACAATGGTGACCACACGAGCAACGAACTTTTCGACGGCAACACCCATACCTTATATAGAGGTTTCGGCTTGGCAATCCTTCGCTCCAACCGAGGCGAAGCAGGAGCTGTTGAACTGAAAGTTTCAGCCGATGGTTTGAAGAGTGCGAAGATGAAGTTGGAGGTGAAGTAAAGCCCCTCCCGACTTCCCTAAAGGGGAGGAGTCAGTCGCAAAACAGTATCTAATTCCCTCTCTAGCTCTCCCTCTTTGGAGGAGTTGGAGGGGACTTGAAATATAATAAACTAAAGTAATTTATCTCAGCCTCAGTCTCCTCCTCTTTGGGGAGGTCGGGAGGGGCTTATCGAATGCATATGAAATTATAAGCACTTATTTTTTTGTTGTGTCGATGATAATAGCTGCAATCTCATAGGGGCAGCCATTGGAAGCAGGACGGCGGTCTTCCATGCGACCTTTCCAGCCATCTTCTGCTGTGCCAATAGGAATTCGGATGGAGTATCAACATCTAAAATACATCTGGAGTCTTTCCTTTGAAGAAACTTGTTTTTCAAAATAAAAATTAACATTTATGAAGTACAAATTTAATCTGGCGAGAGTAACTCTTGCACTCGTCTTTATTCTGACGAGCGCTTTAGCTACTTACGCTCAAACAAAAACTATCTCTGGAAAAGTTACCGATAGTAACGGGCAGCCACTTCCTGGGGTAACGGTTGTAGAAAAGGGGAGTACGAATGGCACGATTACGGATGTAGATGGTAAGTATATCTTGGTTGTTTCTTCCGAAGCCAAAAGTCTAACATTCTCTTTTGTAGGGATGAAAACGGAAGAGTTAGCTATTGCAGGCAAGAAAAGTTTGAATATCGCATTAAAAGAAGATGCCATTGGGCTAGATGAGGTGGTGGCTGTGGG
>JBKECH010000135.1:0-11760 GCA_047974415.1 Bacteroidales bacterium | reverse complement strand
TGGGCTTTTTCAAATTTGATGTCCATCATACGCCATCAATTAATGTGCTATATCAATATTTACGAGTTTTTAGAAGAGCCTGAAGCCTGCTGGAAAGCAGTATCATATCAAAATAGAATGAGATATCAAAATTCTTTATTCCCCGAAATGGAGGGGGCTTACTTTTGAAAAGACGGATAACGAACATTGATTATGTGAAAGTTACGAAAGATATATTGACTGAATTTTATTTTAGCGGACAGTAGTGATTTTATTTATCACTATTCAACATTTCTGAACCATTACCAATAGCCGAGCTTATTGTAAAAAGTGTTTGGCATGTAGATAAATGCTATCTTTGCGAGAAAAAGTAAGAAAAATGAGACTTATTATTCAAAAGAACTACGAAAATATTTCTAAAATTGTAGCTAATATTGTTGTTGACAGGATAAACAAGTTTAATCCGACAGCAGAGAAGCCTTTTGTATTGGGTTTACCAACAGGCTCTTCACCTATTGGAACATATAAGGAGCTAGTGCGTCGTCATCTGGAGGGGGATGTCTCTTTTCGCAATGTAGTAACATTTAATATGGATGAATATATCGGATTACCACCTTCGCACTCCCAGAGCTACCATCATTTTATGAACGAGCATTTATTTAAACACATAGACATACCTTGTGAGAATATAAACATACTTGACGGTATGGCGTCAAACCTCGATAACGAATGTCGACGATACGAAGAGAAGATTGTCGCCTGTGGGGGTATTCATTTGTTTTTGGGAGGAGTGGGTATCGATGGGCATTTGGCATTCAATGAGCCTTGTTCGTCGTTGCAGTCGAGAACTCGTATAAAAACCTTAACTCACGACACGATAGTTGCCAACTCTCGTTTTTTTGATAATGATATTAATCAAGTGCCCAAGCACGCTCTCACTGTGGGTATTGGTACGGTAATGGATTCAAAAGAGTTGGTGATAATTGTTAACGGAGTCTCAAAATCTCAAGCATTGAAACATGCAGTGGAGGAAAGTGTTAGCCATTTTTGGACAATCTCGGCAATTCAAAACCACAAAAAAGGAATTATTGTCTGCGACGAGGATGCTTGTGCCGACCTAAGGGTGAGTACTTATAAGTATTTTAAAGATATAGAAGCAGGCTCTATATTGTAGTTATGGTGTCGTGTGGTAAAAGTCAGATAAAATAGGTGTGTTATTTAGCTCTTGTTTATAAAGTGGAGACTATTAGATAGATACAGCCCCTTGCTGGTGATGTCGTTATAGCAGGTATTGGACTTTATAGACGGATTCTAATTAAGTGAGTGTAACGCTGAATAGGATTTTATAGACAGACTCTAAAAAAATAAAATAAGTAAAAAACTGGATGTAAGCTATTGAGCTGTTATTTAGTAGCTGGTCACTAAATTTTAAATACATGAATAGACTTAGGATTGCCGTACAGGCAAAAGGGCGCTTGAACGATAAATCAATGAAACTGCTTGAAGATGCGGGAATAAAGGTAGATGTTGGGAGTCGTAAATTATTGGCAGAAGCATCTGGATTTCCATTGGAAGTGCTTTTTTTACGCGATGATGATATACCTCTGTCAGTACAGGACGGTGTTGCTGATATTGGTGTTGTGGGCGAAAATGAGTTGAGTGAAAAAGGAGCAAAAGTTGAAGTAGTGCGGGAATTGGGTTTTGGCAAATGTCGCTTGTCATTGGCTATTCCAAGAAGCGAGAATTACATGGGTTTAGAGTGGTTTAACGGCAAAGTAGTAGCAACATCTTACCCTAAAATATTGAGTAGATATTTTGCAGATAAAGGTGTAAAAGCCTCCATACATGAAATATCAGGGTCGGTAGAGGTTGCCCCGAGCATTGGAATGTCTGACGCCATATTTGACATAGTAAGTTCTGGGTCTACTCTTGTTAAGAATCGACTTAAAGAAGTAGAAGTAACAATGCGCTCTCAGGCTGTATTGCTTGCTAATTCAAACATGAGCGAGGAGAAAAGACAGATTCTTGATAAACTACAATTTAGACTGAATGCTGTGCAATCAGCAAAGGACAAGAAATATGTGTTACTAAACATCCCAAGCAATAAAGTTGAACAAGTAATTGAGATACTCCCAGGTATGACTAGTCCTACAGTTATGCCATTGGCACGCAAAGGATGGAGTTCTGTGCATAGTGTTATTGACGATGAGTCTTTCTGGGATGTTATTGACAAGCTGAAAGAGGCTGGGGCAGAGGGTATTTTGGTTTCAGATATTGAAAAATTGATACTGTGAAAGACCGAATATGATACGAATAATCGATAATCCGTCCAAGGAGCATTGGCAAGGGCTGTGTAGACGATCAGAGATAGTCAAAAATGATATTTCGCAAAAAGTTGCTAGTATTCTGGCGACAGTGAAAAATGATGGTGATGAAGCTCTAATATCTTTTGCTAAGAAATTTGACAATGCTAATATTGAGGATATTGTAGTCAGTAGTTATGAGCTTGAGCAGTCCGAGCATAAACTTAGCTTGGAGCTTCGAGAGGCTATACATTTGGCAAGCAAAAATATAAGAGCTTTCCATGCAAAACAAAAACGAGAAGATCTGCAAATCAGTACTATGCGTGGCGTAGACTGTCGCCGTATTTGTCGGGCAATAGAACGAGTAGGACTTTACGTGCCAGGAGGTACAGCACCTTTATTCTCTACTGTCTTGATGCTTGGAATACCAGCAAATATTGCAGGGTGTCGGGACCTTGTTCTTTGTACTCCTCCGAATTTAGATGGAAGTATTCACCCTGCGATATTATATGCAGCCAAGGTGTCGGGTGTTACAAAAGTTTATAAGGCTGGAGGGGCTCAGGCCATTGCTGCAATGGCTTATGGAACAGAGAGTATTCCTAAGGTTAATAAGATATTCGGACCAGGTAATATGTGGGTTACCACAGCCAAACAGCAGGTGTCTATGGCAGACGTTGCTATTGACATGCCAGCAGGACCTTCGGAAGTTCTGGTGCTTGCCGACGAAAGTGCAAATCCTGAATTTGTTGCAGCCGACCTACTGTCGCAGGCAGAACATGGCACAGATAGTCAGGCTATTGCTGTTGTTAATAACGAGAATTTGGCAATTAGCATCAAAAAATCTATAGAAAAGCACCTGAGAATTCTATCTCGTAAAGAGTTTTTGGAGAGGTCTTTAGAGAACTCTTGTGTTGTTATTTTACCTGACAAGCAAGAAATGACAGAGTTTTCAAATATGTATGCACCTGAACACCTGATTATATCTATGTCTAATCCAGCAATTGTTTTGGACAGGATTGTTAACGCAGGCTCCATATTTATTGGTAATTATTCTCCCGAAAGTGTGGGTGATTATGCTTCTGGTACTAATCATACTCTGCCGACACACGGCTGGGCAAGTTCATACAGTGGGGTGAGTCTCGATAGTTTTGTTAAATACATAACAGTGCAAAACATCAGTAAAGATGCTATAAAAGGAGATCTGGGCAAAGCTGTAGAAATAATGGCAGAAGCGGAGACACTCGAAGCTCATAAGCTTGCGGTGACGCTTAGAAGAGAAATGTAGCCTATAATGGTTTTGGATTAGAGTTGAAAACTCACGTCGTTGAGCTTCGGACTTAGATGCTCTTGTGAAGAATTTAGTGTTTTCTGATCTGATTCACATCTTCTGTCGCATCTCCACCACAAAAACAGGTGTACAACCGCGATAGTATAATGTCCGAATATTTATATCCTGCATGCGCGCCGCGACTACCAAGGTCTCTGTCAATAAATTGAGCTACTTTGCTTGAAGAGACTTGCCCGTGAATTAGGCTTATTCCACCAAAAGGTGTTACTTTTGAATCGAGTTTTTTAAACATGCACCTAAATAGGTGAAAAATCTCGAGCCATGCAAAAAATTGCATGGCTTATTTTCAACAGCTTATCAATATTTAGGTAAAAAAACTAGTGAAACTAGGAATTAAAATGATTTCTCTATACAAATTTAATGCAAGAGCACGAGTTGCAGAAGTGGCAGGTGTTGCCAACAACATGTTGAAATTTTCTGAGAGTCGCCAACGAAATCATCAAGCACCGATTCTCGAAAGCTTCGTCTCGCAAGATGCCGATGAAATATAAGAGGAATGATAATATATTAGAACAAACCCGAACATTCATTAGCTCACGTGCTGTGGCGAGCCAATGCATTATTCGGTATAAACTAAGCCTATGAAGAACATCAAACCAGCAGGCCGCTACGTGAATCCCTTGACGGATTTCGGCTTCAAGAAGTTGTTTGGCACCGAGCTGAACAAGGAAATCATGATTGAGTTTCTCAACGTGCTCTTGCCCCAGCATCACCACGTGGAGGACATTAGCTATAAGGTAACGGAGGATCTGCCCGATGAAACAGCCTGCCGTATTTAATTGGAGTGGGGGTAAAGACTCTGCATTGGCGCTACACCAGGTGTTGCAAGGGCAAGACTTCGAGGTGGTGTCGTTGTTAACGACGGTTAATTTCCAAAACCGTCGCTCGTCTATGCATGGCATCCCCATTCCGTTGCTACAAGCGCAGTCCGACAGTATCGGCATACCGCTCTATACGCTGGAGCTACTGCCTGGAGGCGAAATGCAAGGCTACGAAATTGCTATGCAACGAGCTGTCGACCATTTCAGGGCGTTGGGCGTGCGGCACTTCATCTTTGGCGACATCTTTCTACACGATGTGCGCAGCTATCGCGAGGAGAAACTCAGTCCCCACGGTATCGAGGTGGTAGAGCCACTGTGGAATAAAACTACCGACGAGGTGATGGAGGAGTTCCTGCGGTCGGGCTTGCAGACCATCATCGTTACCACCAATGCCGAGCAGCTGGGGGAAGAGTATTTGGGGCAACGCATAAGTAAGGAACTTATCAGCGGACTGCCCCTGGGTGTGGACCCTTGTGGCGAGAATGGCGAATATCACACTTTCTGCTTCGACGGGCCGATATTCCAGCATCCAGTGAGTTACAGCCTGGGCGAGCCCATCAGAATTACCAACACTGTGAACATGAAGGACGGTACACATCAGACCTTCCACTACTGTTGCGTCAACCTGGATATGGGGCGTACAACAATTAAAATATAGGAACTCATGAGAGGATACATACAAATATATACAGGCGACGGCAAAGGCAAAACTACTGCAGCGCTGGGCTTGGCAGTAAGAGCGACGGGGGCAGGGAAGCGAGTGTACTTTGCACAGTTTGTGAAAAGCCAGAAATACTCGGAGGTGAAATGCTTGCAGGAGCAGATGCCTTCTGTAGAAATCAAACAATACGGACAGAGCTGTTTTATCGATAGAAAGCCAACGTCGGCAGATGTCGATGCGGCAAAAGGAGGATTGGAAGAAGTTTGGAGCATTGTCCTTGCAGGCAAGCACGAATTGGTGGTGCTGGACGAGGTGAATATTGCAATCTATTTTAAACTGCTCTCTGCCGAGGAAGTTTTGGACGTCTTGCAACACAAACCCGAGCATGTGGAGGTGGTGCTTACGGGTAGGTATGCGCCTGCCGAACTGGTGGAATATGCCGATCTTGTTACAGAAATGAAGGAGGTGAAACACTACTATAATGAAGGGGTAAAGGCTCGCAAAGGCATAGAATGCTGATGTGAATAATCCGATGTAGATTAGTTTATATAAAAAGAAAAATGACGGAATACATTACATTGCTGAAAAAGATGGTCTCGATAGAGTCGTACAGTCGGGAGGAAGGTAAAGTAGCAGAACTTCTTCGCGACTTTATGACCGAGAGGGGATACCATTATTATAGTAGTTATCATAATACATGGGTGTGCAATATGTATTATGATACAGCCAAGCCGACGATATTGCTAAACTCGCACATCGACACCGTTCGTGCAGGTTCGTCGTGGACACTCAATCCCTTCGAGGCGAAAGAAAGCGATGGAAAGCTGTACGGACTTGGTAGCAACGATGCTGGTGGGGCGGTGGTTTGCCTTCTGGCAACATTTGCCCATTTTTATGCCGAGGAGGATTTGCCCTTCAACCTTGTGTATGCTGCTACTGCCGAAGAAGAAATATCAGGGGCAAAGGGGATAGGCTCAATCTTAGATAGTCTTCCGCAAATATCCTTGGCAATAGTTGGCGAGCCCACAGAAATGCAAATGGCCACTGCCGAAAAGGGTTTAGTAGTAATTGATGGCGAGGCTAAAGGGGAGTCTGGACACGCTGCCCGCAACGAGGGTGTCAATGCTTTGTACATTGCCCTAGACGATATTCACACTCTTAGGGAATTTCGGTTTGCGAAAATATCGGAGTTACTTGGCGATGTGAAGATTAGCGTTACGCAGATTGAGGCTGGGCGCAACCACAATGTGGTGCCCGATTTGTGCAGATTTGTGATTGATGTAAGAACAAACGAGCATTATAGCAATCAGGCGGTGCTGGATATTTTGCAAAGGGAAGTTAAATCGAGTTTAGAAGCACGTTCTTTACGCTTGAATTCTTCGAGCATTGAACCCGAGCATGTCATTGTGCAGCGAGGCTTTTCGTTGGGATTGGAAGCTTATGGTTCTCCTACGCTTTCCGACCAGGCACTGATGCCCTTCAAGTCAATTAAAATAGGTCCAGGGCATTCGTTACGCTCTCATACTGCTGATGAATTTATTTATAAGCAAGAACTTTACGATGCAGTAAAGACGTATATTGCCCTGCTAGAAGGTCTGCACATTGCCCCCTAGAGGGCGTACATGGGTTTGTTTGTGCAGTGTAATTTGCTGAAAATAAGGATTAGTAAAAGAGCATTAGACACAAAAAAAAGTCGCAGATAATTTGTGTCGTACAAAAAATGGATGTAAATTTGTCCTCGATTTTGTAAGTGTTGCATTTTTGCAATACAAAGCGATAAAATCAGACAGAAAGATTTTAAATTTTTATGATAATATATACATACTTATTATGACAAAAGCAGAAATTGTTAATGAAATTTCCAGGAAAACTGGAATCGAGAAGACGACAATCCTAAAGACTGTTGAAGCATTTATGGAGTCAATTAGAACTTCTCTCTCAGAAGGTACTAATATTTACCTTAGAGGTTTTGGTAGTTTTATTGTTAAAGAGCGTGCAGAGAAAACCGCTCGTAACATCTCAAAGAACACGACTATTATTATACCAGCCCACTACATTCCAGCGTTTAAACCCTCGAAATCTTTTGTAGAGAAAGTTAAGAACAACGTAAAGAAATAATTATGCCAAGCGGAAAGAAAAGAAAAAGACATAAAATGTCGACTCACAAGCGCAAAAAACGTTTGAGGAAGAATAGACACAAGAAGAAGAAATAAAACTTCTTAGTACTAAAAAAAAGAAGAAATTAAAATCTAAGGCTATCAATAGCCTTAGATTTATTATATATAAACGCTTGTTTTTTCAGAATGGATAAAGAATTAATTTTGGACGTGTCGAGCAAGGAAGTTGCATTGGCGCTTTTTGAAAACAAACGTTTGGTCGAATTCTCAAAAGAGAAAGGAGGCTCACAGTTTAGTGTTGGAGACATATACCTGGGGAGAGTCAAGAAGATTATGCCTTCTTTGAATGCCACATTTATAGACGTTGGGTATTCAAAGGATGCTTTTTTGCACTATCAGGATATGGGTCCACAGTTTAAGACCCTGAGCAAGTTTCTTAAAAGTGTTGTAGGACGAAAGGTGAAACTTAACACCTTTACCCAGTTCCCCGTGGAGACGGATATTGATAAGCACGGCAAAGTTAACGATGTGCTTAAAAATGGGCAGAATATCTTGGTGCAAATTTCCAAAGAGCCAATCTCCTCCAAGGGACCACGTTTAACATCAGAGATATCACTTCCTGGGCGGTATATGGTTCTCATACCTTTCGGGCGGAAAGTTTCTATCTCCCAAAAGATAAAAGATTCTGCAGAAAAGAAAAGATTGCGGAAAACCATCGAGGCAATAAAGCCGATGAACCACGGAATTATCGTGCGTACGGCTGCCGAAGGTCAATCTATAAGCGATCTGAATGCGGAAGTGAACGAATTGTTGAAGAAATGGGAACAGGTTCTTAACAGGCTTAAAAATGTAAAAGTGCCAGAGTTAATATCTGGTGATAACGACCGAACGATTAATTTTTTGAGGGATATTTATGATTCCAGCTTTTCGAGCATACATGTCAATGATGCCGATGTAGCAGGAATGTTGACCTCATATATAAGTAGTATCGATGCTAGCAACAAAGGTACGGTAAAAATGTACACCGGTGGTCAACCTATTTTTGACCACTTCAATGTTACCCGGCAGGTGAAATCATCCTTCGGGAAGACAGTATCCTTCAAAGGCGGTTCCTACCTGATAATAGAACACACCGAGGCATTTCATGTAATAGATGTCAATAGTGGAAATAGAAATAGAGCATCGTCGGACCAAGAAACCACGGCTTTTGAGGTGAACCAAGCAGCTGTGTACGAAATAGCCCGACAGATACGACTGCGAGATATGGGTGGTATTGTGGTAATCGATTTTATCGACATGGTAAAGAACGAGAACCGCAAAGCGATATATGCCAAGATGCGAGAAGTGATGGCTTCCGATAGGTCAAAGCATACCATTCTGCCACTGAGTAAATTTTGTTTGATGCAAATAACTCGACAAAGGGTAAGGCCAGTATCAGAGGTTGATAACGATGAGGTTTGCCCATCTTGCCATGGCTCTGGCGAGGTTAAGCCAGCATTGGCACTTACCGATGAGATAGAGATTAAACTCAATTATATCGTTAAGGATATGCACAAGAAACGAGTAGAGCTGGTTGTGCATCCTTTTGTAGGAGCGTATATCAAAAAAGGATTTTGGAAATCTATTAGGAGAACATGGGAAAGGAGATACTCTTGCAAGCTGAAAATAACAGAAGAGCAATCGATGCCCATGTTAAATTATAAGTTCTTCGACGAAATGGACGAAGAGATATTAATCTGATATATAATGAGAATCTTAGGTTTATTGCTTTGTATAGTGGCTTTGCAGTTATTCTCTTGCAAGAACGGAGTTATTTCTAAAGATGAAATGGTCGATATCCTTGCAGACGTTCATATGGCAAAGGAATTGGCGCGGCAGGTCAAAAGAGATAAAGACACAAGCATTGATTATTATACAGAGCAATACCTCCTGAATGCAGTGTTTGAGGATCATAATATAAGTGAAGAGGATTTTGAAAATAGTGTTGTGTATTATGCCAACAGACCCGATGTCTATTTAGAGGTTTATAAGTCCGTTGCTGATGAGCTGAAGATGCGCTTGTCTATGTTGCAACCAAAGACTACTGAAGAAGATAGGCAAGAAATTTCCAGTAAAGACACAATTGTAGAGAGAAACAGATGAAACGTTTTTCCGCACATTATATATTTTTAGGCGATGGTTCGGCACCACTTAGGAATGGTGTTGTTGAAGTTGACGCTAAGGGAGTTGTAACAGACATAATAAGAGCCGAACGTGGAGAAGAAGTGGCGCATACGCAGTTCCTCAATGGTATTATTACTCCAGGTTTTGTGAATGCACACTGTCATCTCGAACTTTCGCACATGACACCCCGTGGTATTGATGGTAATGGTCTTGTAACCTTTGTGGAAAAGATGGTGTCTGGAAAGGGTAAATATGCGGAGCAAGAGGTAGTTGCAGGAATTATGAAAGCCGACAAAGCTATGCTCGATAATGGGATTGTGGCAGTTGGCGATGTTTCCAATACGGCTGCGAGTCTTGGTATAAAGCGAGAATCGAAAATATATTACCATACTTTTTGTGAGGCCCTTGGTTTAAAATCATCTATTGCTCAGGATGTATTTTCACGGAACGCCATGTTAGGGAAGTGGTTTGAGTTAAGTGCCTTGCCGTTTACGGTTGTTGCACATGCTCCCTATACTGTTAGTAAAGAGTTGTTTGCCTTGCTGTTTGCACAAGACTTTAGTGTGTCGTCCTTGCATCTTGCGGAGAGTGCGACTGAACGAGAATTTTACTGCACTCATTCTGGTGCGATGTGGGATTTAGTGGAGCGACAACTAGGTAAAGAAGTGTTGTCAGATTTTAATCCAAATAAGCTTTCGGTCGTCGACTTTTTGATAGATTTGATACCGAAGCGTAAATCTATGCTTTTTGTGCATAATACAGATTTAAGGAATGAGGAATATCAGAGATTGACGCATCATTTTGACAGTAATAATAAACCTTACTTTTGTACTTGTCCTAAATCAAACCTTATAATTGAAGGACGATTGCCAGATTATAGCATTTTTACGGAAAATATGTGCATTGGCACAGATAGTCTTGCATCGAACAATAGCTTATCCATACTCGAAGAGATGAAGATCATAGCACAGCACGTACCCACTATAGAACTTAATATTCTTGTAGAGTGGGCATGCCACAATGGGGCAAAAGCATTGAAGGTAAATGATAGATTTGGCTCTATTGCTATAGGCAAGACACCAGGGCTAAATTTCATTGATGGTATAGACTTTGACAAAATGGCTCTAACGAGTAAATCGACAGTCAAACCTCTTGTTTAGGTCGCCTGAAAGACAATACCTGCGTTGAGTTTCACTATCGAGAGTCCATCTATAAAGTCCAATATCTGCGTTATGCTCACTTTGCGAATTAGTTATTTACACAAGTAAACTCCCAATTCACAAGTTTCACAAGCCTTGATATTTAACTTTATAGTTTAAACTCTCGATATTATGAACAGACACTATATAATAATGCATCCCCATGTCACATAGGTAGCCTATTTGATGGCATCGATAAAAGCCTGAAACAGTTTTATCATATCACTGTTCCCTTTGCTGGTCATCAGCTCGGGGTGAAACTGTACGGCAAGAAGGAAAGGATATTCAGAGTCCTCTAGTATTTCGACGACACCGTCTGACGAGAGTCCTACCACTTTAAGACCATCGCCAATTACATCTACAATCTGGTGGTGTATGGAATTTACCTCGATACTTTCTCTACCCCATATATTGAAAGACATACTACTCTTGTCTTGTATCTCTACGTAATGAGTGGGGATTGATGCGTCGCCAACATTACGATGTTTTAGCGAGTTGTTCTTATAGTAGGATAAATCCTGATATAAGGTGCCTCCATAAATCACATTTACCAGTTGCATACCTCTGCAAATTGCTAGGATTGGTATGCCCCTGTCGATGGCTTTTTTAGTTAGTTTTATCTCGAATATATCACGGTCGTTGTTGACACTACCACTCAGGGGTTTCATTTCTTCCCCAAAATGAAAGGGATGTATATCTACGCCGCCACTGAGGACTAATCCGTCGATGCTGTCGAGGTATGCATCTATAGTTTTAAGATTAGTACTTATGGGCAAAAGGAGTGGTACTCCGCCCACAAGCTCTACGGAGTTTCCATAATCGCAATGTATTTCATTTATTGTCCACCTGTCGATGGGGTCGTTGACAACAATTTTCCGATTTGTTGTTATTCCTATTCGTTTCACTGTTTTATTTATTTTGGCTCTATGTCGAATGTGGTGGGTAGACTTTAATGGAAAATAGAAAAAGTATTCGAATTGCAACACAAAAGAGCATTTTGGCGTAACGTTTCTTTAAAAAGTTTTATCTTGGTAGAAGGTGTATCAAGCGCTTTCTTCGAAAAGTTTTGGCTTGATAGAGGGTGTATCAAGTGTTTTCTTCGAAAAGTTTTGGCTTGGTAGGCCTAATGATTTTTTAGTTTCCAAATCTCACCCACTCTATTCGACATA
>JBKECH010000015.1:0-6332 GCA_047974415.1 Bacteroidales bacterium | reverse complement strand
TGCTCGTAGAGCTTATCAAACGAACCCGAGTGAAAGGAGCTATTGCATTTTCCAAATTGTCAGAAAAAATCAGGTTCTGCCTGTACCACTTATCTCACACTAGATTATGTATGCAATCAGGTGAAAGAGGGAGCAAGAAAGCTTAAGTAAGTCCAACAGATGGAAATACAATTCCAAAGAGACTTATTTTCTGGATAATTGCTATACTAGCAAGGTAAACACTGGGATAGTGGGGTGTTTTAAGCAAATTTTTTAAAAAAACTTTCGGATGCTAGTAATATGTTAGTTTTTATTTTGTTTTTACATGATTATTGCTTAACTTGCGCTGTATTTATAAGCCAAAAGTACATGTCAAACATGCAATATATAAGTTTCTTCCAGCCAGAATTTAGCGTCGCTACTAGACTCTATATCTCTGCTGTGCTCCTTGTTGCTATAGGCTTGTGTATTGTAATTTGTTTGTGTCAATCTACACAAAAAGGCTTTGCTAAAATATTGGAGACTGATAGATTCCAAATCTGCCAACATTCTCTTGCAAAAGTCTCTTGCGCCTATGCTCATGAAGCTCTTTCTGACCTTACTGCACACGACATATGCGTTGTAGATGCTGATTTACAGTATGTTACCCCCCCCCTGCGAAATACGCTTTCGCCATCTAAACTCTAATTGTAGCTTAAGGGAGGAGAGTTACAAACGTTACGAAAGATCTAGTACAAGTTTTCTACGACCATTATGCCTTGCAATTATGCAAGGTGGGAATATTCATGGCCATTTGCCACAAGAATATTCCCGGAGTGTAGAGCTCTTATTAGCTAATAATATTATTAATCTTTAAATATAATTCTATGAGGGAAAAAATTTTTACTCTTGCTGTGTGCTTTATCTTGCTACTAAGTAGAGTATATGCACAAAAAACAGTGACAGGAACTGTTTTTGACGATGGGCAACTTGGAGTGCCCGGTGCTTCTGTTATACAAAAAGGAACAACGCTTGGGACGATTACAGATGTTGATGGCAAATTCTCGATAAGTGTGCCTGACGACGCCGTGCTGGTAATCTCTTTTATGGGGATGATTACACAAGAGCTTAGTGTACAGGGGAAAACATCATTGAACGTTGTGTTGAAAGAAGATGTAGGGCTACTAGACGGTGTCGTTGTTGTTGGATATGGTACTCAAAAGAAGGTTAACCTGACAGGTGCAGTTGCACAAGTGAAAATGGACGAGGTGTTAGGAGATCGTCCTGTGACCAGTGTTGCCAGCGCTCTGCAAGGTGCTATTCCTGGTCTGCAAATTACGGGTGGAGCTTCTCCTGGAGATGCACTGAATATTAATATTAGAGGAATTACGTCAATTGCTTCGCAAGGTAATACTCCTACGTCAACAGGGGAACCGTTAGTTCTTATTGATAATGTGCCAGGGGATATCAGTTTATTAAACCCTGAGGATATAGAGTCGGTATCTGTGTTGAAGGATGCTGCTTCTGCCGCAATATACGGTGCTCGTGGTGCCTTTGGGGTTATTTTAATAAGTACAAAAAAGTCTAGTCGACAGAATAAATTAGCACTTAATTATTCTAATAATTTTGCCTTCCAGAGCTCTATTAACAGACCAGAGCAGGCTTCGTTGGAGCAGTATCTGATGACGATGAAAGATTTTTTAATTGCGCCAGTTGTATGGAATAATAATGTTGACGAGTGGTTAGGATACGTGATAGAGTATAATCAGGATCCAAGTGCTTTTATGGCAAATCATTCTAATGACTATTTTCAAGATGGACGTTATATGCCACAAGGTGGTAATTATTATTTTTACTTGGAAGGAGTCGACCCACAAAAAGCCATACTAGATAATTATGGTTTTCAACAGACCCATAATGTATCAGCATCAGGTAATAGTGGACCTATATCATATCGCATGTCTATGGGATATGTAGACCAAGATGGACCTTTAATAACTAGCAAGGATAGTTACGATAGAATAAATACTTCGTCATACGTCAATGCTGATATAACCCCGTGGTTAAGCCAATCTATCGATGCTTTTTTTACTCGTGCTAAGCGTTCTTATGTCGAGAATGGCAGGGTGTTTGGAACTTCTGATCCATGCTTTACTCCTCAGGGATATATGCCTGCTAGTGATGATTTAGAAGGTGACGTATATCCTGTATTGACTCCAAAAAATGTATTATTACATGCAGATCCGTCAAGATGGTTGACTGAAAACACAAGGTTATTTTCAAGAACTGTTATAAATCCTTTCAAAGGGCTGGAAGCTGTTTTTGAGTATACTTATAGGTCAACAAATAAAGACTATAAGCGATTTACTAATAATGTAAATATGATAAATATTTCTAATGATATTGATGGATTGTCAGGTACTCCTAAATACAACAACAATAAGACATCAACGGTATTGAGTTCAATTAATGCTTATGCGACTTATGAATTTAATCTACAAAAAGACCACGCGTTAAAAGTGATGTCAGGCTACTCTCAGGAAACTAGAGATTATGAAATACTAAAAGTAGACAAGACTGAAATAGTAAATCAGGATAAACCATCATTTTCTGGTGCGACTGGTATAACAAATGCCACGGATGCTTATTTGCAATATGCTATTCGCAGTGGTTTTTTTAGATTCAATTATGACTACAAGGGTAGATATCTGTTGGAAGTGAATGGTCGTTACGATGGCTCGTCAAAGTTCCCTAAAGGCACTCGTTTTGGTTTCTTTCCTTCTGTTTCTGCAGGGTGGCGTATAGATAGTGAGCCATTTGTGGACCTTCAGTGGCTGGATCTTGCAAAATTGCGTGCTTCTTATGGAGAGTTAGGTAATCAGGCTGGTGTCGCAGAGTATGGCTATCTCGCATTGATGAAGTCTAAGTTGGGGTCTTGGATTGTTAACGGAGAGCTCCCTGTAATCCTACTGCCCTCTGAACTTGTTCGTGCTGACTACACCTGGGAGCTTGTTAGGACACTAGACTTGGGCTACGATATTGCTGTGTTAAACAATCGCTTGTCTTCGACCTTTGATTGGTATGAACGAAATACTATTGGAATGTTGGCGCCAGGAGTGCAACTCCCCTCGGTGATTGGAGCAGATGCGCCCGACCAAAATGCTGCTGATTTGCAGACCAGTGGATGGGAGTTTAGTCTACAGTGGAAGGACCGTATTGGAGATGATTGGCGTTATGGACTTGGTTTTAATCTTTACGACTCAAAAACTGTTATTACAGAATACGATAATGAAGCTGGATTGTTCTATAATTCTGCCGAGAATAATAATTATAGAGAAGGTATGGAGATTGGCGAGATCTGGGGATACGTAAGTGATGGTTTTTACACAGCTGACGATTTCTCGGATTTGAATAATTTTACCTTGAAAGAAGGTGTTGCAAAATTAGATGGATACACAGCTAAGCCAGGGGATGTTAAATTTGTAGACTTTGATGGTGATGGTAAAATAAGTGTCGGCGAAAATACTGTGTGTAAGCCAGGGGATAGAAAAATAATAGGAAACTCTTCTCCTCGCTACCAGTATGGTATAAACGCTAACATTGGGTGGAAAGCTCTAGACTTATCAGTTTTACTTCAAGGAGTGGGTCAACGAGATGTGTGGGTTAATAATGATTTAGTGTTTGGTCCAACAGTATTTTATGTAGGGGTTTATTCAGATGTATTGGACTACTGGAAGCCTGTTGATCACGCAAATGCTAATTTTACTGCAGTTAATCCCGATGCCTACTTGCCTCGTATATATGGAGAGAATGAAAACAGTGGCTCAAATTACAGAACGCAAACCAAGTACCTCCAAAATGCAAGCTACTTAAGATTGAAAAATATTACCTTGAGTTACAATTTCCCAACGCAATTAATGCAGAAGATTGGTTTTGTGTCTGGTAAAGTGTTTTTTAGTGGCGAAAATCTCCTTACTATCGATCACCTGAATAAAGGAATTGATCCCGAGCGTATTAGCTGGGGCTATCCTTTCTATACAACCTATTCATTTGGTATTAACCTCACTCTATAAAAAAAGATATTAAGACAATGAAAAATTTTATTATATCAATATGTGTATTACTTGCTATTGTTGCTTGTAATGATAATTTCCTTGAGAAAGACCCTGTTGAATCTCAGACGGAAGAGGAGACTTTTAAAACGTATGAAAATTTTAGATCTTATGCGTGGGGAATGTATGACGTCTTCTATGATTTTACGTCAGTTACGAGAACTATAAATCCTTTGCGAGCATTAGGTCGAGGGGATTTATATGCTGGACATTTAATGAGAAATGATAAAACGGAACCTAATTTTTATGCTAGTCAGCAAGCAGAGGTGTTTACAAGTGCTAACATATCTGGAAATTATTATGATTACGCCCAAGGTGGATGGAATTTCTCGTATATACGTCGTGTGAATATCATGCTGGATAACATTGATGCCTCTGATATGAATGATGAGGACAAAGCTCACTGGCGGTCTGTTGGTTACTTCTTCCATTCTTTTCTTTATGCGGAGTTGGTGTCAAGATATGGCGATATTCCATGGGTGAATCATAAAACGGAATCGGAGAAAGACCCTATAAAGGATGCTCCACGCACAAGTCGTACGGTAGTTGTGGATAGCCTGATGGATAGGCTCTTGTATGCTGAAGCAAACATCAAAGAAAATGGAGATGGCGATAATACTATCAATAAGGCATGTGTGCAGTTTCTTATTTCTCGTATCGGTCTGTTTGAAGGGACTTGGCGCACTTACCACAATGTAAGTGATGCTGAAAGCAAATATGACAAAACGGAACTATTGGAGCAGTCTGTTCGTGCCTCAGAAGCATTAATGACAACCTACCCCACTCTGGGAGCTTACGACGATTTGTTTAATAGTCCGAGCTTGAAAGATAATCCGGGAGTTATCCTCTATAAGGAGCTTGTTGCAGGTGTGCAAACTAGTTATATTGCTCGTTATTGTCGTACCGAGGCGGGTCTCTACGAGGTTCCTAAACATACTGTAGAGTTGTTTTTGTCTCAGAATGGTTTGCCAATTCATAATGCTGAAAACGCTGAGTATGACGGAGATAAGACTATGTATAATGAGTTCCGAAATAGAGATTATCGTTTGTATGCAAACGTGATGCCTCCTTATTATGATGCGACAACAGCTCCGTATAGCTTGAAAATACCATCTGAATTTAATACGGACTATTCTGAGTACGTAAAACTTATGCCCACTATATTTCCTAGTAATACTAGCAAACGTTTACCAGCGACTAAATTTAATAATTTTGAACCTGTGCCTGCTTCTCCAAATATTGATAAATTGGGTACGACTACATTGAGGACTATGACAGGGTATTCATTCTTTAGATATTATAATGAATGGGAAGTTAATAGTCCCTCAGGTCTAAATGAGGCTGATATGCCACTTTTCCATATGAGTGAAGTCTTATTGAATTATGCCGAAGCGAAGTGGGAATTAGGTGCTTTTGATCAAGAGACTGCAAATAAGTCTGTAAACAAGTTGCGCCAGCGCAGTGGGGTAGCTAATATGCAAGTGGCTAATATTGGTGCTGATTTTGACCCAGTGCGAGATCAAACTGTTGACCCCGTGCTGTGGGAAATACGTCGCGAACGTATTGTTGAAATGTTAGGGGAAGGTTGTGGTTTTGACGATATTCGGCGTTGGAAACGTGCACCTTGGTATATTAATAGGGATGTGTTAGGATGCTACCTGCGTTACTCTGACTACAAAGAAAAAAACGGAGAAGGCGTTTATGGGTTGATTTATGGTGTCTTCCTAGTTGATGAAAATAATAATGAGCAACCAAAAAATAACCCAAATTCTGCTGGGTACATTAAGCGCGCTGTTAATCAGGCTAATGTCGGCAAGGGCTGGTTAGATAAATATTATTTACTACCTATACCTTTAGAGGAAAAAGCACTAAATCCAAACTTGTTACCTAACAATTCTGGGTGGGAGTAGTCTCCTTTACTAAGGAGACTACTAAATAGAGTCCGTCTATAAAGTCCAATATCTGCGTTATGCTCACTTTGTAAATAAAGTTTCATAAATCTTAATATTTAACGGTTCTATGTCGAATAGAGTGGGTGAGATTTGGAAACTAAAAAATCATTAGGCCTACCAAGCCAAAACTTTTCGAAGAAAACACTTGATACACCCTCTATCAAGCCAAAACTTTTCGAAGAAAGCGCTTGATACACCCTCTACCAAGATAAAACTGTTTAAAGAAACGTTACGCCAAAATGCTCTTTTGTGTTGCAATTCGAATACTTTTTCTATTTTCCATTAAAGTCTACCCACCACATTCGACATA
>JBKECH010000094.1:0-3248 GCA_047974415.1 Bacteroidales bacterium | reverse complement strand
TGCAACAGGAAATCTTGTAGCACAGAAAGGCGACAATTCGTATTCAATGGCTAAGTTTTTAGGAACAAGTCAAAGTAATGCAATGCAGATGCTAAACAGAGGTGGAGTTACTGCAAACACAAAAGGTGTTCTGAATTTAAAAGATGGGCAATCTTTCGCAAAAGACAATTTATGGGTAGGTACAAAATCTGCAAGTGCCCCAGTTGTAAATAATACAGCAGAAGCTACTGCACATTACTTTTATGGAAACGGTGCAGCTGCTGACGTTGGAGATAAATCTACTACAGAATTACTATCGTCACCAGAATTTACCAAAGCACATTTTAGAATTACTAACGGGTTATCAGAGTCTGACCACGGTTTTGTTAAAGTGGATATGGAGTTCTCAACATTCCATATTGGTACAACTCAGTTTAAATATGATGTGTCAAGTAACGGAAACAGTAATGCTGTAACGAGCATCTATAGTTTGCTTTCGTAATGTTCCATTCTTGTATTTATACTCTAAGGGAAATTGTATTGTCGCAATTTCAAAGTTTTCATTGCACCAAATAATAACAGGACTGCGACTCTCTACCTGCCTAATACAATCTCTCGTTAGGGTGCAGCTACACAACCTTAAAAGTATTATTGCTATTATTGTTCTCATTAATATTCCACAGAAAGATTAATTCTTTTGATAGGCTCTCTATTTTTGCTCATAATTAAAAATGCTATGCTATCTCCCTCTAATAATAGCTTAGTAAGCTCAGGATTTTTTTCCTTAAATTCTAAATAAGGTTCTGCTTCCATTTCTTGGATGCCTTTTTCTTTCATTTCCTGAGCATAAGAAGACATGAGCTCTAAAAGTTTTGGATGATCTCCTGTTTGGTTTCTAGTATAGAAAATATATTCTCGCTTTTCAAAGGGAGAAACCATTGGCTTTAGAGGTGCTTTCCCAATCCAAACCTTTTTAGTTCTAGTCTTGTCTATAAATTCATAGCGTCCAAGGTTTCCACCCCACCCAATACTATTTGCTTTAAGAAAGTACATTTCATGAATATCACCATGGTAGTATGAAGCATCAATTATTTGTCTTTCTACTCTCTTATTCCTGTAATTATACTCAACAGGAAAAGCAAGGACAAAACGTTTGTAATGTTCATTTGTCTTAATTATGACGGGAGTATTGCTATATTGTCTTATAAATGAATCCGAACTTATGCTGCACGAGCACAGAATAAGCAATAAGCACGTTACTAAATATCTCATATCACTATGGTTTAATAAATATTGATTCTACTGCGTAAAGAGATTTACCTTTCTCATAAGTTTTTTGACTTATAGATAATAATATATATGCAGTGTAATCCAATTCCGTAGCACTATTGTTTTCTAATTCATCAAATGTTTTAAACTCTCCCCCTAATAGTCGTTCCACCACTTCTATTGTAGTGTCAATTAATTTATATTTCTTCCAATGGGTATCTGCCAATCGCCTCACCGCATTAATCCCTTCTGTTTTAGCAACAGTCATTTCTTGTTTTAGTGATTCGTCGAGCATTTCTTCGATTTGGGCGAGATGGTCTCCGATGATTGGGTCAAGTGCGCCAACAAAAGGCAGGGATGGAAAACCTTCTTTGGGGTTCATTCCCCAATCGGTGAGCGATTTGAAATCGAGAACACTTCCCAAAAGCGGAATAGACCGTGCAGCTTTAACGCCTACTTTAGTTTTCACTACTCTTTCGGCCGCTGAATACTGATTGATTCCTTTTGATGTTACTTTTATGGAACGACCAGCCCCGCGTGAATATCCAAAGTTCTGACCTTGCCTCGTTGTAACTACTTTTCCTAATAGGCCTTTATAGGTATATTTATTAATAATGCTAGTTTGCCTAACCGTTCCGTCACTCATTAGCAGATAGCCTTTCTCCAATCTCGCCAAGGCGTATCTATGCTGAACAACATCAGCGATATCATCTCCATATACACTTGCCGCCTCCGTAATAGCTGTCTGTGCAAAGCTTTTCGCCGCATTGTCTATCATCCTATCGGTATCTGGTAGATTCACTAGCATTTCATCTGTTGGTTCAATCACAGCTAAAGCATGTCCATCATAGGTGTACAATTGTGGCATGCCCGAGTATTCTTGTGCTTGTAAAAACAAATCATCCTCCGAAAAGAATACCTTAAGGTAATTCGTACTTTCATTAGGGATCTTAGTAGAAAGCACATTACCTCCGTGCTGAGAAATTGAAAAACTCTCACTATTATTCCCATCAGACTTCCGTGTAAGCCAATACAACTCTATGGCAGAACCCACATCTTCGTGAATGTTAATATCCCAAGAGTTTTCCAACTCTAACTCAAAAATAGCTTCGTCTTGATTTATTTCTACTATTATTTTGTTTTGTTCTCCTCCAGGTGGAAATGTATCATCATCAATACCATAATCCTCATCCCTAAGACTGAGTTCTAGTTTGGTTCCATCAATAATATTCTTTGTTTGAATGCGAAAACGAACTACATCGCCTAATTTAGCTTCTGAAATTGCTCTACCTTCTAGGTCTTCCCAAACGCCATTGAGTTCTATTTTTTTCATTTTTAACCCTGGACATTCTGCATAATTACTCTCATTTCCAACTTGATATACTCTTGCCATTATTCTCGTTGTTTTATGGTTTTTAGTTCAATTTGCATCTGGTCGTCTTCAACAAGGATATTTCTCAAAATATCATCTTGCAGATGTGTTCCATTATATTCGTAATCAATATCATCATCACTCAGTTCAATATCTATGTGCTCTTCAATCCTATTTCCCTCTTCATCTTCAAAATAAACATCCAATATCCTTGCTTCTAAAGCATTTTCATAAACATCCCCAGTAACCATTACCGTATTAGTTTGTACTCCTTGCTCTCGCTGTACTCTTTCTCTGCGCTCTAACTGGCTATTTCGGTCAGACCATGCCACTGTTTTCGGAGCAAACCGTGCCACTAAAAGAGACTGCAATTATATGACAAAAAAGTTAGATTTCATGTTTTAAAACTCCTTTTCTCATAGAATCTCCTTTGAGGTCTATTCGATGAGAGGAGTTAACCAATCGGTCGAGTATCGCATCGGCAATTGTACCCTCCCCGATAATGTCATACCATATGGAAACGGGGATTTGAGACACTACGATTGTCGACTGCTTATTGTATCTATCATCAATGATATCCATCAGTGCCTCTCTAGCGAGACTATCAAAACTTTGCAATCCAAAATCA
>JBKECH010000017.1:0-19713 GCA_047974415.1 Bacteroidales bacterium | reverse complement strand
TTTTTTAATATTGACACGACAAAAAAAGTCTTTTGACAACTTTTTTTTTACTATTGACATGACAAAAATAGTCTTTTGACAACTTTTTTTTTACTATTGACATTAAAACAATATTCTTTTGTTAACTGTTTTTTTACTATTGTAACGACAACAATGTCCTTTGATAACTGTTTTTTTTTGTGTAACTGCAATTACTAAATTCGAGTGTAGACGCATGCAATGCGTCTACACTAACTCGCAACTAGATTGCTTCGCAGCGCCTCGAGGGTGACGAGCAGATCTAAAATATTCTCTGCTTCTAAAAAAGGTTCATCTCCAAAATAGGTGGGTAATTCCTGCCCTGAAAGGCTATGCTGTAATAGCTCAAGGATTTATCCTTGGGAGAGCGAGAGGAGAATAGCTGAAGCCTGAAAGGCTGACCCATAATAGACTTAATATCAATAGGGATCGGACTTTCAGCCCTCCTGCAATCCTACTTCTATACCTAGGCTATTATGGTTTTGCCCTTCAGGTAAATTTAGGCCACTTTATCCATGCATTTTGGCGAAGAACCAAAAAAATCAACAAAAAACTTTTCGAAAAAATGTAACATTCCTCGTTTTTTGCGTTTATTGCCATAGAAAACCCGATGAACGGAATGATGACAGAGCAGCAACTGGTGGAAAAATGTAAGAAAGGCGAACAAAAATCGCTTCGATTACTTTATGATAGCTACGCCCCCTTGGCCATGGGGGTGGCTATGCGCTATACCGGTTGCGAGGAGAAAGCGAAGGATGTGCTGCACGATAGCTTCGTGAAAATACTGCTCTCCATTGAGCGATTTGAGTACAGAGGAAGCGGCTCGCTGAAGGCCTGGATTTGCCGATTGGTGGCAAACACCGCTTTGAGCAGCTTGCGCAAAAACATGGATTTCTCTACGCAGAAGAACGAAGAACTAGAACACATCGGTGAAGAGCAAGAGGAAGAATTGAGCGTATATGAATCTGCCAATTCACACGAAATAATTAAAAGTGTGGGGCGGCTACCCGTTCGCCTGCGTGCGGTGTTTAACCTCTATATGTTTGAAGACCAATCGCACGCCGAGATTGCGCAAAGCTTGCAAATTAGCGAAGCAACATCGAGAGTGCGACTGCATCGGGCAAAAGAACAGGTAGCAGCCGATTTGAAAGAAAAGTTTAAGGAGGTGAGTAATGAGCGATAAAGAATTAAAAAACTATTTACAAGAGCGTTTGGGCGATTATGAACATCAGCCCCAAACCGACCTGTGGGCAGCAATCGAGCAAGAGGCGAAGCGCAAAAAGCAGAAACCCGCCCTGCTTCTCTTTGCCTACGCCCTAGGTGCGGCTGCAGTGCTTGTTTTCGCTCTGTTGCTCTTCCCCAAGCAGCAGCAGCAGCAGCAGCAGCAGCAACTGCCCGCCTCCCCAGTGGTGGAAAGTGAAAGCAAAGAGGCGATTAACGCCTCGGCACCTGCCGAAAGCAATGCTAAACTACAGCTAGCGGAGGTTCAAGCAAAGGAAAACTCGACACAAACTAAAGATGAAACCAAAGCAAATGGCAACAACCATGCCGATGGCACAATAGTGGACCTTTGCGATTTGACCATCACAGATAGCTACATTGTAGAATGCGAAGAGAAAAAAAACAACGAAGAAAAAGAAAAGAAAGAGAAGCAGCAAGCCAAAGATGATGAGATCAAAATCGACTATGGCAGCCTAAAACAAAGCCAAATGAAGACCCAATGGGAGAAACATAAAGCAAGCAAAATAACTTTGGTGATGGGAAACACCAGCTCGGGTGCGCTAAGAGCAGACCCCTCCTCTAAAGGAAAAGCCAATACCCCTCCTCCAATATTTGCCCTAAGAAACTCACCTGTAGAAATTCCAAACACAGTCGACAAGGATAAAGACTACGGCGAATTAGACTACGACTTCCCCATCAACCTAGAATTTGCCGTGCGCAAGCAACTGAGCGATAGGTTAGCCCTCGAAAGCGGACTGAGCTACACCTTCTTGCGTGCCTCAAATGATAATATCGTACTCAAACAAACCTACTTGGGCATTCCGCTGAGAGGTATCTATACGATTAATGTAGAAGAAAACATCTCACTCTATATGGGACTAGGCGGCATGTTGGAATATCAAGTGAAAGGCACTTTTGAAGACAAAGACGGGAGCGGAAGGCTGCGAAATAATCACCCCCAATGGTCGGCGAGAAGCTCCATAGGTGCCGACGTGAAGATAAGCAAGATGTTCGGTGTGTTCATCGAACCCGGACTGAGCTACTACTTCAACGACAAAAGCAAGATACCCAACATTCGACATAAAGCCCCCTTTCGCTTCAATTTTAAAATCGGTATACGCTATTACTTAGATTAATTCACTACAAACAACAATAATATTTAAACAACAATAATTATGAGAAAGCTAAAATTCTTATTTCTTTTTGCCCTAGCAGCCCTAGTGCTACAGGGCTGCTCCCAAGATCACGACGCTTCTATTCCCTACGGACCGGAATATGATGTTGATGGTTTCGAGCTCTCGGTGAGAGAAGACTACAACCGGGTCGACACGGTGCAAGCCGATAAGCTCCAACTACTGGTGCGCCTCACTTCCGAAAATCAGTATGCACAGGAATATGGCATCAACCCTAAGCCATCTAGCCATATTGCTGGACTGAAAGTTAGCCTGCTCAACACGCAAGATTTTCCCAATTGGAAGAGTCCCGACTTGAGCCCTTATTTCTTAGTAGACGATAAACGCTCCTATGAAGGACTTTACGAAACCATCGACAGCTACTTGAAGAAACCCACTACGGAGCGAACAGGAACTCCAGTGCTGGTTTTCACCAACCAAAGTAAGCTTCACCCCAAACACGAAATCCTGATTAACGACACCACTCTGGTGAGAATTGGGGTGGAGATTACGCTGAGCAACAACAAAGTGTTCAACGAGCAAATCAAAACAGTACTATTACCTTAAAAACCGGCTAGCAATGAAAAACTGGAAAACATATGCACTCCTAGCAGCCCTGCTAATAGGCACAACCAGCACCTCTTGGGCTCAAGATGCCAAAACTAAGCCTACAAAAAAGGAAAACAACTTGCGATACGGCATCCGCGGATTCCTATCCTTCGATGGATTAGAAACCAGTAGCGAATCTACCTTTATATATGGCAATCGCCCTGGTGTTGCCCTAATTGGCGGTTTCACTGAATTAAAAAAATGGGAAATGAACGCCGAAATCGGCTATGAGTACCTCAGCGGAGAACTAGGCTATAAATTCTACAAAAACTGGGCTGCTATAGCTGGAATAAGCCACACACTATATTATTTAGAAATAAATTCTAGCCGCCATGGATACGGATACGACAGTGGCTATTGGTATAGCGGAAACTGCGACGAGAGCTGGATGACGCACTACTACATCGGGGCGGGATACCAAAATGCTTGGGGGCGATTGAAGTTCAAAGCCAATGGGAAAATAGGCAGAACACAGCTTACAGAGGTTGTGGCTCAATCTGTTATAGACGAATACGATGAATGGTATGGTGTATTCGGCGGCAGCAAAAACAAACTATCTCTAAAAACCGACTTCTTTCAAATGAACCCTACTTGGACTTTCGGCGCCAATGTCTACCTCGAATTGCTCCCTCGAGCCTCGAAGCGAAGAGTGCGCCCCATCGTGCCCTTCTTCGAACTTACTCTTATGGCGGGTGTAAACGACAAATCAACTCGCTCGGTGAAGGTAGAAGAATGGGTGCCCGGCAATGTGGTGTATCAAGAAACACAGAAAGATAATGAATATTATGACTTATTCCAATCGTCGGTGCGCTTCGGATTGAAATGGTATTTGAAGTATTGAACATAGAGCAAAACGCATGCAATTGATGTTTTCTTACTTTGCACTCATCTAAAACCGCTGTTTTTAGGACATTCTACAGCTCCAATCTAAATATTGCATTATTAAAGCATTGTGTAGATAGAAAAAAGAGCTGTAGATTTGTTCCTTATCAGACCTTTGCCTAGTTTGGAGGGCTGAAATAAACAAACACCATCTGCCCCTCCCTTTCAGCTACAACAGGCAGATGAAGAAAACAGAAAAGAAATGAGTCAGAATATAGGTGAAATTATTCAGGTGATTGGCCCTGTAGTTGATGTGAGCTTCGAGCAAGAAGGTTCCGAACTACCCAAAATACACGACGCCCTCCGCATTGTCCGCCCAGGAGAACCCGATCTTATTGTCGAGTGCCAGCAGCATATCGGCGAACACACCGTGCGAGCAATCGCTATGGACTCGACCGATGGGCTGATGCGAGGCATGCCTGTGGAAGCTAGTGGCTCGCCCATCTTGATGCCCAAAGGCGAGCTGGCCTTAGGCCGTTTGCTGAACGTAACGGGCGACACGGTGGACGGACTTCCCCTGCTCCCTAAAGAGGGCTTGCCCATTCATAACACTCCACCCAAATATGAAGATTTAACTACCGAAACGCAAGTGCTTTTCACTGGAATCAAGGTGGTCGACTTGATTGAACCTTATGCTAAAGGAGGTAAAATCGGCCTGTTCGGAGGTGCTGGAGTGGGAAAAACTGTGCTTATCCAAGAATTAATCAACAATATAGCCTTAGCCCATGATGGGCTTTCGGTTTTTGCTGGTGTGGGCGAACGTACTCGCGAAGGAAATGACCTGCTGCGAGAGATGATTGAGGCCGACATTATTAATTATGGCGAAGACTTCAAAAAATCAATGGAGGAAGGCAAGTGGGATTTGAGCCTAGTGAAACAAGAAGATTTAGACAAATCGAAATTGGCACTGGTGTTTGGGCAAATGAATGAGCCTCCAGGTGCTCGGGCTCGGGTGGCACTTTCGGGGCTCACCATTGCAGAGTCGCTGCGCGATGGCGATGGCTCAGCGGGTTCTGGGCGAAACATCTTGTTTTTTGTTGATAATGTGTTTCGCTTCACCCAAGCTGGTTCTGAGGTGTCGGCACTGCTCGGTCGCATGCCCTCGGCAGTGGGTTATCAGCCCACCCTGGCTTCTGAAATGGGTGTGATGCAAGAGCGAATTACCTCAACCAAACACGGTTCAATTACATCAGTGCAAGCCGTGTATGTGCCTGCCGACGACCTAACCGACCCAGCTCCTGCTACCACCTTTGCTCACCTCGATGCCACCACCGTACTTAGTAGAAAGATTTCAGAGCTAGGCATCTATCCAGCGGTCGACCCGCTAGAATCAAGCTCCCGCATTCTTTCGCCCGACATTGTGGGCGAAAAACACTACGAGTGCGCACAGCGTGTGATTAACATTCTGCAACGCTACAAAGAGCTGCAAGACATCATCGCTATTTTAGGTATGGACGAACTGTCGGAAGAAGATAAATTAGTGGTGCATCGGGCGCGCCGAGTGCAGCGCTTCTTGTCGCAACCCTTCTTTGTGGCATCAAACTTCACTGGACTAGAGGGGAAACTCGTGGCCATTGAAGATACCATCAGAGGGTTTAATATGATTATGGATGGCGAAGTAGACCAATATCCCGAATCGGCTTTTAACCTAGTGGGCACCATTGAAGATGCGATAGAAAAAGGTGAAAAACTTTTAGCAGAAACCTCCGCTTAATCCTCATCGCATGTATTTAGAAATCATTACTCCCGATAAAGAAATATTCAAAGGCGAAGTGAAATCAATCACGGTGCCTGGCACCAGCGGCTCGTTTGAGGTGCTGGAAAACCACGCCCCTATCATCTCTACGCTCGAAGAAGGCAAGTTGCGGATAATCGATGCGAGCGGCAAAGAAAGTTTCGTAGAACTAGCCGGCGGGGTTATCGAGGTGAAAAACAATAGGCTTATTCTTCTGGCTAAGTTGGCGTAAATCATCCTTATGCAGCGCAAGATTCAGAATAAACGAAAGACCATCAACGACCCAGTGCTTGGGTTCAACTCCTTGCAATCGGATTTGCTATTCGACTTGATGGAGCATCCTTATTTTCAGCGGCTGCGCCGAATTAAGCAGCTGGGCTTGTCCTGCTTAGTCTACCCAGGAGCCAATCACACTCGCTTTGAGCATGTCCTTGGAGCAACCTTTCTCATGCAGTCGGCCATAGCTTCGCTCAAAGACAAAGGAGTGAAAATCACCGCCGACGAAGCCGAAGCGGTGAAGGCAGCCATCTTGCTGCATGATGTAGGACATGGTGCGTTTTCTCATGCACTAGAATATGCCATTGTAGATGGCTTGGTGCACGAAGAAATGTCGCTGCTTCTGATGGAGGAAATGAACCTTCAGTTTGGCGGTCGACTAGCAATGGCCATTGCCATATTTAAAGGCGAATATCACAAGCACTTTCTGCATCAGTTGGTGTCTAGTCAGCTAGATGTAGACCGCCTCGACTACCTAGCTCGCGACAGCTTCTACTCGGGCGTGGCTGAAGGCACCATTAGTGCCGATCGCATCATTAAGATGATGAATGTGAAAGATAATCAGTTGGTTATCGAGGAGAAAGCCATCTATTCTATCGAGAAGTTTTTAATCTCTCGTCGATTGATGTACTGGCAGGTCTATCTACACAAAACGGTGCTTTCAGCCGAAATACTCTTAGAAAAAGTGCTGAAGAGAGCCAAGGAGCTGGCATTGGCTGGCGAAAAACTTTTTGCTACGCCCAGTTTAGAAATCTTTCTATATAACAAGATATCATTAGCTAACTTCATGCAGAAAGATAAATTTATGGAGCGACATTTGCTTGATGTCTTTGCAAGCATAGAAGACGATGACATTTTAGCCTCTATCAAGCAGTGGCAGTTTCACCCCGATTACATCTTGTCGCACCTATCGAGATGCATTGTAAATCGCAAGCTCTACAAGGTGCAGATGCACAGTGCGCCTGTTTCGGCAAGTTGGTTGAGTGAAATAAAAGAACATATTAAAAAGCAGTATGGTGTAGACGAAAACGAATTAGGATATTTCGTCATTGAACGAGAATTTACAAACAAAGCTTATATTGCTAATGATGACAATATAAGCATATTGATGAAAAGTGGTGAGGTGAAAGAGTTTAGCAGAGCTTCAGATATTAGCCTAAGCAATCTTTCGCAGGTGGTGAGGAAGCAAGTGATTTGTTTTGCAAGTTACGAATAGACTAATTCTTTCTCCTACAATAAGGATTGCCGAGAGATAATTTCCTATTCTCGTGATTTTTTGTAACTTTGCCCCCGCTCCAATTAAAACAACATGGAATTTAAAGCAATAAATATTGCTAAGCTTCTCGGCGGAACAGTGGTTGGCGATGAGAATATTAGCGTTCATAATGTCTCGAAAATAGAAGAAGGAAAACCAGGCACACTAGCCTTTCTTTCTAATATGAAGTACGAGAAATACATCTATAGCACCAAAGCATCGATTGTTTTGGTAAGTGCCGATTTTACTCCAGCAGAAAAGCTTAATTGCACGCTTATTAAAGTGGCTGATCCTTACCAGGCTGTGGCACAGCTGCTTGAAATGTATGAAGAAAGCAAGCCCCGCAAGTTTGGCATTGAGGAGCCTTCGTTTATCAGCCAATCGGCTACAGTGGGCGATAACAGCTACATCGGCGCCATGAGCTATATTGGAGAAAACACGACTATAGGTAGCGCTTGTCGAATTTTGCCACAAGTTCATATTGGCAACAATGTGAAAATTGGCGAAGGTACATTAATTTATGCTGGAGCGAAAATCTATGACAATACAATAATAGGAAAAAACTGCATTATCCATGCTGGAGCGGTGTTAGGCTCCGATGGCTTTGGCTTCGCCCCCACTGCCGAGGGTTCGTTTAAGAAGATAGCCCAAATCGGTCATGTCATTATAGAAGATGAAGCGGAAATAGGTGCCAACACTACTATAGACTGTGCCACGATGGGAGCCACTATCATCCGCAAAGGGGTGAAGCTCGACAACCTCATCCAAATTGCACACAATTGCGAAATTGGCGAACACACCGTGATAGCCGCACTTACTGCAGTGGCGGGCTCTTCCAAAGTGGGCAGCCGATGTGTGATTGGCGGCGGCGTAATGATTTCAGGGCATATCACTATTGGCAATGAAGTAAAAATAGCTGGAGCTTCCTCGGTGAGTAATCACGTGAAAGATGGGCAAACCATCATGGGGACACCAGCCATAGAACACAAAAAGGCTGCGCGCGGATATGTTGTTCAGCGCAGATTGCCCGAGCTAAAAGCCACGGTAGACCAACTAGAGAAAGAATTAAATATCCTAAAAGAAAAGTTAGGCTGAACCATTTCTACATGACTATTCAAAGACAAAAGACCTTAGCCCAAGAATTTACGATTACTGGAGTAGGGCTACATACAAACTGCACGGTAAAAGCTACATTCAAGCCAGCTCCCGAAAATCACGGTTTCAAATTTAAGCGCACCGACATCGAAGGACACCCTATTATAGAAGCCGATGCGCTGCTGGTTGGCGATACCGCTCGAGGCACTGTGCTGATTAAAGATGATATGCGCCTAAGCACCATCGAGCATGCCTTGGCGGCACTCACGGGCATGGACCTCGACAATGTGCTGATTGAAATCGACAACCAAGAGATGCCCATCGCCGATGGTAGCTCGAAAGTTTTTGTAGCGGGCATAGAAAAAGCAGGAGTGGTAGAGCAAAATGCCGAACGAGAATATTTCACCATCACCAAAAAAATCAGCTATAAAGATACTGACACTGGTGCCGAAATCATGATTCTCCCCGATGAAGACTACAGTATAAACAGCTTAATTTCATTCGACTCTAGCGTGCTGAATAACCAGTTTGCCTCGCTCGACTCGCTGCGTGATTTTAAAACAGAGATAGCCTCTTGCCGAACATTTGTCTTTGTGCGAGAATTAGAGTTTCTGTTGCAACATAACCTAGTGAAAGGCGGCGATTTAGACAATGCCATCGTCATTATGGATAAAGAGATGTCGGCCGACGAGCTGCAACATATCGCCAAATTATTCAACCACAAAGGAGAAATAAAAGTGCACGAGTCGGGCATTTTAAACAACCTCGACTTGCAATTCAGCAACGAGTGCGCTCGACATAAGCTGCTTGATGTGATTGGCGACCTAACACTTGCAGGAGTGCGCTTAAAAGGAAAAGTCATCGCCACCAAACCAGGGCATGGCGTAAATACCAACTTAGCCAAACTTATCCGCAAAGCCTATTTGGCAGAAAAGAGGAAGAACACACCTACTTATGACTTCAATGCCAAGCCGCTCTTAGACATCAATGCCATCAAAGAAAAGCTTCCTCATCGCTATCCTTTTCTACTTGTAGATAAGGTGATGGAGATTACAGATAAACATATTGTGGGGGTGAAAAATGTAACAGGCAATGAGCCCTTTTTTATCGGCCACTTCCCCGAAGAGCCTGTCATGCCTGGTGTTTTGCTCATTGAAGCTATGGCTCAATGTGGTGGTTTATATGTGCTCAATGATTTAGAAGGTAACTATTCCACCTACTTCATAAAAGTAGATAATGTTAGATTTAGACACAAAGTAGTGCCTGGAGACACACTCGTATTTAAATTAATGCTTACTTCGCCTATTCGTAGAGGAATAGCAAACATGGTGGGCTTCTGCTATGTGGGTGACACCTTGGTTTGTGAGGGCGAATTTATGGCTCAAATAGTGAAACAATAGATAAAATTAAGACATAACATATGAAACACCCATTAACTCATATACATCCAGAGGCAAAGCTCGCTGAAAGTGTAGTTGTTGAACCATTTACAACTATCGATAAGGATGTTGAAATTGATGAAGGCTGTCATATCGGACCTAATGTAACCATTATGTCTGGCGTGAGAATTGGCAAAAACTGTCACATATATCCCGGAGCAGTCATCGGTGCTTCTCCACAAGATTTGAAATACCAAGGAGAATATACAACTGTTGAGATTGGTGACAATACGACTATTCGGGAGTGTGTAACCATCAACAAGGGTACTTCTGCAAAAAACAAAACAACTATCGGAAACGATTGCCTCATCATGGCCTATGCGCACGTGGCTCACGACTGCACCGTAGGAAATCATGTGATTTTGGTGAATAGCACGCAGCTGGCTGGAGAAGTGGTAGTGGAAGATTGGGCCATCTTGGGGGGCACCACAGCTGTCCATCAGTTTGTGCGCATTGGCAAGCATGCCATGATTTCAGGAGGCTCCCTAGTGCGCAAAGATGTTCCGCCATACACCAAAGCTGGTAGAGAGCCCCTGTCTTTTGCTGGTGTTAACTCCATCGGCTTGCGTCGTAGGGGGTTCTCTAATGAGAAAATTCACGAGATTCAAGACATCTATCGCTACATCTACCAAAAAGACTTAAACACTACTCAAGCAATAGAACTCATTGAAGCAGAAGTGCCAGCAAGTGCTGAACGCGACGAGGTGCTGGCTTTTGTGAAGAACTCGGAGCGAGGTATTATCCGTGGCTAGTTCAAAAAAAACATTAGAAAAATCACTTTTTCTTGTATTTTTTTTGGAGGCAATTAAAAAAGCATTACATTTGCATCGTTGTTAAGAGAACAGCAAAATAATTCCCCAATAGCTCAGTTGGTTAGAGCGGCGGACTGTTAATCCGTAGGTCGTAGGTTCAAGTCCTACTTGGGGAGCGAAAACTGAGAGTCAAATCCAGTCAAGAGCAGTCAAAGTCCCGTAGAACTTAGGTTTTACGGGACTTTTTGTTTATTCGAGGATTTGAAGATGGTCAGAATGAAGTCAATTTTGGACAGTGTAGAGTTACAAATAAGTTACACGAAATTTACTGATATTCCGTGTAACTTTAGTCCACATAAGTCCCTGAACTGTCGCATATTGTCCTAGCACAAGTCGTTGTTTTCTTATTTATTAATCAGACCTTTGTAGCATAGTTTTATACGAGTTACAAGGTCAAAAAGAAAACAGTTATGAGCAGTACTTTCAAAATTCTCTTTTACCTGAGAAAAAATCACATCAACAAGAATGGAAAATCTACCATTATGGTGCGCATTACGCTAAATGGCGAGAAGTGTGCATTTAGTTCTAAGATTGAAATCATTCCCGACCTTTGGGATACAAAGACATCATCTATAAAAGGCAGAACACACACGGCTATCGGCATAAACAGTACTATTGAGGAGGTAAGACTTGCAATTAGGAACACCTATTATGATTTGCTCAACAGGAATGAAGACATTACTGTAGAAAATATAAAAAACACATTCTTAGGATGTGGCACTAAAGGCAAGAAGCTACTCGAAGTGTTCAGAATACACAATAAAGACTTTGAGAAGCTCGTCGGCATCAGTAATACAAAAGCAACATTACAGAAGTATGTTAGAGCTTGCGACCGCCTAGAAGCCTTTATGAAACAAGAATATGGAATATTTGATATATCACTCAACGATATAAAGTTGAAGTTTATTACAGACTTTGAATCTTACTTACGCGCCGATTGTGAGTGTAGTGAGAATACACTTGCAAAGTATATGCAACGCCTCAAAAGGATAATAACAATGGCAAAGAATAATGATTGGATTGCAACCGACCCTTTTGCGAACTACAAGATACGTTTTAAGAAAGTTGATAGAGGGTATCTGACAGAAGAGGAGTTAGGAATAATGCTCAAAAAGGAGTTTTCCATTAAGCGATTGGAACACGTACGAGATATTTTCATATTCTCGTGTTTCACAGGGCTTGCTTATGTCGATTTGAAGAACCTGAGAGCAGAACACATCTCAAAATCATTCGATGGCAAGTTGTGGATAATGACAAAGCGCCAGAAAACAGACGTTGCTGTAAATGTTCCCTTGCTTCCTATTCCTTTGAAGATTATAGAGAAATATAAAGACCGATGCGAAGATGATATGCTGTTGCCAATAATGAGCAATCAAAGGCTTAATTCATACCTCAAAGAAATCGCAGATGTATGTGGTATCAATAAGAATCTGACCTTCCATTTAAGTCGGCACTCGTTTGCAACCACAGTCTGCCTGTCGCAAGGTGTTCCGATAGAAACAGTATCAAAAATGTTGGGCCATACGAATATTACAACTACTCAAATCTATGCTCGGATTACCAATAGCAAAATCAGTAATGATATGGAGGGATTGGCGAGTAGGATTAAGGGGATTGAAGATGTGTTTGTGGGGTGAGGTAGAGTGCTGTTCATGAGATTCCTAGGTTATGTAGCGCTAAGTGATGAAGCGACAAGATACGTAAGATATGAATCTAGAACTAAAAGGGTCAATAATAGATTGAAAAGTTTACATTAGTTAAACGAGATTATCCAAGATAACTTAAATAATTTAAATGATATTGAGAGTGTCTTATTTTTATGTATATTTGACAGTGTAAACTAAATTGATATATTAACTATGGGAGTATTAATTCAACCAGAGGATGGAGGAGTATTTGAGTATGTTGTAGATGGAGCCTTGATGTTTTGTTCTAACGGCACTCTTCCTTGCCCACTAAAGGCTATCCCGAAAGGGGTGAGTTTTAATGATAAACAGTTTTGTTCAGCAATTGATAAAGATCCGATACTGAATGGGTTTAATTTTGGTCTCTGCGCAAAAAAACAGAAACCATGTATTAGTTGCATTAGTCTTCAAGAATGGAAAGATGTAAAGAAAGACATGTATGTAAATGACGATTTAGCTCTATTGGACAGATCATTTATAAACTGTTCTTTAGGAGGAAAAATAACTTTCAAAACGACTGGACAATAATTATAGATTATGGAAGAGTTTAATAATATGTCCGAGAGCGATCTTGAAACCTATATTGATAATAAAAAATCAGAGTTAGAAGAGCTTTGGGAAAAAGAAAATGCAGTAAGAGAGTCTGGAAAATGGGAACTGAATGCAGTTAAGAAATCTCGACATAAAAAAATATCAAAGGCAACTGATGAGCTAGTTGAAGCGGAGAAAGTAAAGAATGTAGGGGTCGCCAAAGCTATTACTGGAGAAAAGAATTATTATGGAAGTGAGCCTTCGCGCGATGCAAATTTAATAGTTACAAAAGTTAATTTTAAAACAAAATACGATGTTTGTAGCGATGATATAATGTATTTCTCAGATTATAAAAAGTTATACATTCTTAAGGATAAATTTAAAGGTAAAGATAAATATTATCATTGGCTTAATAAGAGAACAGAACCAGACGACTTTAAAAATATAAAACCAGATCCTATCCCCATAACCCTATCTAGCCAAAATAAAATAATTATGGAGGCTACATTTAAGGTATTAACCGATGAGCCTTTCTCAGTCAATCCGAAACTTAGAGTAAGAGATAAAAATGAAAAATATAATTTTGAGATAAATGAAGGCAAAACAGAGGGAGAATTTGAAATAACCTTTCAAAGTTCAAATATACCCTATGAAGACACAATTAAGTACTTTCCAAATTTTGAGCTTATCTTTGAATATTCAGAGGATGGAAAGTCTTGGATAAATGCAGGTTCATGTAGAAATACGCTATACTTAACATGGAGGGATCCTTTGTTTAGCAAGTTTGACTCTATAATGGATTCCGAACATCTCAACATGCAAATAAAGAATTCTTTTAACAAGAGATTGCACATTTTAGAGTCTTTACTTTGGATAGGGTGTAAACAAGGCAGTGTTTTGTATTCATCTGATAAAACAAAAGAAGTCACGAAAGACGAGAAAGGCAAAGAAGACGAGAAAGAACAAATATTAGATGGTATGTTTAAGGAATTTGAACCATTAAAAGTCTTTAGAGCAAGAGAATTTACAGATTTTTTAGATGTGGAATTATCAGAAGGATTAGGATATTGGCGAAATAATAGTGCATTATATGGAGGACATTTCGATAGGGGCTTACGTGGACTGTTAAGAAATGGTGATTCTAGGTGTGGTGAGTTTGCTTCATTCTTTATACATATTGCATTAACTCAGGGTATAGAGATTGACATGTTTTCTTTTACTTCAGCTATAGGAGGAGGACATATACATTCTGTAAATCGACGCGAGTATTACAATTCAATCTTTTTGGTAGCTCCTTGGACAATTAAAGATCCGGCACCTCCAATTGAAGAAGTTATAGACGGCAATAAAGCACAAGGTAATAAAAACCCGATGCACTTTTTTTGGGATCATGTTTTCGTTGTTTTTAAAAATGGAGATGAGAAAAAGTATTATGATCCATCATATGGTATAAAAAGCTCAGTTTTTTTCAAAAAAGATAATGAGTTACTCAGGTCTTATGCAAAATCAGCATTGTCTGGAGTTTTGTTTTGCAAGATTGATGATACAGGAATGCCTTTTTTTGATGCCAAACATTCTAAGACTTATATAGATCTTTTAAGAGTAGGTGAAAAGGAATTACCTCTTCTATATATGACAAAAACAGTAGAAATGGATAAGTATTTATCATTCAAAATATATGAAAGCACTGACATAATTCCCTATAAAACATACGATGAAATCATATTTAAGTTATAAAGAAATTATTATTCTAACAGTTATTCTTTTTACGACATCCTTATCAGGAGCAGGTCAAACAGATAAAATTATAAACAATGAAGTTATGGATGAATACATTAAACATATTGAGCATATAGATATTAAAATGGCTATTACATCAGATTCTGATAATAAAATGACTTGTTGGGATATCATTCTATACAATAATAAGGTGAATGATTCTATTTTGTTGGAGCATTTTGAACGGAAAGGTATCTATAGTGGTGAGCCTGATATTTTTATAGGAGACATCAGAAAGAAAATAATTTTTGGAGACGCAGTAAAAATAAATAGGACATTGTATCTAATGTTATATAATTATGGAAAAATATTTTTGTATACATATGAGTTTAAAGAAAAGAAAGAATTTGTTAAAAATATTTATTTTTCAGGTCATGCTGTGTTCGGCTCATATATGAATTTTGGAGATCCTTTTTTTCATTCAGAGATAAAAGTTTTATCAGAAAATGATATATTTATAAAATATATTGCAGGAACAGAGGTCTTCTCTGGCAATGGAAGTGCATCGCTCCTAAGATTTGACAACAATCAAAAAAAGATGTCGATAATAAAATTACAAGATTCAATAGAAAATGAATTTCTAGATAGTGTTGGTCGTATTGAGGAGATAGACTTAGATAATGAAGAAGAAAAAGTAAATGATGAAATTGTTCGGGTCTTAACAGAAGTATTTCCACATAAGAATAACAATATTTATTACTTAGGATATATATCAGGAGGATTTGGTTGTTCTCATAGCGATAATATTGATGATGTAACCTATTTCCTTTTTAAACGCAGTTATGAATCAGAGAAGATTGAGGTAATCCAATATGATAGCCTTAATAAAAGGTGGTTAATTGGTAATTATTCAGAAAATGAAATAACAGAATAAAACCTCAATTACTAGAATAAAATAATAAATTAGAATATTTTTTCTTAACAAGAAAATTACCCTACTACCCATAAAACCTCCAAATCACCCCACCAGCCACAGACATCGCCACTAAAGCACAAGGTAATAAAAATCCGATGCACTTTTTTGGGGATCATGTTTTTGTTGTTTTTAAAAAGGAGATGAGAAAAAGTATTATGATCCATCATACAAATGATATAAAGGTAAAGCGATTTCCCTGTTTATTTTTATGTATATTTGACAATGTAAACTAAATTGATATTATTAACTATGGGAGTATTAATTCAAGACCGTTGCACGGTAGGAAGTATTTTCGTACCTTTAAGGTATGAAACAAGAACACCATCCGACCTTGGCAGATAGCATCTGCAACGCAAGGACACGTAAGATAAAGCGTACCTTCTTCACACAAGTAAATCAGTTGTTAGATTGGGACTCTATAAGTAGCTTGATCGGTTCTAATTATCAAAAAGGCAAGAGTGCTACAGGCAAGCCCTCTTATAATGGTTTGCTGTTATTTAAGATGTGCTTACTCCAGTTTTGGTATGGCTTGAGTGATTATGAAGTAGAAGATCGGATAAATGATAGCATTTCTTTTAGCTATTTCTGTGGCTTGACCATAGATCAATCAGCTCCAGACCATAGCACTTTAAGTCGCTTTAGGACAGCAATGACTAAAAGCGGAGCTTTTAACAAGTTATTTAAGCTTATCAATAGCCAATTAGAAGCTCACGGTATAATAGTAAAACAAGGAGCAATTGTTGATGCAAGTGTAATTGACACTCCTCTTCGCCCCAAAGGCAAGAGTGAACATGAAGTTACCCAAGATCGAGAAGATCCAAAGCAAAGTGAAGTAAGAAAGAAGTATGCAGATAGCGTAGATAAAGATGGGACGTGGTTAAAGAAGCGAGGTAAGTTTCATTTTGGATATAAGAAGCATCACGTCACAGATGAAGAGGGTTTAGTTCTGGGGGTTGTGACGACCACGGCAAGTACCAACGAAGTTTCTAATCTAGAAGATGTTTTGGATGCTGCAGACTTACCAACAGGCATTCCTGTTAGTGCAGATAAGGGGTATAACTCAGCTAAGAACGACGCTATATTAGAAAAACGAGGACTGAAAAATAGAATATTGAAGAAAGCCAAGCGCAATAAGCCTTTAACTCCATGGGAAAAGAAGTATAACAAACTGATTGGCAAAACGCGCTTCAAAGTGGAGCGGACTTTTGGAGGAATAAAACGATGGTTTGGCGGTGGCGTAGCTCGATACAGAGGAATTGCAAAGATGCACTCTCAAAACTTGATGGAGGCAATCTGCTACAACCTCTATCGGAGTCCTGGGATAATTGCGTCTAATTGTAAAATTTAGGGAGGAATATCCCTAAAAAGAAGGCTTTAAAAGCCTAAAATTAAAACAATCGTCTCAAAATTGATCAAAAATGCTTGAAATTTTGGTCCGAAACAAAAATGAAAATTATTTGACCTTGTTTTGCAACGGTCTTAATTCAACCAGAGGATGGAGGAGTATTTGGGTATTTTTTAATAAAAGATTCTTTTTAGATCCCTCGTATGGGTTGGAATATTCCGAAATGGATAGTAATCTAGTTACATATTGTAACGATAATATTACAAGTATAGCTTGTTTCAAGATTGAAGATAAAAAAACTGTCCTTGATGAAATTGTAGATGAGAATTTACATACCTATATTATATCTAGTGATTCTAGACATGCTAATACATAAAGGAAATGAAGTTTTTGCTATTAGTAATATGTGTTTTATTCGGATCAATACAAACCATAGCACAAATAAATTTAAAACAAATGAGAACTATACAAATATCAGATAGCTTATTTATATATCAGAATTTTAAAAAAGTAGAAGGGGATAAAGAAGAATGGTCGTTGTGGTTAGAAAAGAAGGTTGACAATAAAGTTCTGAATACTGTGAAGTTAGATTCTCAAATTCTTGATTTACCATTTATACAACCTGAATACATACTAACAATTCCAAAAATAATAGACGCATTTATTGAGAATAGAACGCTGTATGTACTTCTTTACAAGAGAATGCATGCAACCCTGCAGGAATATAGCTTTTCACAAGGTGTTGATTTTAGGCAAAAGGAGTATGAATTGTTGAGTATTGGTGGGGGAAGTGTTGATAATTTTGGGGGGATATTTAATAGACCACAATTATTTAGTTGTTGGAAATGAGCTATACTTATATATATGCACTGGTAGAGGAGGTTCTCCAAGCAATAGAGAACTGTACAAGGTAGATGCTGTTAACAAATTAAGCTTAATGCATTTTGATAAGCCAAGGAGCAATAAGACTCCAATAGATATGATTGGACTTATAGATAGTAATGACACAATAGAAATTGAAAAAAATCTTAATTTAATGCTTTCTAGAAATGAATTTTCTGAAGATATAGACTCTGTCAAGTATATGGGACTATTAGAAAGTGCGGAGAATCTATGGGAAGGACGAAGGGTAAATGTGGAAGCATATCTTTTTTACAAAGATAATGACGATTATAAAACTAAAATAATCAAAGTAATGAACGCTGGACATAACCAAAAAGTGACTCTAAAAAACAATGAGGAATATCTAAAACATAAGTAGCTCTCTATCCATAAAACCTCCATACCACTCCGCCAGCCACAAACATCGCCACTAAAGCAATACCAATTAGAACATAGGCATACCGCCAAATTTTGTTCTTTCTCTCAAACTCCTCGTTCATTGCTTTGACATTCTTATAATGGCGTTCGAAGCATTCTTCAAGTTTTCCTGTAAGAACTTCAATTTTCACTTTCTCCGCCCTTGTGACTTCCTTTGCAATGCTGTGCTCTATTTGCTTCAGTTGCTTTGCTGTATTGTCTAGGTCAATAATTTTGCTTGATACAATATCCAAAGCATCTTCAATGCGGACGCTTGTGGTTTTCTTTAGTCGTGTCATAATTTGATTCTCCTTTTGGGTTTGTGTATTGTTGGTGGTTTGAGGGCGATGTCGGATTGCATTTGCTGTTCTTTGCTTTGCTTCAGTTCTTCAAAGAATTTGTCATCGAGCTTAATCTTTCTATCAATCTGTGATAACTTGAGGTCTTCGCCTGTGCGGATATTCTTTACTCGATAGCCTTGAACATTCCCTTGCTTGTTGATTGTGGGTTTGACTTCAAAGCCTCGTGGCTTCATTAGCAGGCAGTATGCTTCGATACTCGTAGGTTGCAGGTTTGATACTTCCTCGTGAGCCTGCTTAAAGTCCATCCGAAACTGTTTAGCCCTTTGCTTCTCGCTTTGCTCTCGTTGCTGTTTTATATCTCTTGCCGATTTCAATCCCATTTCTAAAGCTAGTTCATGAGCAACTCGCTGAGCTCTTTTACCAATGTAGTTATCCTTAACTGGCGTGCCATCGTAGTTTATCCGATTGATAATGATATGCACGTGCTTATGCTCCTTTTCAGTGTGAATAAAGCACAAGTATTGCGAATCATCTGCATCAATGCCCAAGCCATTCAGAAAGCGTTTTGATAGATCCCTCCATTGCGCATCACTCAAACGCTTACCGTCTTCAACTTCAGGAGAAAGGACAATAGAAATCGTATTGTTCTTGCATCGTAGGTTTTGATTCTGAATAACTCGCATACTTTCGTACAATTCCGATGCCTTAACTCCTGATAGATTGTTTCGCTCCAACTCGTAACCTTTCTTAGGGTTGACCACATAGCCAATCAATGCCGTTCCACCTATGCAAGAGCTTGCTTTTGCTATCATCAGTAAAACTTTTTGAGTTGTTGATTTACCAAAGCAATAACATCCGTAATAGCTTGCCGAAGCTCCAAATTAGCTTTGTACTTCATATAATTGGCAATGTTCTGAAAGTTATTCTTTAGCCGAGTGAGTTCTTTGTAGCATTCCACTTCTTCCGAAGTTAATTTGTAGGCAAGGTCATAATCTAGAGCCGTGCTTCGGATGTAATCCGATAATGTTACGCCAGCTTGCTGGGCTTTCTTCTGCAAAGCAAGTTTCTCCATATTACTTACTCGACATTCGATCTTTCGGCTTCTCTTTATCTGCATAATCGCCTACCTTTCTTTGGTAATTGTTTACACAAAGGCGTTGTTTCTGCCTTTGTATCAGAGCCCACATTAGGCTCTGCAAATCGACTTGTCGATTCTCTTTTGCGACCATTGGGAGAAAAAGCGAGGGGGTCAATTTCAGGAGAAACCTTAGTTTCTGTCCAGACATTTACACATCTCGATATAAAATCAACGACTTCGATGTCATTCGCTTTAGCAAGGAAT
>JBKECH010000130.1:0-1562 GCA_047974415.1 Bacteroidales bacterium | reverse complement strand
CAAGATTATAAACATCGACTTCGAGACCAGTATAAATTCTACAGTCAAGATTTGCTGAATAATCTCTTCAAACATCCCTACACAAAAATCGAGTTCCTGATAGACGACTTGGGAGTTTCTCGCCTAACTGCCGCCAACTACCTGAATAAACTATCTGATGACGGCTTGCTTTCTAAGAGAAAACTCGGCACGGCAAATTATTATATCAATGAAGAGTTGTTGAAATTGTTGATGAGAAGATAAGGGAGCCGTCGGTTAAACTTAATCTTTTTCAGTGGCACAAAACGAACCGTAATGCATAGCTCACTTTAGCCCACGACCCCTCCTCAAAAAAAAAGAAAAGCGTGGCACGGTTTGAACCGAAATCACTGGCACGGTTAAACCGAAATAGCCATCATTCCAAAAATCGTTTGAATCGCTGTGTTTGAAAATTTGCTTTATCTACCTTCAAAACACTTGAATTGTCCGTTTATAAAACCAACTTCATAATTTCCAACTTCTCTAGTTGAACGCCCATGGTCCTATGTTATTATTTTTCCGCTCCCCAAATATAGTGTTTTCTGTTTAATCATGCTCATTATTGTTTTTTACTCGCTTTCAAAGGTGATGTTGTCTTTTTGCTGGTTGATGAACTCGTAGTGGAGGGTGTGGTGTAAGCCTTCGGCAAGGGTGTACGGAGCTTGGAAGCCTGAAGAATGCACTTTAGTGGCATCAAATTGGGTGGTTGCACAAAATTTCTTTACTCGCACCGAACTTACCGAAAACTTTTTGCCCGATAGTTTGCTCAGCACATCAAAACAATAGCCTCCCAGCATGCCCATCCAATAAGGGAAATGAATAGACGGTATTTTCTTATTCAAACTCGTTTCAACCTGTGCCACTAGCTCATTCATATTCAAATCGGGCTTATCAATATAGTTATACACCTCATATCTCATTTCGTCTTTTTTCAAGAAATGCTGAATCAGTGCCACTATATTACCTACATACGACATCGATTTTAAGTTGGTGCCTTTGCCCACCATTAAGAATCTACCCGAAGCGATTTGTTTCAACAGATTATAAACATTCCCTCTGTTGCGTTCGCCAAAGATTACTGTCGGACGAATAATGGTGAGCGAGCGATTCTCTGGATCTTTGTTATACCATTCTCTGAGCACTTCTTCTGCTTGCCATTTACTCTTGCCATAATGATTAAAAGGATCAACAGGATGTGTTTCATTTGGATTCTTTTTATTCAAGCCATATACTGCCACCGAACTCGTAAAGATAATCTTCTTCACTCCATTTTTATCCATTGCTTCTAGCACATTGCGGGTGCCTTGCACATTCACATCATAATATAACGATGTGGGCGAAACATCATCTCGGTGTTCGGCTGCCAAAAGCACTACTGCTTCTTGTCCTGCCAATGCAGCGTCTAGCTGTTTTTGATTGCGCACATCTCCAATAGTTACTAAGTCATTGAAGAAATGACTGGCTTGTTTATCGAAGATTTTGAGTTCAAAATCTTTTTTAATGAGGTCGGTCAGGCGTGTTCCTACAAAGCCAGAGGCTCCTAT
>JBKECH010000129.1:0-21885 GCA_047974415.1 Bacteroidales bacterium | reverse complement strand
CCAAATCAAAAACTTTAACCCTATTTACCTTGCACAGACCTCAAAATATTAATAATTTTAACAATGTTCGCCCTGCGCAGATCCTAAACTTCCAACAATTCAACCTTCAACAATTCAACCCTAAACCTTCAACAATTAAACAGATTAATCCCCGATGGGGAAGCTATGCGTGGAAATTTTCATGCTAGTAAGATTAATTGCCTACGGCAAAGCTAAAATAACTACCCACTACAAACGACATAGAGCCAAAAATGTTAATGCCGATCCAATTTTCAGTTCGTAAAATAGGGCTTGCGGATTTTGGGTCTGTCTTAACTGCCATATGTATATCTTGCAAAGATGGTCATGTTTCTGTGTTTGGTTCCAATACTCAGAGTCCTTATATATCATGTTTTTGAAAAACATCTATTACAGCAGGCTCAATTACTCTAAGCATTCTGTCGAAACCTAGGTCGTTGGGATGAACGCCGTCGGTTGTTCCTTCATGATCAGAGCCCAATAAGTCGCCCTCGATGTAGTAAATATTTTCGACCCCAGAAGCTTGTAATTTCTCGAATTCTTTCTTAAAATTTCGATTCTGCGCTTCCACTCGCGCACGCGCTTTCATGTCGAAATTTCCGCTTTCTCTCACCACGCTTTGAATCATTATTATCGGAGCTTTGGCATTCTGTTTACGTATAGTATTTACCAGATATTCAGTCCTTTCTGTAATCTCCTCGGGACTTGGGTTGGGGGCACAATCAAGAATATATGCATCAGCTTCAATGTCGGCAAGCATATTGGCAACAGAATGCTCCATCTTCCCTCTCCCACTGAGTCCCAAGTTGATAAAATCCAAGTCTGTTTTGCGTGTCATGCGTGAAGGGTAAGCCATGCCAGGACGACTAGCAGATGCCCCCTGCAAGATACTAGAGCCGTATATTATAACTTTCTTTTTAAAGGGGTTCTTCATTGTTTCTATTTTGTGTCCTTCACTAACCCCTATCTCCAGTGTTCTGATTTCGTCATACAAGGGCAAGTACAACAAACATTCTTTTTCTCCATCTTGCATATTTTCAACTATTCTACATGATGAAGAATCGCCTGTGGGTCGCCCTACACCTGCAAAAATCCATTCCTCATCTCGTTTTATGTAAAGGTCAAGTCCCTTTCCAACGATAGCTGTCATATTGGTCAGGGTGTAGGAGCTAGCAGTTGTCCATCGAGCCGCAATTATATTACTATTTGTTTTGAAGGCAATAGCTAATCCTGCCGAATTGGTAAACAGGTTTTTAACCCCCTGAGGCATGTTATTATACTTCATCGTATCAATCCTATGGTAATGCATAGGAGTAGGGTTTGCCTTTCCGATAATATCAAGATCTTCGGCATTTACATATACGAGGTTTTGAGCCAATAATGGCATATGTATACCTATACATATCAGGATTCCAAGCATTTTCATTTTTAGCATTTTCATTTTTAATTATATAAATCTCTATAAATCATAAGATTTGCCGCTTTTTAATTATCCTCTTTTGTGTCGCAAGCTTATTGTATTAAGGTTAAAGCTTACAGCGCAAAAATATTCAATTACTAAACAAAAGCTTACAAGTGTCTTTTTTATTTTATTTCGATAAAAATATCATTCTTTCGGGATACAAGTATTAACACTGAAAGTCTAGCATGTCTTTGAGAAATATGCCCGATGGAGACACTTTCGTTTGAGCTACATATACTTCTACCCCTTTTCTGTGCACATTACCAAGTAGCTCTGCGTATTTTGGGTCTATGTTGCTGGCAGGTGCAAACTTGCAGACATCCGAGCGTTGTACAATATAAAGCATAACCGCTCGTATTCCGCTGGCTTTTACCCTTAGCAGTGTTTGCAGATGCTTCTGCCCTCTAGCCGTAACGGCGTCGGGAAAGACCGCATAGTCCCCATCTTTCATCGACACATTTTTTACTTCTATAAAACATTGCTCTTTATCGTTTTTAGCAAAAATGTCAAACCTACTGTCTTCAAACTTCACTTCTTGCTTTATGTAGTTGTAACAATCCAGACCTCTAATTGACCTATTTTCAATCAATTCGTAAGCTACTTTATTAGCATTTAGCGTATTCACCCCAACCCAGGAGGCGCCTATTTTAATCATTTCCCAAGTATAGCGAGTCTTACGCTTAGGGTTGTTGATGTCTGACAGGTAAACTTCAGCTCCTTCTTCAATGCATGTTTTCATCGATCCCGAGTTAGTGCAATGAACAGTTACCACAGACCCATCGCAGAGCATCACGTCTGCAAGGAAACGTTTGTAGCGTTTTATAAGTATTCCACGAACTAGTTTATTTTCAAAAATCATAATTTGTAACAGCAACACAAGCCAACTTTTAAAATCTTTATTATAAAAAGTTTTATAAGGCTTGGCACTCACAAAGATAGTATATTTTACACGTACTTCAGACGATCAAAGCAAAAAAAGGAAAACTGCGTGTAATTATTTGCACATTGTGTTGAAATGTATTACCTTTGCACTCAGGAAGAAGGTAGGGGGGCAGATGTTCCCCTTTTTCGTTTTGCAAATGAAGAAAACAGATATAGAAAATAGTGTCAGAGAGTGGCTTCCCGAAGGATTTTTCCTTGTAGAGGTCCTTATAAAAGGTGGAGACAATGTGTCAATTTACATTGATTCGTTTTGTGGCGTGAGTATATCCGACTGTCAAGCACTAAGTCGTCATATTACAGGGACATTTGACAGGGAGCAAGAAGATTATACCTTGCAAGTATCGTCAGCAGGATTAGACAGACCGTTCAGGGTTGAAGAGCAATACACTAAGAACATTGGGAGGAAAGTCCAAGTGTTGAGTAATGATAACCATACAACAGAAGGGAATCTGCGAGGGCTAAGCGAAGGAACAATAAGCTTAGAGAAGATAAAGAACCCAGGCAAGAGACAAAATAAAGAAACAGAAATAATAACTATAAGGCTAGAAAATATAAAGTCAACGAAACTTTGCTTTTAGCTAAAAAAACGATAGTAATGGACGGAATAAATTTGCTGGAATCATTTTCGGAGTTTAAAGAGCTCAAAAATATAGATAGAGCTACTATGATGAGTGTCCTTGAAGATGTTTTTAGAGGTATGCTTAAAAAAAAGTATGGCGAAGACACTGATTTTGACATAATAATAAACGCAGACAAAGGTGATTTTGAAATATGGCGTAACCGGACTATTGTAGCCGACGAAGATCTTGAAGATTCTGAGAGCGAAGTATCACTAAGCGAAGCAAAAAAAATTGATGATGATTTTGAGATAGGCGAAGAGGTGAGCGACGAGATTAAAATCTCGGATTTTGGGCGCAGAGCAGTTTTAAATCTTCGCCAGAATCTGGTTGGCAAAATAATCGAATTCGAGAAAGATAATCTATACTCAAAATATAAAGATCGAATAGGAGAGATTATTACGGCAGAAGTGTATCAAGTGTGGAAACGAGAGATTTTACTTCTTGACGACGATGGGAACGAACTTATTCTCCCTAAGAATGAGCAGATTCCGTCAGATTACTTCAGAAAAGGCGACTCGTTGCGGGCTGTGGTTTATAAGGTAGAAATGCGAAACAATAATCCCATTGTAATACTGTCCAGAACATCACCCGTATTCTTGGAGAGATTATTTGAACTGGAAGTACCAGAGATTTTTGACGGTCTAATTATTATTAAAAAAGTAGTTAGGTCCCCAGGCGAAAGAGCAAAGGTGGCTGTTGAGTCGTACGATGAACGAGTGGACCCAGTTGGGGCATGTGTCGGAATGAAAGGCTCAAGAATACACGGAATTGTTAGGGAACTGAGAAACGAGAACATTGATGTTATCAACTTTACAAACAACCAGGAGCTATACGTAAAACGAGCTTTAAGTCCAGCGAAGATTAACAATATAAAATTTTCTGAAGAGGACGGAGGCATAAAGAAATGTGAAGTTTTCCTCAAACCCGAAGAGGTATCGTTGGCAATTGGCAAAGGAGGTTTGAATATTCGTCTTGCAAGCCAGCTCGTAGGATGCGAAATAGATGTTTATAGAGAGATCGACGAGAGCTCTACGGAAGACGTTAGGCTAGAGGAGTTTTCGGACGAGATTGACGAGTGGGTAATCGAGACATTAAAGTCCATTGGGTGCGATACTGCAATGGATGTTCTTGGTATGGATATCAAAGATTTGGTAAAACGTACAGACTTAGAAGAAGAAACAGTAGAGGAATTAGTCGATATACTAAAAGCCGAGTTTGAGTAATCGCTCGGTGTTTTAAAAAGGATAAGAAATAATAAAAGTAGAATATGGGCACAGAAAATAGCGGAATTCGATTAAGTAAGATTGCGAGGGTTCTGAATGTCGGGAGGTCAACGATAGTGGATTTTTTAGAGGATAAAGGCTTTAGCATAGGAACCAATCCTAACGCAAAGATTCCTGACGAAGCATGTAGGCTTCTTGAGGATGAATTTAAGAAAGACCTAGACCTAAAGGCCGAATCAAAAAAGGTACATGTTGGTTCAAAAAAAGAATCATTGTCCCTAGACGAAGCGGACTCGGACAGCAACAATACTCCTGACCAAACCAAGGAGGAAGAAATTCTACGAACAGAAACGCCCAAAGCTAGCGTAAAAATTGTTGGTAAAATTGACTTTGACAAGCCTAAACCCAAGGAGGAAGAAAAAACAGAATCGACAGAAGAAAAAAAAGATACTGTCAAAGAGGTAGAAATCGAAAAGGAAGAACCTATAGAAACGCCCAAAGAAACAGAGAAGAAGAAAGAACCAAAAAAGAAGGTAGAACCAGAAGCGAAGACAGAAGAAAAAAATGCGCAAAAAGACGTTCCATTGCATGTTAAGACAAACATTCCTAAGGTAGAGAAGGTTAAAGTTGTTGGTAAGATAGACCTTTCAAGCATAGACCAACGCACTCGTCCACAACGAAAGACCAAAGAAGAAAAGGCCGCAGAAAGAGCTAGCCAATCGAAAGAGAATGCAAAGAAAAAACGTAAGCGCATAGATAACAGAAAGGTTGACCCAACAGCTGAGAAAAATCAAAGTAAAGGTCAACATGACAACAATAAAAAACAACATCCAAACCAGAATAGCAAGGCGAATCAAAAAAATGTGGCAGGCAAAAAGCGCAAAAAACACGTAGTAAAAAAAGACGTTGCCGAAGAGGATGTAGAAAAGCAAATGAAAGAAACCTTGGCACGCTTAACGTCCAAAGGCAATAAGTCTGGCAAAGGAGCAAAATATAGACGTGAAAAACGCCAGGCCAATACCGAGCGGATGATTGCTGAAGCAGAAAGCAACGTGTTAAAACAAAGGATCTTGAAGGTTACTGAATTTGTTTCAGTAAGTGAAATTGCTACCATGATGGACGTCGGTGTAACCGACGTTATTTCGACATGTATGAGCCTCGGTTTGTTTGTATCAATCAACCAGCGTTTGGATGCGGATACAATATCCGTTGTTGCTGACGAATTTGGCTTCGAGTTAGAGTTTGTAAGCGTTGACATTCAAGAATCTATAGGCATTAATAATGAAGAAGAAGTGGATGAGTCCAAACTACAGCCTCGTCCACCGATAGTAACTGTAATGGGGCATGTGGACCATGGGAAAACATCTCTTTTAGATTATATCCGAAGTGCTAATGTTATTGCAGGAGAGGCAGGAGGCATCACCCAACATATCGGAGCATATCACGTTAAGATTTCCGACGGAAGAAAAATAACTTTTCTCGATACCCCAGGACACGAGGCATTTACGGCAATGCGAGCAAGAGGAGCACAAGTTACAGACATTGCAATTATTATAGTAGCAGCAGATGATAGTGTCATGCCACAGACCAGGGAAGCGATTAATCATGCCCAGGCAGCAGGCGTTCCGATTATATTTGCAATAAATAAGATTGACAAGCCAGGAGCAAACCCTGAAAAAATAAAAGAAAATCTTGCAAGCATGAACTACTTGGTAGAAGATTGGGGGGGCAAGTACCAATCGCAAGATATTTCAGCAAAATCGGGACAAGGTATTGAAGAGCTACTAGAAAAAGTATTGCTCGAGGCAGACTTACTCGATTTAAAAGCAAACCCTTCGGCCTTGGCCAATGGAACAATCATAGAGTCAGAGCTAGACAAAGGGCGAGGATATGTATCTACAGTACTAGTGGAGTCTGGCACCTTGCGCCAAGGAGACGTTATCTTGGCAGGTCAATATTTCGGTCATGTCAAAGCAATGTTTAACGAACGTAATCAACGCATCCAAGAAGCCAAACCCGCAGAGCCTGCCATAATACTTGGATTAAACGGAGCTCCACAAGCAGGAGACAACTTCAACGTAATGGAAGAAGAAAGAGAGGCTCGCAACATAGCAACAAAACGTAGCCAGTTGCAACGTGAACAAGGTCTTAGAACTCAGAAACATATCACCCTGGATGAGATTGGCAGACGTATTGCAATCGGCAACTTCCAAGAGCTTAACATCATAGTGAAAGGAGACGTCGACGGCTCAACAGAAGCCCTATCAGATTCATTGATAAAACTATCAACAGAGGAAATTCAAGTTAACGTAATCCATAAAGGAGTAGGACAAATTTCAGAGTCTGACATTATGCTCGCATCAGCATCCAATGCAATAGTAGTAGGCTTCCAAGTACGCCCATCGCTAGGAGCAAGGAAGCTTGCAGAGTCAGAAGAGATTGACATACGTTTGTACTCGATTATTTACGATGCCATCGAAGAGATCAAATCGGCAATGGAAGGAATGTTGGCACCAGAAATTAAAGAGCAAATTGTCGGCACTGTCGAGATATTGGAAACTTTCAAAATTAGCAAGGTGGGAACTATTGCTGGCTGTATAGTTAGAGATGGAAAAATTAACAGGAACTCAAAAGTTCGTATCATCAGAGACGGCATAGTCATTTATACAGGTAAGCTGGCATCGTTAAAACGATTTAAAGATGATGCAAAAGAAGTTGCAAAAGGATTTGAGTGCGGTTTAAATATCGATGGGTTTAACGATATAAAAGTGAACGATATGGTTGAAGCATACGAAGAAGTAGAAGTAGCGAAGCACCTGTAAAAAGTAGCTTTAATTTAACAATTGAGCTATTTATGAATTAAAATAAAATAGCTTTCTTTGTGGGAGAATATAATTTGTTTAATAACAACACATTAAAATTATGATTAAAATAGGAATTAACGGTTTCGGCCGTATCGGAAGGTTTGTTTTCCGTCAGGCAGTAGCCAAAGGAACAGTACAAGTAGTAGCTATCAACGATCTTATTGATGTTGATTATATGGCTTACATGTTGAAATATGACTCTACTCACGGAAAATTCAACGGAACCGTTGAGGTGAAAGATGGGAAATTGGTTGTAAATGGAAATGCTATCAGAGTTACTGCAGAGAGAAACCCTGCAGACATCAACTGGGGAGCAGTAGGAGCAGAATATGTTGTCGAGTCAACAGGTCTATTCCTTACAAAAGAAAAAGCTCAAGGACACCTTGATGCAGGCGCTAAGAAAGTAGTAATGTCGGCACCTTCTAAGGACGACACTCCAATGTTTGTAATGGGTGTAAACAACACTTCTTACACAAAAGATATGAACTTTGTTTCTAACGCTTCTTGCACAACCAATTGCTTAGCTCCTATTGCCAAAGTGTTAAACGATAAATTTGGCATTGTAGAAGGACTAATGACTACCGTGCACGCAACAACCGCAACCCAAAAAACCGTTGATGGACCTTCGTCCAAAGACTGGAGAGGCGGTCGTGGAGCAGGACAAAACATCATTCCTTCATCCACAGGTGCTGCTAAAGCTGTAGGCAAAGTAATTCCTGCTCTAAACGGGAAACTTACAGGAATGGCATTCCGTGTTCCTACTCCTGACGTTTCTGTGGTAGACCTTACCTGCCGTCTTGAAAAAGGAGCATCATACGAAGAAATATGCGCAGCTATGAAAGCCGCTTCTGAAAGCAGTGAGTTGAAAGGAGTACTTGGTTATACTGAAGATGCTGTTGTTTCTAACGATTTCGTTGGCGATACTCGCACTTCTATCTTCGACGCAGGTGCTGGTATTTCATTGTCACCAAACTTTGTTAAAGTCGTTTCATGGTATGACAACGAGATGGGGTATTCTGCAAAAGTTTGCGAGCTTATTCAGTATATGGACTCGGTTAAGTAATTCAAGATAATATACAGAATTTTATAAAAAAAAGAGTCTGAGATTTTTTATCAGACTCTTTTTTTATAATTCTTCTAATACACACATAAGGAATGAAATTATTAGCAGTTTATATGAGAGTAGATGATGACACTTTAGATTCTTTGAAAGAATTATCTGGAGAAGACTTGATTGACAGCATCGAAGAAATCAGAAATGACGACGATACAGACTATGTTGATATTAATGAATATTGGGATGGGCTACATTTTCTACTTACTGGCGTATCAGCATACGAGCCAATACCCAACAGTAAATTGAGCGATTTTGTTGTAGGTGCAGATGTATTCTCTGACGACGAGGACTCTGATTTTATAGGTTATTCTACTAGCGACGAGATAGAAGAAATACGCAGAGAGGTATCTAAAATAGACCTTGAAGAATTGAAAGAACGTTTTGATACGAGACTATTCAAGGAAAAGCAAATATACCCCAACATATGGAAAACAGCAAACAAGGAAGAACTATGGAATAAGCTGGAGAACACATTCGTATCCTTAAAAAAATTCTATTCAAGAAATAGTGACTATAACATTGTAGTTTCTATATACTAATTTAGAACTGTCTATGACGTTCAATATCTGCGTTAATAATGTCTCCCCCTCGGGGCTTGAGAGCAAGCACATAGGTTCACCCCTACTCAAACTCTCGATATACAGAATGGCAAATCTTGATATTTAACCCGACATATACATTAGTTCTACTGTTGCGTGCTCCAATCTCTTCAAAACAAAGACTTCGCTGGCTTTTGTTTCGCTCACCGTAGTGGCGCTACGCTTCGTTCACTAAAATCCTTGTTTTATTGGGCTTGAAGCACTCGCTACGCATTCCAATGCATATGGGTTTAACTTTCTAGTTTAGACTCCCGACATTCTGGACAGACACTAACTACCTGTTCAAACATTAAAAAAAATTCTAAGACCCTTCTTAAACAAGATAAATAATGAAGATTAGAGTAATTTGGATAGCAGTATGCTTTTTTATATTGTTCTCCTGTAAAAAAGACAGTTTAGAGAAAAACTGGCTAAAGACAAGAAAAACAAACTCAATAGAAAGATATCAAAATTATCTGGTAAATAATCCTCAAACAATACATTCCTTAGAAATAAGAGATAGCCTAAGAATATTTTGGGAGAGATATGCCAAAAAACAATGGGGTCAATGCGACTGGCAAGTCAACACTCTAATTCTATCCATAGATAAAGATGGGACAATTCTTTTTGAGAATGAAGAGGTGAAAAAAAATAAACTGTCGGACAAACTAGAGTATTCAATCTCTAACCCTTTTAACTCTATACATTTGCCCTTTAAGCATGAGGTTGATATAGAAGAGATTGGAGAGGTCGATGTTTCATTAGGTGTCATCAATGTAATCTCCGATAGAGGGCTAGATAATCAGCAGTATGCAGAAATAATACTACTTCTGAGAGCATGCTATCAAAAAATGCGCAACGAATGTGCAATGCACCTTTATGAAAAACCACTAAGCGAGCTAAGTAAAAGAGAGAAAAAAAACATAGAGACTATAGTGCCTATGAGACTTAGATTGGAATGCTGTGCCCCAACATAATAAAAAACCCCCAACACTTTTCAGCATCAGGGGTATTGCTATGAAAAACTTATACCAGTTTTATAATTGAGGTCCTGCAGCAACAAGGGCTTTACCCTCAGCGTTGTCTGTATATTTCTCAAAATTCTTGATAAATCTACCTGCAAGATCTTTCGCTTTATTGTCCCATACAGTTTTGTCTGCGTAAGTATCGCGAGGATCAAGGATTCCTGAATCAACGCCTGGCAGAGCCGTAGGAACTTCAAGGTTAAATATAGGTATGTTTTTAGTCTCTGCTTTCTCGATAGAACCATCAAGAATCGCATCTATAATACCACGAGTATCTTTGATAGAAATGCGCTTGCCTGTCCCATTCCATCCAGTGTTTACAAGATATGCTTCTGCACCGTGAGCTTCCATTTTCTTAACTAATTCTTCGCCGTATTTTGTTGGGTGAAGAGTAAGGAAAGCAGCACCAAAACAAGCAGAGAATGTAGGCTGAGGTTCAGTTACACCACGCTCAGTACCTGCAAGCTTAGCTGTAAATCCTGAAAGGAAGTGATATTTAGTTTGCTCTTTTGTAAGTTTTGAAACTGGCGGAAGTACTCCGAAAGCATCAGCAGAAAGGAAAATAACTTTGTTTGCATGCCCTGCCTTAGAAACAGGCTTCACAATGTTGTCAATGTGGTAGATTGGGTAAGAAACACGAGTGTTTTCGGTCACTGAATTGTCTGTAAAATCAATTTTGCCAGCATCGTCAACGGTAACATTCTCAAGAAGAGCGTCGCGCTTGATAGCAGCGTAAATATCTGGCTCACTTTCTTTGTCAAGGTTTATAGTTTTAGCGTAGCACCCTCCCTCAAAATTAAAGATTCCTTCGTCATCCCATCCATGCTCGTCGTCGCCGATAAGCTCACGTTTAGGATCGGTAGAAAGGGTTGTTTTACCTGTCCCAGAAAGTCCAAAGAATATAGCTACATCGCCGTTTTTGCCTTTGTTGGCAGAGCAGTGCATAGCAGCAATTCCTTGAAGTGGCAATGAATAGTTCATCATTGCAAACATTCCTTTTTTCATCTCGCCACCATACCATGTTCCTCCGATGAGTTGCATTTTTTCTGTAAGGTTAAACACTGTATAAACCTCAGAGTTCAGTCCGTGTTCTTTAAACTTCTTATTTGAAGTCTTAGAAGCATTCATAACAACAAAATCGGGTTCTCCAAAAGTCTTTAATTCTTCGGCAGAGGGACGGATAAACATGTTTGTTACGAAATGAGCTTGCCATGCAACCTCCATTATAAAACGGATTTTCATGCGAGTGTTTGCGTTAGCACCACAGAAGGCATCAACAACAAACAAGCGCTTATCCGAAAGCTGAGAAACGGTTGTTTCTTTAAGATCGTTCCAAACCTCCTTTGAAATAGGCTTATTATCGTTTGGAGACCCTGGAGTAGTCCACCACATATTTTTCTCTGTGGTAGCATCTTTCACAATGTACTTGTCCTTAGGCGAACGACCAGTAAATATTCCAGTCATCACATTAACAGCTCCTAACTCTGTCACTTTTCCTTTCTCAAAACCTTCTAGTTCTGGTTTTGTTTCTTCTGCGAACAATTGCTCGTAAGAAGGATTGTGAACAATTTCGGTGGTACTTGATATACCATACTTCGATAAATCTAAATTTGCCATAATAATCTAAATATTAAACTTTGTTTTTCTAATTTTCTTACAGCTGTCAAAAAAACAGCACTACAAATATAGGAATTTGTCAGCAGAAATGCAACAAGAAAAGTTAAGTTTTTTACTTCTTCGTAAAATAAGTAACACTCGTTTTATCAGCTACATACAGAGAGGGGCTTTGTGGCAACAATAATAGCAAGGGAATGATAACATTCAAATAATATTTCAGAAAAGCACAAAAAATCTTTTGTATAAAGAAAAAAAAGACTTTCTTTGCAACGTATTTTAATGTTGTAGCGATACAACTCAACTTGTTATTTATTTTAATTTTATAGTAATGAACATTTATGTTTCAAACATTCCTTTTAGCGCAAGCAATGAGGATTTGGAGGGCTTGTTCTCCGCTTATGGTGAGGTGAGTTCAGCAAGGATTATTGTTGACAAGGTATCAAGAAGAAGCCGTGGTTTTGGATTTGTAGAAATCGACAATGACGACGATGCAAAAGCTGCGATCGAAGCTCTAAACGGAAAAGAGTTTATGGGTAGAGAAATTGTAGTAAACCAAGCAAGAGAGTAATCAAGTAGAGAGTTATAGTATACGAGATTTACGAAAGCTAAAAAGGGCCACTGTTTTCAGTGGCTCTTAATTTATTATGTAAGTGATTAAATATCTTCTTCAATATAAGTAGTTATTCCCTAGCATTTTACCTCGCCGAATTTTACGCAGCAAATAATCAGTCTTTGCCTAAAAAAGAGAATATCTTACCATGGAAACAATAATTAAAACAGAGAAGACTCCGCCCAACAAACGAATAAGTGTAATTGATGCTCTTCGAGGATTTGCCCTATTAGGAGTAATGCTTATACACATGTTGCAACACTTTGGGGCATTTTCTGGAGTTAGAGTCGATAAGTCACAGTACCCCATATTGGACGAGGCTATTCAATGGCTTTCGACAAATGTAATTATGGGACGATTCATCAATATTTTTGCCCTCCTTTTTGGATTAAGTTTTTATATTCAGATGGATAGAGCTGCATGCAAAGGTATTGATTTCCGCAAGCGATTTCTTTGGCGAATGCTTATACTATTCGGGATAGGAATGATTGGGAATAGTTTCTTTAGTCAAGATATTTTATCCATCTATGCAGTTTTTGGAGTAATAATGGTATTCCTTTTTCCGTTAAAAAACTGGACACTAATTCTTATTGCCAGTCTTTTACTTTTAGGTGCACCTCGCCTAGCTATAATGGGGTATAATAAAATAACCAAAACCGAACAAGCAGTGGAGGAAGAAGAAACTAGGCAAGCAAGAGTTACGCCTACCACATTTATTGATACTGCAAAAAGACATTTAACAACAGGATTGCAAGGCAAATTAAACTATCAATTTGGGATGAATGGCCGTGGTTATATTACAATGGCGCTCTTTATTTTGGGTTTAGTAATTGGACGCTTACAATTCTTCAAAGATATAGAACTCAAGCAAAAACGGAATGCAATTCTCTTCGCTAGTTTCTTGACTACAACTATCGCCCTTAGCTATATTCTCAATTGGATTCCGCAAGAACCTATTAGCTTTAGAATGTTGATGAATCCAAATTACGAAGTCCCATTGGTAGCCGTTGCCGTGTCCGCATTGTACGACCTCAACGTAGTTGCCATGTCGGGAACGCTGGCACTTGGTTTCATAGTACTCTACCAATTCAACCCTATTGGCAGATACCTAGGTCTCATAACTCCCTATGGACGAATGGGACTGACAAATTACGAAATGCAAGGAATTGTAGGTAGTTTCTTGTTTTCGGCATGGGGCTTAGGTGCAATATTTGGCACGTGGGGAACAACTGAAGTATTTGTGTTGGGAATTGCCTTTTACATCATTCAAGCCATTATAAGTACTCTGTGGTTGAAGTATTTCCTTTATGGTCCATTAGAATGGTTCTGGAGAACGGCAACTTATCTAAAATGGCAACCTCTAAAAAAACTAAGAGCCCATCTATAAGGCCTAATATCTAGGTTAATAACGCCATCCTTGGAGCTTAATTTTATAACTCAAACTTCCAATATACAAAACGTCAAACCTGGGTATTTAGCTTTCTAGCATATACTCCTGGCATTATGAAGGCATTATGAACAGCCTACAATCAACTGTACTCCAGAGACATTCTTTAAAATATTAGCTTTATAGTGGCAACATTATGGTCGAGTGCTCCATTTGGCTTAATAAAAGCCTGTCCATTTTGGGTGAGTTCTACTTTTTGTCCTGTTTCCAGGACCATTGCAGATTTTGCCTGTCCGAGTTTCTCTGGAATTGCAAGTGTTCCATTCTCCCAATCCATTACGTGTGCGTAAATTATTGTTCCTCTGGTGTTGGCGCGTTTACATAGGCGCCCCCATGAGGGCGCTTCTATCTCGTCGATGGGCGATGTGCCGTAGATTGACTCCCCATTTGCAACAAGCCACGCTCCTATTTCACGCAGGCGGCGCAAGGCTGGCGCAGGGAACTTACCATTGGCATAGGGCCCGATATTGAGCAGATAGTTGCCACCTAGAGAGGCGTTTGTAACGAGGAGCTTAATCATCTGTTCTGACGACTTCCAATTGAAATCGTTTGCATGCCAAGCCCATGATTTGTACATGGTTGCTGGCGTTTGCCACGGACGTCCGAGATTTTTCTCTGGATGCTCGTTGTCAAAAGCCGAAATATAATCCACTCTTGGTCCTGGGTCGTAAGCACATATGCGACCGTTGATTAGGCAATCTGGTTTTATCGATCGTATCAGATCAATTAATTCATCGCGTCGTTTTGGAGTGATATGCTCCTTGCAGCTCTCGCTCCAAGTATCGAACCACAGCATATCTGGCTTATATCGTTCTAATAGTTCCCTTACTTGTGGGAGGCTTTTTTTCTGCCAATATTTTTGAAACATTGCATCGCTGGGTTGCACTTTATCTTCCCAGTCGGGCTGTGCTCCTCCTTCGCACTCCCAGTCCTGCCAGTGTGAATAGTAAAATCCGAGTTTCAGTCCATACTTTCGGCAAGCTGTGGCAAGCTCGCCCAACAAATCACGTTTGCAAGGACTTGAACCCAAGTCAAAATTACTCACATCCGAGTCCCAAAGAGCAAAACCATCGTGGTGTTTTGATGTTAGCACTAGGTACTTCATTCCTGCTAAACTTGCTTCTCTTGCCCACTCATCAGCATCGAAATTTACGGGATTAAATTGCTTTGCCAGATCATGGTATGTCTTCGTGGGAACTTCTAGTCGCATTTGAACCCATTCTGAATACCAGCTTTTTCCGTGTGACAAGCTTTCGTCGGGTAGGGTGTGCCCATTGTAAGAGCCCCCAAGAATACTATATAAGCCCCAGTGAACAAACATCCCGAAGCGCGCATCCCTAAACCAGTCGGTATCTGCCGAACTTTCTGTCACTTCTGTTTTCCTGGTCTTGTCTTTGTTGTTGAGGCTGCATGCATTTGCTAATGCTCCAAATAACAAGATAGAGGCAAGAAATAAAGTGTTAGAAATTAATTTAAATGTTTTCATCTGTTTAAAATTCTGCAATAAGCTGTAAGCCATGGGCTTTATGCTTTTGCTGGTTTATTAATAATCATCCTCCTGTGTGTAGTTAGGCTTATAGCCTAATGCATGAAGGTTTCATGTGTATATACTATTTTGATTCAAAGATAATCATTTATCCCAGATTATACATTAGAGAGCCGTAATGAGTGTTCAACGCTCGATAAAATAAAGCTTCTGACAATTGAGGCGTAGCACTGCTACGGTGAGCGAAACGAAAGCCAGCAAAGTACTTGTTTTGAAAATGTTGGACTTTATAGTTCACAGACTCCCGACTTTATGGACAGACACTATTTATGATAGCAGGTTTGCAAATACAGCTCTCTCATCTCTTTTGTTACTTTTTCGTGGTCGAAGTTTTGTACATGCTCCAGACCTTTGTCAATCATATTCTGGGCTTGTTGTTTGTTACTTAATATCCATTTCATTTTTTCTGCAAGCTCACCATGGTTATGTGGATTTATATAGACAGCCCCCTCTCCTCCTGCTTCTTCAAGGCAGGAGCCAGATGCTCCTATTGTGGGAACTTCGGAATGTAAAGCTTCGATTATTGGTATACCGAATCCCTCATACAGAGAAGGATATACGAATAGCGATGAGAGTTGGTAGATTGTGGGTAATTCTTCGAATTCTACATCCTTTAGAAACAAAACCTGTCCTTGCATTCTATTTTGTTCAATGAAGGTATCAACTTGTTTCGCATATTTTTTTCGTCGTCCTATTACAACTAGCTTAATGTCGAGTTTCGAGGCTTTTAGTGCCCTCACTGTCAGTAATAGGTTCTTGCGCTCTTCAATGGTGCCAACCGACAGAATAAACTCCGATGGCAAATGGAACTTCTTTTTCACCTCTGCTTTTTGGTCTGTGCTTGATTTCTGCATAAACAGGGAATTGCACCCCTGGTAAATAACACTTACCTTTTTGGGTGCTATCTTATAGAAATTAATAATGTCGCGCTTGGTACATTCGCTTACTGCAACAATATGTGCTGAATCTTCGCAGGCTCTACGGAATTTGTAATTGTATATCTTACGGTCGATAAATTTGTAAAACTGAGGATAATGCAAAAATATCAAATCGTGAATTGTTACGATGGTTGGCACACCTATGCTTTTTATGCTAAAGGGTAGCTCGTTGGTAAGTCCGTGATATAAATCTGGCTTTGCGTGCAGTATGTCATTGGTCATTCCTCTTGAGCGCCAAATAGCCTTTCTAATATTATTTAGATTTTTTCGAGGCAACATAAACTCCATATTGTTGCTTTTGCTTATAAGCTCCATCATTGCTGGCTTTGCTTTGTCGGGGGAAAAGAGCAAAAGTTTATCCTCGGGATATTGCTCTGCCATATTATTGACCACAAAACGGCTGTAATTGCCCAAGCCTGTGTAATTGTTTGTTATGCGTTTGGCATCGTATGCTAGTTTCATTAATTGCTACTTATGTGTATAATGCAAAGCTATGTATAATGCATGTGAAATTTAGTGACTTTTTTGTGAAGTTGAGTGTTGCCTAATTATTCTTTTGATGTCAATGAAAAGTATTTATCTAGCACCATGAGGGCAATGAGTTTTTCTCTCTCTTTGTTTTTGAATTGCTCGACATATGCATTGGCATTGCTTATTATTTGAAGAGCCTCCTCGGGATATGCCAAATAATAGGCTATTTTTTCTTCCAAATCGGAATAATCATCTTTCAGCAGAACATAGTGGTGGTTAGAGATGAGTCTGCCTTCCATCATCCATGTTTCGTATCGAGGTTTTGTGGAGAAACACAAAGAGTTTGAAGACATAATCCATTTCAGATTGGTAGCAACATCATTTCCTTCGATACTCAAAATGAATTTATTTTGAAGATGCTTGTTCATGCTTAGCGGAGGAACTTTATGCCGATTGTCTTCGAAGTTGTTGATGTGCCCAGCGTTGCAAATAGGGGTGCGAAAGTGCTTATCTAAAAATGTCCGTCTTAATTTCTGATTTTTGGATATATATCCACGCCACACTAGCACGTCCTTTTTGTTTTGATATGCTATGGGGTCGTTTATAAATACAAAATGACGGCGTTTATCTAAGTTGAGAATTACCGAGTTCTGGTTGTTGTCGGCAATGGGGCGACTTTTTACAATGCTTGGCGTTTCAGGAATGTGGATAACATCGCCAAATACATAGTCAAAGAGTGCAGTTGTTTTAAAAAATCTGAGAAGAGGTTTTAAATCAAGGAAATATGCAGACGGCTTGGTATATCTAAACTGTTTGTCGTATGTGCAGTTGTCTGACAATTCGACCTCCTTGTCTAGTTTACAGTAATAGTTTACACGCTCATCTATGTAATTCTTGTCGAACAAAGAGAGATGCTTCGCGATATAATCTGAGGCATCAGCATAAAAAAACTTAGGCGCAAAACCTTTTGCTAGATTGGAAATGACATATAGAACTTTAGCCTGTTTTGAGGACATGATTCTTCTTTTATAGTATGATCGAAATTGCTAAAATAAACACTTAAAAACGCGAACAATATGTTGATTTTCACGCGTCATGACTAGCGAAAATGCGACTTTCGCTAGTCATGAAGAAAACCAATGTTGGGTGTAAAAGTAAGGAATTATATGAAGTATTGCAAATACATTTTAGAGAGAAAGTATACTCTCATAAATAATAGTCTTGAATTTGTGCCGTATTAACAAGACTTCTATGTTCAATATTTTATATTAGGCGCATACGTATATTCTGTTTTTCAGTTAGGTGTCGAAGTGTTGTGTTTTTTGGAATTATTATTTCCTTTCTAATACTATCCCTGTTCTACTCGGAAGATAAAGCATCAGATAACCATGCTCGTTGGTATGATAGTCAATACTTTCGTCTATCCTGCCATGTTCGCCAAATTCTGGAGAGTCGCTGTTAAGCTCAATACGATATTGCCCTAAATTACTTCCATTCACCATTGATTTTTTATGCGCCAAAGATACTGAAAGAAGACACCGTATATAGCAATATGGCAAATCAAATAGATATGTATCCCACACTTATGGGCATCCTGAAGCAGCCTTACATTAACAATACATTGGGCGTGGACTTAATAAATGAAGAACGAAAATACGCCATTATTAACGACGATGATAAAATCGGAATCCTCGACAGTTGCTTTCTCTGCATCATGAAGAACGACGGAACGCAACTTTATCGATACCAGAATGGAGATAAAACCGATTATGTCTCGCAATATCCTGATGTGGTGAAAGATATGACTGATTATGCCAAGGCAAACATGCAGGTGTTTCAACACATGATACTTACAGAAAAAACAAACTTACACTTGGAAAATAAGACGCTTTTAGATATAAAAGACGACTAAAACATTTATCTAAAATTCATATTGGGAATATATATTTTATTGATATTATTCTTAATTCTGCGTCAGAATATAAAAAATAAATAATGAATATTTCCAACTACAATTTCTCTAACAAAAGGGCTTTGATAAGAGTTGATTTTAATGTATAATCGAAAAAACCAAATGTACTAATTTTGAAAAACCAAATGTACATTTGGTTTTTTCGATTATAGAAGCCAATACGATTTTCCAGATTGAAATCTGGGGCTAATTAATATGTTGCTTCTACGAGGCTTTACCTTTGCTCGAAGCTGATGTAGAATATATGGGACGCTATTAAATCTTAAGATTAAAGCAAATAATTCTGGTGATTTTTTCATGCACAAAACGATCACCACTACATTGGGCATAGAGCCCCAATTTTCAAACTTGGGCTATCTTGAAGCCTATTTTTCTCAAATCATCATAATATCGAGGATATGATTTGGTAATCACCATGGGGTCGTCGATCTCTATTTCGCCAAGCAAGGCTGCAGGAGCAAATGCCAAGGCCATGCGATGGTCGTGATAGGTGAGAATGAGCGGTTTGTTTTTGGCGCAAAAGGGGAAGCTGCCGTCCCAGCTCAGTTCGCCATGTTGAGGCTCCGCCACCGATGCGCCAAACTTAGCCAGCTCGTTTTGCAGAGCGGCTATGCGGTTCGTTTCTTTTATTTTCAACGTTTCTAATCCGCTAAAGTGGAAAGGGATTTTCAGCATGACACAGAGCACAGCCATGGTTTGAGCCATGTCGGGGTTTAGTAGGAAGTCGAGCTTGAGCTGGGCGGGCTGCCTGTGTTGGTTTTTTTTCAGCCAAATGCCCCCATTTTGCTCTTCGCTGTGCACGCCAAAAGCCTCAAACCACGAGGCAATAGCGCAATCTCCCTGCAAGCTTCGGAGCGAGATGTTAGGCAAGAATAGTTCGCCTTGAGGCAGTAGCGCCAGCAGCTCATACCAGTATGACGCAGCCGACCAGTCGCTTTCTACAGTGAACGGAATAGCTCGATATTGTTGCTCCTCGATGCTGATTTCACCATCGTTCAGCCAGTTTGCCTTCACTCCATATTGCGCCATCAGCCCGAGAGTCATTTCAATATAAGAGCGAGATGTTATTCGGTTGGTTAGTTTCAGCCTTAGCCCCCCAAGCAAGGTGGGTGCAATTAGCAGCAGAGCCGAAATGTACTGACTGCTCACACTGCCATCTAGACTTAAAACTCCGCCATGAAGCCGCCTCCCCGAGATGAGCAAAGGAGGAAATCCCCCCTGTTCTGCATATTCTATTTGGGCGCCAAGCGTGCGTAAGGCATCAACCAGTACCCCGATTGGCCGCTGCTTCATGCGTGCAGAGCCAGTGAGTGTCCATTCGCCCACCACCTGCGACAAGAATGCAGTGAGAAAGCGCATGGCAGTGCCTGCATGACCAATGTGGCACAACTCGTGGCTCGATTGCAGCACCTCATGCAGCACTTGCGTGTCGTCGCTCTCCGAAAGGTTCTGAATAGGATGCTTGTTTGCGCTGATGGAATTAATGAGGAGTGCCCGGTTGGCGATGCTCTTAGAAGATGGTAAGATAATTTCTGTCTGAATGCTTTTTAGGTGCTGCGCACTGATACTATATTTCATCGATTTAATTTTTGCAAGAAAACGTTAAGCCTCCTCTCCCCCTTGGGCTAATTTCAAGAGGGAAATACTGCAATGTTTTGCAGCTCTCGTCCAAAAGTAATGATTTTGGCGAAGTAGGCGGTGCGTAGCAATCGTTTTTTTGAAAAGCAAGCTATTTTTTTACAATAACCAAGATAAATCTTTTCGAATAAGTAAAAAAGCAGTATGCAAGTTTCTAAGTTTCCTGAAAACTAGTGTCGTTAAATTATTATCCAAACTCTACATCGTAGCAAGTAGTTCTATCCCAATAAAACAAAGGTTTTGGAGTAGGGGTGCCCCCTTTGTGGAGTCCGTTGTTTTAAAGAGATGGGGTTGCACAGTGGGTGATATGACGCAGATTTTGGGTGTTACAGTGCGTAGAGGCATGCACTACGCGTGGGATGCAGGGGGGAAAGCTCAAAGAGGCTTAGAGATAGCATAGTGTATTGCACTATAAAAAACAATATCCTCCCCCTCCCATGCCGCAAGCGTGGTTAGAAACCACCGTCGGTTCGACTAGCGAGAGAAGCCTCCTTAAATATAATCTTCCAGCATCTTCCGGATGTTGAAGTAGGCTCTTTTCTTATTGCTCTTCACAGTGTTTATCGAGATGTCCATTTTGTCTGCTATTTCTTCATTCGACAGCCCTTTCATCGACAAAACGACCACCTGCTTGGCTTTGTCAGATAAGCTTTCGATGGCTTTATGCAGGTTGGCATATATCTCCTCTTTGATGTAGTTGTAGTCTTCCGATATCTCATAATCCGTTGGGATATCCAGTAGACTTTCCTTTGGAAGTGTCTTTTTGTTGATTTGGGTGAGACATTTATTCCGCACACAGGCATACAAAAACGACTTCAAGGAGGTGTTGATCTGGATAGTTTTTCGCTTGGTCCATAAATCCGACAACACCTCTTGCACTATGTCTTCGCTCGACTGCTCATCGGGCATATATTTAAGCGCAAAAAAGCACAAGCGAGCATAATATGCTTTAAACAGCTGTTTGAAAGCCTGCTTATCTCCTTGTCTAATCCGACAAACCAACAATTCGAAATCTTCCATTCAATATTGTTTAAATCAAGTGCCTATTCTTCCTCAAAGGATGCGCTCTAATTGGCATTGCTTGCCAAATCGCTATACTTCTAAAGTTGTTTTTACGCCTTGCATATCACCTAAAATCCGCATCATAGCATCTACTGCGCAGTCCTATGACTTCAAAAGATTCAGACGCATTCAGTGTGTCTCTACCTTACCAAAATTCTTGTTTTTATTGGACTAGAACTGCTCGTCACGATGCTATGATGCGGAATTTGGGTGTCGATAATTGCTGCAAAACTAATATTTCTTTGCGTTTGTTCAAGCAAAAATGAAAGGAGAAGCCGCATTGTTACTATTAACTTGAGTTTGAGATGGGGCTTCACTCGAGAAGTGATGCAGCAGCAAGCCCCAATGTTCCCTCCGAGTAAGTTTTTAAGTTTGGCTCTATGCCGAATGTAGTGGGTAACGAATAATAATATTTTCTGTAAAAATTGTAATTAATTCAATTTTCACAAGCTCTGCTAGCCGACATCCATCAGGGGTTTTAGGTTTAGGAGTTTTACACTATCCGATGTTCCTGGTTTTTCACAAACAGCTGATAGGAGTCGTAGCCAGCTTGCAGGTTGTGCACCTTGTTGTATCCGCTTTGCTGCAAGATGCGAGCGGCAATGTAGCCCCGCATGCCAGCTTTGCAATACACATAGATGGTTCGATCGGTGGGCAGCTCGTTCATTCGCACTCTAATTTCATCGAGTGGGATATTTATTGCTTGCTCTATGGCTCCAAGTCGAAACTCTTGTG
>JBKECH010000118.1:0-50543 GCA_047974415.1 Bacteroidales bacterium | reverse complement strand
TGCACTCTTCGCCTACCAAACATCGCAAGAGAACATCAAACTTAAAAAAGAAGCCCTCGAAGTGAATAGCCTATCGGTGGAATATGCCGAAGAACTCCTCGACTATGGCTATGCTACCTATTTGGAGGTGCTCACCGCACAGCAAAATGCACTAAACGCCGGACTCGACCTTGCCGTAGAGAAAAACAAAGAATTGCAAGCCTTGGTGAGCCTCTACCAAGCACTCGGCGGCGGAGCAGAGTAAGAGGTGCAAAAGACGAACTATTAAAAGTAGGGCGTAACTATTCGGCGAATCGTCAAGTTGTTTAACATTGACATTCAGCGCATTATAAAACACAGAGTAATTAAACTTATCGGAAAACATTCGTTTTCGCTATGTTATCACCATCAATATCGTGCAATGGGCTGAAAATCAGCATTAGTTTTGACTGAATAGTTAAAAGTAAGGCATAAGCTACGGCAATAATTTTTTAAAACGCAAAGCATAGACTACGAATAAGAAATACACCACGAATTAAGATTGTAATAATATTATTCTCTTGGACTTAGGCTAAGTTATGCGTATCTTTGTCGGCTTATTTGGAGAGGTGTCGGGGTCAAGTGTTTCAAAAAAAATCTTCCTTTTACACCTTGTTTATTATTAATGGGCACGATAAGAGCGTGCAAAAAGAAGATTCATGGAAGCATTTGAAAAATTAGGGCTTAGTAACGAGATACTAAAGTCCATCGGGGAGCTTGGCTTTAAAAACCCTACGCCAATTCAAGAAAAAACAATTCCCGCAATTATTAATTCCGACAAGGATTTGATAGCCTTAGCGCAAACAGGAACTGGAAAAACTGCGGGGTTTGGATTACCTGTAATTCAGCAAATCGAAACAAGCAACAGAGAAGTTCAGTCGTTAATACTATGTCCTACAAGGGAATTATGCTTGCAAATAGCACGAGATTTGGAAAACTACACAAAGTACAAAAACAACATTTCAATAGTAGCAGTATACGGAGGCACTAACATTCAAGCACAAATAAAAGACTTGAAAAAAGGTGCTCATATAGTTGTTGGTACACCTGGACGTACCCTCGATTTGATATCCAGGAAATCGCTAAAAATCAACCATATTAAATGGATGATACTCGACGAGGCAGACGAGATGCTCAACATGGGCTTTAAGGACGAGCTCGATGCCATACTTGCGGTAACTCCAGAGGACAAGCAAACTCTATTATTTTCCGCAACAATGCCCAAAGAAGTTCGACGAATTGCTTCGAACTACATGAACAACCCCGATGAAATAACTGTCGGAGAAAGAAACAAAGGCGCCGACACTGTAACCCACCTATATTATCTTGTCCGCGAAGCCGATAGATATTCAGCTTTAAAACGCCTTGCAGATGTAAACCCTAACATTTATGCCATAGTATTTTGTCGCACAAGAGCAGAGACTAAAGAAGTTGCCGATAAGCTTATGGGTGATGGTTACAATGCCGATGCTCTACACGGAGACTTATCCCAAGCACAGCGCGACTATGTTATGCAGCGTTTTAGGGTTAAGAACATTCAGATTCTTGTAGCAACAGATGTTGCAGCAAGGGGCTTAGATGTCAACGAACTTACCCATGTCATCAACTACAAATTGCCTGACGATCCCGAGATATACGTCCACCGGAGCGGTCGTACTGGGCGAGCTGGGCGCTCGGGTGTATCTGTCGCATTGCTAAACGGTCGTGAAAAGAGCAAGCTTAAAAGCATCGAGAAGATGATGAAGAAAACCTTCGTTCATGCAACAATCCCCTCGGGAAGAGAAATTTGCGAAAAGCAGCTTTTCAATCTCATTAATCAGGTTTGCGAAGTAGATATCAACGAAAGTGAGATAGACACTTTCATGCCAGCAATCACAAAGAAATTAAAGGACCTTGACAGAGACGAGCTTATAAAGCGCTTTGTGTCAGTTCAATTCAATCAATTCTTAGATTACTATCGTGATGCAAAAGACCTTAATTACAGCCTTGACGAAAACCGGAAAGAACGAGACAGAGGAGGTAAGAATAAATCTGACAAGGAGACTTTCACGACCATTTCTATAAACCTTGGAAAAAGACAAAAGGTCGATCCTTCATATCTAATTGGGGTTATCAACGAGCTAACAGGAGACTCAAGTATAAATCTGGGAAGGATAGATATAAATGACAACCTTACCTACGTCGATGTTGAAAATGGGCGCGTAGACGATGTCCTCGTTGCCTTTCAGGGGTTAATGTTCAACGACATAGAGCTGCAAGTAAAATCTCACGGTCCAAGCAAAGGTCGAGGTGGCAACGGTGGAGGTGGCAAGCATCGCAACTCTGGCGGACGCGAGCGTCGCAACGGCAATAGTCGCAATGATGGTGGGCGCAACAACAGGGGGCGCAATAACAGAGGCAAGAGCACCGATGGTGGCGGACGTAGAAAGAGATACAAAGATTGACTTTTGGAATAATCTCAAAACACTCTGTCGATATTTAACTAGAGTGTCTATCCATAATGTCGGGAGTCTGAACTATAAAGTTAAATATCAAGGCTTGCCGTCCTGTATACTGGGAGTTTGTTAATTGGAAGTTTACTTGTGTAAATAACTAATAGCAAAGTGAGCATAACGCAGATGTTGGATTTTATAAACGGACTCTAACTAAAATCGACGGTGTATAACACATTAAATATCTACCCCTGAATGTTGTGGAAATAGTTATCTAAACCTATATTTGCAAAAATAAAACAACAAATGGCACTAAGCGATAAGACTAAATTTTTATTAAAACATGCACTACAAGGGGTGCTGTGGATGATAATAATGTTCTCTTTTGTCTACATGGCACTAAAGTGGATGCCTATCGACCTGCCACCATGGTTAGACTCACATGCTAATCAGCATGCTTATATTTATGGTATTTACATACTATCGGAGGTACTTTTTGGAATCATCCCTCCAGAATTATTCATGATTTGGGCAACGAGCTTTGGTCGCGTAGGCGTTTATATTGCAAATGTGGCATTGCTCGCAACGATTTCGTATCTAGCTGGATACTTAGCATTCCTAGGTGGGCGATATCTAAATAAAGTAGTGCTTTATAGATATATTCGCAAAAAATTCTTCGCAAAGCACTGGCCTTTAGTGCATAAATACGGAGCTTTCTTGATTGTTGTCGCAGCCCTAACGCCACTACCCTTTTCGGGCACAAGTCTTCTTATCGGGGCAACTGGTTGTCCACAGTCAACGTATTTACTATATGCCCTTACTCGCTTCATTCGTTTTTCAGTCTATGGGCTAATCGTGTATCAAGCTTTCTAGAAATGAACTCTTGCATTTACGACATTTTGATGCGAGCGTTTGCAGGAACTTTCCACATTGCTACTCTTGTCAACAAAAAGGCTAGACTAGGCATTCAGGGAAGAAGAGAAAGTAAACAAAGCATAAGAGGAGTATTTGGCAAAAACGACAGAGTTGTGTGGGTGCATTGCGCTTCGTTAGGCGAGTTTGAACAAGGACGTCCAATCATAGAAGAAATTAAAAAACAACACCCTTATTACAAGATTGTTATCACTTTTTTTTCGTCTTCGGGATATGAAATCAGAAAAAACTATGAACTTGCTGATTGGATTGGATATATTCCTTTCGACACAAAAAAAAGAGTTGACCTATTTATTAGAGAACTAAACCCCGAACTTGCATACTTTGTAAAGTACGAATTTTGGCACAACCTTATCAGAAGTGCTAAAAATCATGGCACTAAGCTCTATTTAGTATCAGGTATATTCAGGAGAGATCAGATCTTTTTTAAGTTTTACTGCAAATGGTTTCAAAGAACTCTAAAATGCTTTGAAAGGCTCTTCATTCAAGACGAAACATCTGCTAAGCTACTGGATTCCATCGGCTTAAATAATTACGAGATATGTGGAGATACTCGCTTCGACAGAGTAATCCAAATTGCAGAAAACTCTAATGAATTTCCCTTGATAGACGAGTTTTGCAAGAATTTCAAGGTGATAATAGGCGGTAGTACGTGGGAGCCAGACGAGGACATTATATCGATGTATTTCAATAGGAACTACGAAAAACAAACTGCTTTAAAAGTAATTATTGCTCCACATGAATTTAATGACAAGCGCATTGAGGAAATCAGAAGGAAGTTCAAAGGGGATGTTTGCACCATAGATGAACTAGAGACAAGTGGTAATACTACTTGTCGCGTACTGATAATAAATCGTTTCGGGATGCTATCGTCCATATACAAATATGCCTTTATGGCACATATCGGTGGGGGCTTTGGAAAAAGCATTCACAATCTACCTGAAGCTGCCGTTTATGGGATTCCTGTGAGCTTTGGGCCTAACAATAAGAAGTTTAAAGAGGCTCAAGACTTAAAAGACTGCAGAGGTGGAGAGGAGGTTAATAAGCCCTTAGAATACGAAGAGTTTGTGGATAAACTCTTTGCCAACGAAGAGCTATATAAGAGCTCGTGCACAAGCTCCAAGAACTACATATATGCAAACCGAGGGGCAACAAAAAAAATAATTTCCTCTAGTACATAAGTTCCAACACAGGAATAAGACTACTCAGCCCTCCCCCACTCGTCAAAAAGATTTATTGGTCTCAGAGCCTTTTTCGCTCACACTGAACATCACACAACTTACAGCCTATTATAAAGTTCAGCAATTACGTTACATTCCCTATAATAATATTGCTCTAAACTACGTCCACTTCAGGCTCCCCAACTTCACCTAGGTTTAAGGCTAAGAATCAGAAGGTATACCCCAAGGGCGCTTACCAAATATTTCTTCTAGGTCTTCTGCCATTATTACTTCTCTCTCTAATAGTAAATCAGCAAGTTTATTGTGCTTCTCTTTGTTATCGCTTAGTAATTTCTTGGCCCTATTATACTGCTGGTTAATCAGCGTGTTTATTTCATCATCAATCACTTCAGCAGTTCGTTCGCTATACGGTTTAGTGAATGACATGTCAGTATTTGTGGAGTCGTAGTAACTCACATTCCCCACCTTCTCGCTCATTCCAAAAACGCTCACCATCATCGATGCCATTTTCGTTGTTCTTTCAAGGTCATTTTGTGCACCTGAGGATATATCATCTGTAAATAATTCTTCGGCGACACGTCCGCCCAGTAATGAGCACATCTGATCTAACAGCTGATTGCGAGTTTGCAAAGATCGTTCTTCAGGCAAATACCATGCAGCACCTAATGATTTCCCTCGTGGCACAATCGTAACTTTCACCAATGGGTGAGCATGTTCTAGCAACCAGCTACACGATGCATGTCCAGCTTCATGCAAAGCAATGCGTCTTTTCTCGTCGGTGGTAATAATCCTATTTCGCTTCTCGAGCCCTCCAACAATTCTATCGACAGCATCCATAAAGTCTTGTCGATCTACTTCTTTCTTGCCTCTTCGTGCGGCTATAAGAGCCGATTCATTACAAGCATTTGCAATATCTGCACCAGAGAATCCTGGTGTTTGCTTTGCAAGGAATGACACATCCAAATTGGCAGCACATTTTATATCTCTGAGGTGCACCTTAAAAATCTCCTCACGCTCGTTAAGGTCTGGCAGATCTACGTGTATCTGCCTATCAAAACGTCCAGCTCTAAGAAGAGCGTTGTCAAGAACGTCTACACGGTTCGTTGCTGCAAGAACAATAATTCCCGAGTTAGTTTCAAAACCGTCCATCTCGGTAAGTAACTGATTGAGAGTGTTTTCTCTTTCGTCATTACCTCCCATACTAGGTCGAGAACCTCGGGCACGACCGACAGCATCTATTTCATCTATAAAAACTATACACGGAGCTTTTTCCTTTGCTTGCCTGAAAAGGTCTCTTACTCGCGAGGCACCGACACCGACAAACATCTCGACAAAATCGGAACCCGACATGGAGAAAAAAGGGACATTAGCTTCGCCAGCCATAGCTTTTGCAAGCAGAGTTTTACCTGTCCCTGGAGGACCAACAAGCAAGGCTCCTTTTGGTATTTTGCCTCCTATTCTGGTATATTTGTCGGGTGTTTTCAGGAACTCCACAATTTCTTCTACTTCTTCTTTTGCTTCAGCAAGCCCTGCAACATCTTTGAACGACATTTTCACTTTCGACTCTGGGTCAAAGATTTTAGCTTGTGATTTGCCAACACTAAAAATACCGCCTCCTCCATTTCCTGCACCTCCGCGCATACTACGCATAATATAGAAGAAAAATAATAGAGGAAGTCCTATTACTAGAAAATAATAGAATATATTGCCATAATAGTCTGTTACCGTATCATACTCCACCGAAATTTCTCCTACAGAACTTGGCAAGGATTCATTAATTTTTTCTATTTGAGTGCTGAAAGTTTCGATAGAACCAATTTGATATTCAAAATGCGGTCCCTTATCGGCAGGATTACTGTTTTGAAGATCAAACTCTTTTTTATATCTTTCTACACTGGTGGGCTTAAGAGTGATGTATGCCTTCTCAATACTACCTTTCTCTACAAGAATTTTTTCGACATCTCCATTTTTTGCCATTTCTTCTATACGTACTATGGTAGTCTTAGCAGGAGAGTTACCAGTAGAGAAGTACTGTATTGCAAAGATCCCTAACACTATCAATCCATATATCCAATAGGTATTGAAGGGCATCCTTCCTTTTCTATTTGGAATTAGAGGTCTCCTATTGTTTTGTGAGTTACTTATATTATTGTCCATTATCTGTTTTTACTTTAATTTTGCGTTTATCACCTGCTTTACTCATCTTTAAGATTTACTATGTCGGCATCTGCCCACAGGCCTTCAAGGTTATAGAACTCGCGAGCTTCCTCTCTGAACACATGAACAATTATGTTTCCATAACTAATTAACACCCAATGCCCTTGTTGCTTACCTTCTACTCTAGTTGGCATTTCCCCCAGCTCGTCTTTAACGTTTTGCTCTACTGAGCCTGCAATAGCAGACACTTGTGTATTTGAGCGACCTTGGCAAATGATAAAGTTGGTGTATTCGCTATGATTAATTTTCAGAAAATCAATTACTGCAATTTTCTGACCTTTATTCTTCCTTATTCCTTCAATTATGGATTCTATCAATTTCTTATCGTCGTTCACATCTAAATATTTTATCTTTGCAAAGATAGGTAAAATCGGCATTTAAAGGAGTTTAAATCCTGCATATATGCTATTAAGTCTAAAATAAAACTCTATGAACAACATAATTGGCAGAAATATAATAACCTTAGCCGAGGTAGACTCGACCAACAACTATGCCAACCAACTAAAGGGCGACAAAGCGACACATGGCACTGTCATTTTGACACCAACCCAGACTATTGGGCGCGGACAACGAGGCAATTCTTGGGAAAGTGAGCCTGGCAAGAATCTTACACTGTCAGTCATATTAAAACATAAAGACATAACTGCGCCAGGACACTTCATGCTCAATATTTTTAGCTCTTTATCAATATGCCATACTGTTCAGAAATACACCGTAAGTAAATGCCATATAAAATGGCCCAACGATATTTACATTGAAAACAAGAAGGTTTGTGGCATACTTATAGAAAATACTATTAATGGCGCTAACATAAGCAAGAGTATTATAGGCATTGGTCTAAATGTAAATCAAGTAAGTTTTTCTAAAAATATTCCGAACCCCACGTCTATTTGTTCAAGCAGCGGTACAAAAGTGCCCATCGACGAGGTTCTGTCGCAGCTGATGGAGAACATGAATTATTTTTACACTGCTTTAGTCAATAAGGAGTACAAACACCTGAAGCACTGTTACCTTGCCAAGCTATATAGGAATGGCGAGACTCATGAGTTTATTGACAATACAAACAACACAAGGTTTAGCGGTAAGATAATAGGGATAAATGACATTGGGCAATTGCAAATTTTAGACAAGCTAAATAAATGCCGAGAGTTTAATTTTAAAGAAGTAGAGTTCATTATTTAGAGTTCATGGATTGCCCCAAAACATGGAGAAATAACACAAATGAAAATAAACATGATACGAAGTAATACAGAAGAAGAGGCCGTCTTATAAAGCCCAATATCTGCGTTAACAATACCACTCCAACTACTAAGGCAGGCATATTCACCCCTACCTTTTGGGGCTTTATTTTCTTGCTCAGATTCTCGGCATTCTATTTCTTCTTGAGGTCTCGCAGTTCTTTTAGTTGCTTGTTTGCAAATATAAATTCTTTGAGCATTTCGTTGTCCGATTCAAATATTGTTGAACCCTCTCCTCGCCAGGCTATTTGACCTCTATTTAGGAATACTATGCATTCTCCAATTTCTACAACAGAGTTCATATCATGAGTATTGATAACCGTTGTGATACCAAAATCGTGGGTAATCTCAGACAATAGCTCATCTATCTTTTTAGAGGTTTGGGGGTCTAATCCGGAGTTAGGCTCATCGCAAAATAAGTATTGGGGGTTTAGGGCGATGGCTCGTGCAATTGCCACTCTCTTTTGCATTCCTCCACTAATTTCAGCTGGCAAAGATTTGGCAGCATCTACACCTACCCTATCAAGGCAGAAATCGACTCTCTTCTGCATCTCGATCTTACTCATTTTAGAAAACATTTCGAGGGGGAATCTGACATTATCTTCTACATTAATCGAATCAAAGAGTGCTCCTCCTTGAAATACCATGCCCAACTCTTTTCTTAGATTCTTCTTCTCTTTGGGACTCATTGCAACAAGGTCTTTATCATCATAGTACACGCTCCCCGAATCGGGCTCTACAAGCCCTGTTAAAGACTTCACAAGCACCGTTTTACCAGAGCCACTCTGACCTATAATAAGATTGACTTTAGCATCTTGGAACACACAACTGATGTCTTTAAGCACATGCTTGTCGCCAAATGATTTATTTAAACTTTGGACTTTTATCATGTCATCAATAATAAAGTTAATATAAGGTCGGCGACAATAATTAGCATCATTGAGTTCACTACTGCTTTGGTGCTAGCGTTACCCACCTCGACAGAGCCTCCTTTTACATAGTATCCAAAATATGCGGATACGGTAACAATTATAAGCGAATAGAACACTGTTTTAATAAATGAGAATGTTACGTAGTAGGGGTCAAATAGATATCGTATTCCTTCCAGATAATCAGCAATAGCGATAGCTCCTGTAAGCGGTCCGATAAGCAGCCCTCCTAGTAATCCCATTATTATACTGAGCGCATTGAAAAGGGGGAACATAAAAACCACTGCAACGACTTTTGGAAGTATCAGATGCGATATAGAATTAACACCCATCACTTCCAATGCATCTATTTGTTCAGTAACTCTCATGGTACCAATCTGCGAGGTAATATATGAACCGATCTTTCCTGCTAACAATAATCCTAGTATTGTTGAGGAGAACTCTAGAAGTATACTGTCGCGAGTTGCTAGTCCTATCAATGTTCTAGGTAGCAGCCCATTGTCAAGGTTATAAGACATCTGCATTGTTAATATTCCACCAGAGAAAGAGGAAATCATTATAACCAACCAGATGGAGCGCATACCAAGGCTTTCTATTTCTGTAAAAACTTGTTTCCAAAAAAAACTAAGATTAAGGGGCTTCGAAACAAGATTTTTGAGCATCAAGGAATATTGTCCAATTGTTTCCAGTGTTTTCAGCATATACAACGCATTATATAAATAACATTCTGCTGACAAAGGTAATATTAATCTTGTTAGAATATGCCTATAATGTCCAATATCTGCCTAATGTCAAGGTTTATAGTTTGCTGAGTTTAGGCTTGTGACTCGAAGGGATGACATTATTGTAGTCTCGGGCAATAAGCCCGAGGGGGGAAAGGATTTAACCACGAATATCGCTAGTTTACCTGCTACGTGCTCCAATGCATAATGCAGGAGTTCTATTTAATCGCGGCAATGTTCTGGTGTGCTATTTTGGATGAAAACCAAGAAAAAATACTACCTTTGGAGTTAATAAAATCACATATCATGAACAACAACTTTGCAGTAATAATGGCAGGAGGTATTGGGAGTCGATTTTGGCCATTGAGTAGACAAAAACGCCCGAAGCAGTTTTTGGATGTGCTAGACACCAACGAGTCTTTTATACAAATGGCATTCAGACGATTATCATCGGTTTGTCCAGAAGAGAATATTTTTATTGTTACTAGCGAAGCCTACAAGAGTCTAACAGAAGAACAATTACCCATGCTTAGTCCGAGGCAAATATTATTAGAGCCTGCCAGGAGAAACACGGGACCATGTATTGCTTATGCTTCCGCAATAATTGAAAGGATAAATCCTGATGCCAATATCATAGTATCTCCAGCAGACCATCTTATTTTAAAAGAAGGCGAGTTTACAAAACAGCTTAATAATGGTATTGCCATTGTTAGCAATAGCAATGCAATACTGACCATTGGTATTACTCCTTCTAGAGCTGAAACTGGTTATGGATATATTCAGGTAGGCGATAAAATCTCCAGTTCATGTATAGACAACGAATATCATGTAAAGACTTTCATAGAAAAGCCAAATGAGGAAATGGCAAAAAAGCTTGTTGACTTAGGTGATTTTTACTGGAACTCAGGGATTTTCTTATGGAATGTAAAAACAATACAAACAGCGTTTAAACAACATCTCCCTGAGACGCACGACTTATTTAACATGCTCCCGAAGAACATAAAAGACATAAGTGAGAGGCAGATAAATGAGGTATATTCGGCATGTACTAACATATCTATTGACTACGGAATAATGGAGAAGGCTAGCAATGTGAGAGTTTTGTGCTGTGACATTGGGTGGAGCGACCTTGGCACCTGGAAAGCACTCTATCTAACTAAGAATGATAGCGACAAGAACAACAGCATAGGTAAGGAAACATATTTTTTTGATAGCGAGAACTGTGTTTTCAGAGGAATAGAGGGCAAAGCATACATATTCGACAATCTTGACGACTATATTATTGCAGACACCGACGATGTTTTATTAATATGCAAAAAGGAGAATGAAAAAAAACTGAAGCATTTTATATCTACCCTAGAGAGCAGTAGTGGCGACAAATACCTGTAATTTTTTCATGTGCAGAGACTAGTCTCTTATCAGCTCATCTCTAAGAGAACTTCTCAGACATCTGAACCCAATATACGCACGTGTTGTGTCTTGGTATTCATAATCGCGCGTATAAACCCTTATAAAGTCTTTTGGGTCTTTCCATGAGCCTCCTCTTACTACCTTTCTTCTCATTGCGGGGGGGTCTCCAGGCTTAGCATCATAAGTAAGAGATGGGTTAAAATCGTTTATAAAAGCCGTAGAAACTTCTGAGTATGCGTCTTCTGTCCATTCTGCCACATTTCCTGCCATGTCGTATATTCCGTATCCATTAGGGTTATAGGATGCAACTGATACTGTTGTTGCACCTTGGTCTGTATCGTCTATATAATTTCCGCGCATTGGTTTAAAGTTTGCAAGAAGACAGCCGTCGCAATTTTTTGCATAATATGCTCCCCATGGATATATTGAACCCTCTAAGCCTCCTCGTGCTGCATATTCCCACTCCGCTTCTGTTGGCAACCTATAGTTGAATGCTTGTCCCTGCCCTTTACTTTCAAGATAATCATTCATATACTGCGTGCGCCAATGGCAAAAGGACTTTGCTTGTTTCCATGTAATGCCGACAACAGGGTATTCATCAAATCCAGGGTGCGAGAAGTAGTTCCTTGTTAGAGGTTCATTATACGAATACTCATAGTCTCTGACCCAGCATAGTGTATCTGGATATATATAGGCGTCTTCTTTCCTAACAAAATCTTTGCGTCCACTGACCGACACTGTTTCCCCATCTGCGTTAACAAAGCTACCACTGTAAGTTTTGGTTTTATAATCATAGGTATTAGACACCTTTGCTGCTTGCCTATAATCAATCCAATAATGTGTATATTTCAGAGCCCTATTGTCAATTTCCATATCGTGAATTGACAATCGGTCATACACATCATAACACATAGGTTCTAAGGCTTGCATTATCTCGGGGTCACTAAAATCTATTTTAATATCAAAATTAACTTTTGGAGGGTCTATTGGGTTTCCTTTTTCATCCTCTGTAATCATAAACTCAGGGAAGGACTTGCTTAACACTTCGCGAGCTGTTTTATCTTTCACATATTCGATAAACTGCTTATATTCAGCATTTGTAATTTCAGTCTCGTCAATCCAAAATGCATCAATAGTAACTTGTTTCAGCCCCCTCATTTGGAATAATGGTTCTTCGTCGTTTTGCCCCATTTTATAACTACCTCTTGGAACAAAAGTCATCCCATAGGGCAGAGTTTCAAACCATTGCTTACTTTTTCGCTGTCCGACTAACTCATACTTTCGTTCGGGCTTATCGTTCAGCTTCAAAAAACCACAGGAGGCAAACACCATTACAGACATCAATATACAGACTATTCTAAGCATAAAAGTATCTATTAAACACTAAATCAGTTCAAATAAGGAAAGCATAATAGTCTGTTTCCCGACAGACGTTCTCTGAGATTTTTTAATATTCCCAAAGGTCCTGTTCAAAGTTAAACAGCTTATTCTCAATCTCTTCCGACTCTCTCATCGCTTCTCTTCCCGATTTATATTCCCATATATACCTGTCTAGATCGGAGCTTTCTTTTACAATGTAGGAACTAAAGTACCGGTTAATAAAAAGGTCATCGTACGAAAACGGTGCTGCTTGGTTGTCTCTATTAAACACCTCGCTACGTGCTAATAGGGCTCGGGCTTCGGGGTAATGTATCCAACATACTAATGTTCTTTGAATGTTTTCTGGAGTTTCTTCGGCTCCGTCTCTATAAAACTCTCTGATAGGACAAATACCTACGACTCTACACCTAAACATTGAAGTCCTTTTGTCTAGGTACCAGACCTCTTTTATCATGTACTGGTATATTTCATCGGTACGAACAGACCCTTCGACTGTAACTTTTTCGGTTTCTCCTGTTTCAAAGTTCACTTTCTCTATAACTTTAGAGCCCGAACCTAGTTGTCCATACACCTCATCTAGAGTCATTGGCTTTTTAAAATCATCAGCCTGATTACGAGCATCATAAGCAATTAGTTCGCCTGTTTTTATACCACTCAATATTACATTAATTAGGCTGTTACGACCTTCTGTTTTCTCAAGTGGAAGATAAAGCCGTTGATTCATTTTTTCTCTGACATCTATTATCCGCCAGAAAGTTTTTCTCCAACGTATATCTGACTCATCGACTGATGGTAATGGCAATGGTATTCTTTCTTTTATACTTTTATTTTGAAAAAGCTGGTCCATTGCTTGTGCCTCGCATTCTATTCTCGACATAGAAAACAGAGGCAAAGCCAATAATAATATCAATCCAAATCTGTTCATACACAAAATCTTAATTCTACCGTTCTCATTAACAAGAGTCGCTCCAATATCCACTAATTGAGGATATTGGAATGACTACTGTTTTTATATAAATAACATTATTGCATTTTAAAGCTTATTGGTGGCAATGGTCTTGTGGTACCATCGCCTCCTTTTGCAAAGATATTATCTATGTAGACAACATCTCCACGACCGAGGCTATTAAACTGCGTTTTCATTTCTGATGTAAATCTATTGTTGCTACTTTGCCACGTATTAGAAAAACCGCCTTTGGTTATACTAACATTAAATCCTGTTACAGTAAAGCTAAGTGCAAAGTCAAAGTCTTTCATAACTGCCAGTATACCATCTTGCACGGCAAATTCTGCTTTGGAGATAGTGCCACCTTGCTTATTTGCAACCATTGGAACAGGGTCTGGTACTTTTTTTACTCTGAACGACATTGCTCCTAGGTTAAAAGAAGAGCCGTCGACATTTGCACTTACGTTTATTTTTGTTTTGGAGCCATCTGCATCCAATGACTCTGGAAATACAACCCATCCTGCATCTTGTTTCTCTGCTCTCATGTTGCTAAAAGTAGGGCGTAAATGATCTGGACTCACTCCCCCTCCTGATATCGATATGGGATTAGGAACTCCCATATAAAGAACATTCATTTTTGTGGGTGATATGGTTGCTGACGGTGCCACTACGGTATAGTCTAATTCAAAGGGGTGATTTTCCACATCTCCCTTGGGACCTGTAATTGCAATATTTCCAGAGCGTTTAAACTGCCCTACTGACGAGGTAACAACTTTGTATTTACCTATACCTCGTTCAACAGGAATTTTCCCACCTCCCACAGTTATTGTTGGGGACTTAGTATCGTCGACAGCAGAGAGGTAAATACTTGCCTGAAAAGGCTGACCTGCAAGAATAATCTTACTTTCAGAAGACACTTGTGCGCTCAGCGTATTAAATTTAAAATCCTTAGACCCAATCTGACTAAACAAGAAATTTAATATTGATGTTTCTATATTTCTTGACTGAAGCTCCATTGTTGTCAATATTGTTAGACAAGCTGTTAGAGGTTTAGCCCTAAAATTGTCGACCTCCCATGTAATATTTCCTTCCCCAGCTTCTTTGGGAGGGTCTTCGGTATTAAGCCCCTTCTCAATTTCAGCTCTAAGCCCCTCAGTATCAGCATCGATGCCATTAAGAGCTTTTATCAACTCCATCTTAGTCTCCACTATTTTGTTTTTAAGACGAGTGCCACCACTTTCTTGTTTGTCTACTTTCTCGACAAGAATACGTTCAGGCACGTTCAGTTCGTCAGGTTTAGACACGATGAACACTGTCCCGTCGGGAGATTTCACGTAAGTGCTATTTTCAACAAGAGGGTTATCTGCCGATTCTTTTTCGCCTCCACCTTCTGTAACCAAGTGCACCTTCAGGCTATCTACATAATTTACTAATTCGTCAGTTATTGCCGACACCTCTTTTGCTTTTTCCAATAGGGGTCCAACATCTTCTGGATCCTGCCCTAGAGCCTGATTAAACTGGCTTATTATGGTTTCATTCTTCCTTGCTACATTTACTAAGGTTTCGGCAAGGTTTCTATTTACCACCCTAAATGCGTCCAAGACCTCGGCAGATACGTTCAGTGCAAGCATTGCTGTAAGAACAATGTACATCATACTGATCATTTTCTGTCTCGGCGTTTCCGGACAATTTTTTGCTCCCATACCTAATCTCTATTAATTTATTGTGTTTTCATTAGGCTTTAATGGCGCTAAGCATCTTGCCATAGAACTTGTTTAGTTCCTCCATATTTTGATTAAGTTTTGCACTTTGTTCCTTGTACTTTCGTACTTCGTCTATGGAAGAGGCAATCATCTCATTCATTTCGGCTAGTTGCTCAGAGAAGTTCGAAGCCATGCTAAGCTGTTCGACAGTCGATTTCAACTGTGTTCCAATAGATGCGTTCAACTCTCCAATATTGTCCGCCAATGTAGCCATTCCTTTGTTATACTTCCCTGTATTTGACGACACTGTATTGATTTCTTTATTCAGTTCGTCTATCATTCCAACGTAAGTTGTATTTAGTCGGTTATTGGCATCATTTAGTTGAGTTGTAAAGGCTTTCCCAGAGCTTGTTATTTCAAGGGTTGTATTGTCATACGAACTAACAAGTTTACCCATAGCTGAGTCTATACTTTGTACTGCTTTTTTATTTATTTGAGAGAATACATCCATTGTATCTGATGCTGAGTTGAGCTTATTTACGTACATATCAGTAGCAACAGTGGCCTGAGATATATCTCCCAATGAGTTAGAGATTGAGTGTAATCGTTCAAAACTCACTCTTAATTTTTCTAGAGACTCCGAAGTGATTCCTGCCTCATCAAATACCGAGTGTACACTTCCAGCAGCTGCTGTAGCTGTAGGAGGTGTTGCAACAGCTCCCGAGAGTGAGAAGTTCACTGCATTGTTGCCCGATTCGTCGTACTCGCCCGATAACATGGGAAACACCCTGGTCCAGTCGGGTTGTTCTATGTGTGGCTCGAATATACTCAATATGAATATTACCGCTTCTGTAATAAGTCCGATTGCAAGCATTGTCCCAGCTCCCTCCAAGTGTTGCAACTTAAACAATGCGCCTATAATTACAAACGCTGCTCCTACTCCATATATGACACCACTAATATTTTGCCACGCTTTAGAGTGAAAAAAACCACTTTTTTTTGCCATTTCCATATTGATTATAATTTATTATTTTCTTTTATCATCTTTAAATTCTCCTCCCAGCGACGATTTCACACACCTAAACCCGACGAACGACCTTGTTGTGTCCTGATATTCATAGTCCCTAGTGGATACTTGTATGTAGTTTGCGTCGTCTTTCCACGAGCCTCCTCTAATAACTTTACGTTTCATTGCAGGAGGATCGTCTGGTTTGGCATCATAATAGAAAGTTGGATTTAGGTCATTAATATAGTTATAAGCTGCCTCATCATAAGCGCTTTCTGTCCATTCCGCCACGTTTCCAGCCATGTCGTATAGTCCGAAATCATTTTTGTCATAAGAGGCGACTTCAATTGTCATCATGGCATTATCTGCTGTGTAGTCTCCTCTTAAGGGCTTGAAATTTGCGAGCAGTTCTCCTTTTTTGTTTCTTGCATAATATCCTCCCCACGGATATTTAGAGAGGTTCAATCCGCCTCTTGCTGCATATTCCCATTCTGCTTCTGAGGGGAGTCTATATTCTTGTACTGCTGCCTTTCTCATGTCCATCATATGCTGGTTCATCAATTCCGTTCTCCACTTACAGAAGGCTTTTGCCTGCTTCCATGAAACTCCAACAACAGGATAATCGTCAAATCCGGGGTGCGAAAAATACATCATAACCCAAGGCTCGTTGTATGAATAATCGTAATCTCGAATCCAACATAGGGTGTCGGGGTATACTGCCACTGCTTGTTCGAAAATAAAAGAGCGTCTACCTTCAACTGGGACAAGTTCTCCTTCTTGATTTACTATAGAGCCTTTGTAAGTTTTCGTTTCAGGGTCGTAAGTTCTAGATACTTTTGCGGCTTGTCTATAGTCAAACCAATAATATGTATACACAAGACCCCGAGGGTCGATTTCTGCGACCCCTCCAATTCTGTCTTGCTCGGGATAATGCATTTCTTCGAGGGAGTTGAATATCTCTGGGTCGTTCATATCTAGTTCTTCATCCCAGTTGATTAATGGTGGGTCTATTGGATTTCCATCATCGTCTTCTGTGATTAGAAATTCGGGGTATTGTTTCCCTAATGTCTGTCTAGCCATTTTTTCTTTGACCCATTCAACAAATTGTCTATACTCATTATTTGTTATTTCTGTTTCGTCAATCCAGAAGGCATCTACTGTCACTGTTTTGTTAGGGACGAATCGGGCATTTGGGTCTTGGTCGTTTGTTCCTATTCTAAAACTCCCTCTGTTAACCATCTGCATTCCTAGTGGTTTAATCTCGGAATATTTACCTCCTTTTCTATATCCAACTAGTTCGCCGTTATTATTTCCTCCTCCTAGACCTAACTTTGAGCATCCAACAAATAGGATTGCCGAGGATGCTATGAGCATAAATACGACACATATATTATTTTTCATACTTTTCATAAATGCCTAACACTTTTATAATTCTTTTTACCTTGCTTAATAAGCCTCATCGCATAAGACAGATACACCTCATGCGAGCCTCCAAAGCTCATAAACCTACCTAAATCAATATCATAAGAATACCCCACTTTCAAGCCCGAGAACAACTCGACCCCCACTAGTAGCGAGACTGAGCTTCCTGTCCTATATGTAAGTCCGCCCCAAAATTGTTGATCATATTCTACTATTGTGTTCAAATCTAACTGAACATCTGCCATATCTGTTTTTACAAAGATAGCTGGTTTTATCAGAATAAGGGGATTGTTTGTTTCAAAATTCATTCCCCCCATGAGATATATGTGCCTAGCTAAGAAATAGCTACTTTCATAACCTTTATATTTCACTTCTGGAGCGAACAAATGATTGACAGAAAGCCCTGCATAGTATTTTGAATTTTCGACATAAACACCAAGGTCAAAATCTGGAGTTATTTGAGTTTGCTCTCCCTGTGGTATCAGGGGGTCGGACGAACTCCCAGCAAAATTATCTCCTTCAGGAATCTGCCAATCTCCATTTAACTTAGAGTTTATAAAGTTCATTCCTAAACCAATGCGCACATTCCCAAACCTAGCTTTAATGGGCTTTGAAATACCAAAACCGTATGTAATATTATTAAAAAAACCTATTTCATCATTAATAACTTTTAATCCTACTCCCCAGTCTGTATTAAATGCATTCAGCACCGTTTCAGCATTTAGCTGATACGTTTTTGGAGCTCCATCCAATCCCGTCCACTGAAATCTATTGTTTGACACGATGTTCAAATCTTTGCTACTCCCTGCAAACGCCGAGTTAATAGCATATTTATTGAACATATACTGCGTTACTAGGGGATCGGTCTGTGCGAATAACAAACCACTCCCTAGGCAAAACAAAATACCTGAGACTATTAATCTTCTGACTGGACTTGTTTTCATCCAATAACATATATATAGACAACTTTTCAGCATCTTCTTGAGGAACGTGTATTTTTTTATTTTATTTTACAATCTATGAAAAATATATTTTCATGTACTTATATTTTGTTTTTAATTGTCACATGTCTCTCGCCATCATAATCATTATCTTGCGTTAGAGCTTGCACCTCTGGCTCGTTTTATGTTTGCTCGGAATCCTTAGTCAGATTATAAAAAAGCCTTGGCGATACTTTTCCTTTATTAGCTTCTTCAAAATCGAAATCTGTGCATGGTACAAACTTGTGTTCTTCATTATGCCAGGTATTATTTACATCCGTTGCTACATCAACCCAAAATCTGCCTGTCACTTCACTTTGATAAAACGTTGAGACAATGCCCGTATCTTCGATGGACACAATATATTTCTTAAACAAATCTTCGGTATTGCTAGGATGTTCGTCTACTCGGTACATAAAAGAGTCGCAAAAGTACCAAACGGCCTGCGCCAACAGGAATGAACTGATATTACGATTATCATGCTCAGGCAAATAGTTAAAAAATCCAACACACGAAACCTTCGGGGATACGCCCGAGAACACCATCAGTTTGCATAGTTCCTCGCTATTAAGTCCATTTGCATTGGGTTTTTCAAGGGCAGGAAACTCCGATGCTTTGAGTACTCCAACATCAACACCTACTACATCAGCTTCTCTAAGCACTGGTTCGGCGTCTAGCATAAAATCATCTCGAAGCTCCCCTAGGCTGATGTTTTCGATAATGTTTTTGGCATATTTATCTTTCGATAGGCAAAGATGTTTTTGATAGGCAAGATTTGCTATATCTATCGTTTTCTCTCTATATGCTCTTCCCAAAAAGTTATGAGCATTTATCGATTTTACCTTTTTATCTTTTATATCTAATGTGCTATCAATATTAACAAATTTAATTTGTTCTTTTTTCCTACTTTTGTTTAAACCATCAAGCACTGCTAGTATTAAGTCCTGACTTCCACCTAGTATTATTGAAGTAGCTCCCAAGAAGTCTAGACTACTAAGCACTTCGCTCAATGCCACATATGTATCCTCGATTGTTTTACCAATTTTCAAATTCCCAAGGTCTGCGATATGGAATCCGTTTATACTTGTAAGCTTATACAGTTCTTTTCTTATATGGTCAGGACTACCAGCACTTCCTTTAGTTATAGAATTTCGATCTTCGCAAACACCCATAATGACGATATCTACACCTACAAGTACATTGTCTTCTTCTGCAAACACTACATTGCTTGCAAAAGTATGTTCTTGAGAGTGTTCAATTTCTTCCAAGACCGAGGTTTTATCAAAATAAAGACTTAATTCCATTTACTATATACTATTTTTTCTTTGTTGTTGACTTCTTTTTTACTGAGGCTTTCTTTTTTGGTGCTTCTTTAATTATTTCTTTACACATTTCCAGGGTCAACTCGCTAGGGTCTTGCGTTTTGGGAATTTTATAATTATTTTTATTAAATGAGATATATGGCCCCCATCGTCCTTCGAGGATTCTAATTTCATCATCGCCGTCTTGAAAGGTCTTTATTAATGCTTTTCTATCTTTTTCTCTCTTTTTTTCAATTAATTCCACCGCTCTATCAAGAGTTATTGTCAATGGGTCGTCAACATCCTTTTCTAAGGACACGAACTTATTATCGTGCCTTACGAAAGGTCCAAATCTTCCCAGCCCTACGGTTACAAGCTTCTCTTCATAATCTCCTAGATTTCTAGGTAGTTTAAATAGGTCTAATGCTTCCGTCAGGGTTATGGTTTCTATATGTTGTCCATTTCGCAATTTGGCGAAGATTGGTTTTTCTTCCACTTCTTCGCCCCCTTCGCCTAGCTGTGCATATGCTCCATAGCGACCAATTTTCACAGATACAGACTTACCTGTATTCGGGTCTTCTCCCAATATTCGTTCGCCTGTAGCACGCCCAGAATTTTCTAAGGCTTCTTCTACGCTTTTATGAAAGGGTTTATAGAATGCGTCTATCATTTTCTGCCACTGCTTTGTTCCCTCTGCAACCTCGTCAAGATGCTTCTCAACCATTGCCGTGAAACTATACTCCATAATTCTACTAAAATGTTCTACAAGGAAGTCGTTTACCACCATTCCTATGTCGGTTGGAAATAGCTTTGCCTTTTCCGCTCCATAGTTTTCTTTCTTCTTCGACTTTTTTATTTCCTTTTTGTTCATATCCAGCTTAAGAACATTGACTTCTCTCACGGAAGGTTCGCGATCTTCTTTTGTTACATAGCTGCGATTTTGGATGGTGCTTATTGTTGGAGCGTAGGTTGACGGCCTACCTATCCCTTGCTCTTCTAGTTTTTTTACCAAGCTGGCTTCGGTATACCGGGGTGGTTTTTGGGAATATTTTTCTACAGCTTCGGCATTGTTCAGCTCCAGAGTTTCACCTTTTTTTAATGGGGGTAGAAGTCCATCGGTTTCTTCTGTTTCATTGTCATCATCTGAAGATTCGATATATACATTTAAGAAACCGTCGAATTTTACAACTTCACCAGATGCAATAAATTTATTCTTTTCGTTGTCTAGCTTTACGCTTATTGTTGTTTTTTCTAGCTCCGCATCGCTAATCTGAGATGCGATAGTTCTTTTCCAAATTAGCTCGTATAGTTTTTTTTCCTGAGCTGTCCCCCCACAAGTTTTCTTGTCCATATATGTTGGACGAATTGCTTCGTGCGCTTCCTGTGCTCCTTTAGTCTTGGTTGTATATTTTCGGATTTTCAGATACCTCTCTCCGTACTTTTCCAAGATATATTTTTTTGCAGCATCCAATGCTAAGTCGGACAGGTTTACAGAATCCGTCCTCATGTATGTAATTTTTCCAGCCTCGTAAAGTTTTTGGGCAATACTCATAGTTTGAGAAACGGAGAATCCTAACTTTCGACTAGCCTCCTGTTGCAATGTTGACGTTGTGAATGGTGCTGCTGGAGAGCGTCTCAAAGGCTTTTTCTCTACACTCTCGACAGAGAATTTTGCTTTTTTACATTTCTCCAAAAAAGCTTCTGCATCGCTTACAGTTTTGAAACGAATATTAAGTACTGCATCAAGAGTTTTTTTGGAATCATTTAATAAGAAACTGGCAAATACCCTATATGCAGATGTCGAGTCGAAGTCCATTATCTCTCTTTCTCGCTCAACAATCAGACGAACAGCAACTGATTGTACACGACCTGCCGACAACGAAGGTTGCACTTTTCTCCAAAGGACTGGCGACACTTCGAAACCCACCATCCGGTCTAGTACCCTTCTAGCCTGCTGTGCATCAACAAGATTTTTATCAATATCTCTAGGATTTTCTATTGCTTTGTGTATAGCAGTCTTTGTAATTTCGTGAAATACTATTCTTTTTGCCTTGGATTTATCTACGTCTAAAGCCTCTGCTAAATGCCATGCAATTGCCTCTCCCTCGCGGTCTTCATCGGAAGCCAGCCACACAATGTCTGCTGTTTTCACTTTCTTCTTTAGCTCCCTCACCACATTTTTCTTATCCTCGGAAACAACATATCGAGGATTATAATTATTTTTTAAGTCAACACCGAAATCTTTCTTTTCAAGATCCCTTATATGACCATAACTAGACACAACCTCAAAATCCTTCCCCAAGAAAGTTTCTATGGTCTTAGCCTTAGCAGGCGACTCTACTATAACCAAATTACTAGGCATAAACAAGATACAATGATTAATATTAGCACAAAGGAACAAAAATGTACAAAACCTCGCAAACTAGCTTATCCTATTTAATCAACATTCAAACCCCAAACTATTCATATAAAACTGATAATAAAGAAGGTAACTACGCCTGCCGTCAAATTGTTTTTTTGCAATACTTCACTATAAGTTTCCAAGTTACTTAGCAGATTCTAATAAAAATATTCAAATGTTCAATAAGTGAATAGTAATACTTATTTTTGCATCACTGTTTTATCTGTAAAAGCACAAATTAGACTAGCATGAAGAAGAAAATAAAGAACAAATTGAGCAAAGAATACCGTAGATATATAATAAAGTCATGGACTATATATTTCTCTATTTTACTATCAATAGGTTTATTTTTTATACTCATTTCGATTGGCGCCCTAGGCTTTATACCCACTTTTGAGGAGCTTGAGAACCCTGAAAGCGTGATAGCAAGCGAGGTTATTTCCGAAGACGGAAATGTGTTGGGCAAGTATTTCATCGACAGTGAGAATAGAAGTGTTTTGGCATATAAGGACTTGCCCGAGAGTCTTGTCGAGGCCCTGATTGCAACCGAGGACGCCCGATTTAGGGAGCATGCAGGAATCGACATGAGAAGTTTGTTCCGTGTGGTAAAAGGAGTTCTGACTGGAAACAGCTCCTTAGGAGGAGGAAGTACACTTTCTCAGCAATTGGCAAAAATGCTTTTCCCCCGGCAAGTAAATGCTTCTATTCCCGAATTAATAATGCGAAAATTTAAAGAGTGGGTAATAGCTATAAAGCTAGAACGCAGTTATACAAAAAACGAAATCATAGCCTTATACTTAAACAAGTACGACTTCCTAAATCTTGCTGTTGGTATAAAATCGGCATCTCGTATTTATTATGACATGACTCCAGATTCACTGCGAATCGAGCAATCTGCAATGTTTGTTGGAATGGCACAAAACTCATCCCTATACAACCCAGTTAGATTTCCTGAAAGAACATTAAATCGTAGAAACGTTGTGCTTAACCAAATGAAAAAATACGATTATATAGACGAAGAAACCTGCGACTCTTTAAAACAACTTCCTTTGAACTTAAGTTTTAAAAGAGAGGATTTTAAAGTCGGTATCGCATCATACGCTCGCGAGTATATACGCAAATATATGACTGCAAAAAAGCCTGATTTAGATGACTATGCATCGTGGCAACATGAACTATACGAAAAAGATATGTATGAGTGGGAAAACAATCCGCTTTTTGGCTGGTGCGAGAAAAATAAAAAGCCTAATGGTGAGTCATACAGCATCTACAAAGACGGATTAAAGATACACACTACCGTAGACTCACGAATGCAGAGATATGCCGAAGATGCTGTTAAAAACCACCTGTCAGAGGTGATACAACCTGCTTTTTTCAAACGCCGAGAGAGATTTAGAAACCCTCCTTTTGGAAATGATGTATCTGACAAAATGGCAGAAGACTTGTTCTGGACAGAGATAAAAAAAACCGAGAAATATAGAGTGTTGCGCAAAAAGAAAAAGGACAAAGAAGAAATACAAGTTGCATTTAACCAACCTCATCCGATGCAGATTTTCACTTGGCAAGGAAATGTTGACACAATCATGTCCTCACTAGACTCCATCAAACACTATCTCAGCTATTTCAGGAGCTCTTTATTATCTATAGACATACCTTCAGGACACATAAAATCGTATGTTGGAGGTCCTGACATAAGCTCTTTTATGTACGACATGGTTTCGCTTGGCAAAAGACAGCCTGGTTCGACAGTAAAGCCATTCTTATATACCTTGGCCATACAAAATGGAATTAAACCTTGCAAAAAAGTTCCAAATATACCTCATGAATTCATCCTCCCAAATGGTAGGACATGGGTATGCAAGAACTCTGGAGGCGGAAGACAGGGCGAGATGGTAAGCCTGCAATGGGGGCTTGAGAATTCCGTAAACCAGATAACAGCATGGATAATGAAACAATTCTCGCCAGAAGCAATGAAAGAAACAATGCAAAGAGCAGGTATACGGTCCTATATAGACCCTGTCCCGTCAATGTTTTTAGGCACTAGTGATGTTACGTTAATGGAGCTTACAGGTGCATACACGATGTTCCCTAACGGAGGCGTTGCTCTAACTCCTATTGTTGTTTCTCACATAGAGGACAAGAATGGAAAAACACTCGCTACATTCCGGGCAACACCTCACGAAGTAACAGATTCCAATACTGCTTATACAATGGTAAAAATGATGCGAAATGTAGTAAGACAAGGAACCGCAAGAAGACTAACATACAACAGACCTTATGGAAATCATACTGAAGAAATAGGAGCAAAGACTGGCACAACACAGAAACACGCCGACGGGTGGTTCATGGCCTACACCCCAAAGCTTGTAACTGGTGTATGGACAGGAGCTGAACTTAGAAGCATCCGATTTCCAGACATCTCCATGGGGCAAGGCGCCGAGATGGCACTACCTATCTGGGGAACATACATGCACAAGGTTCTAGGAGACTCTACAATAACTGCCTACTCCAAATCTGACGCTTTTAAGATTCCTGCTGGATACAATGAATCTGCCTATACTTGTGACAATAGTGATGACGATGAAAATTACCATGCAGATCCACTTGACGAAAAAAACGGAGAATTTGATGATCTATTTTAAATAAAACAAAATGATATTTACTTTTTTATTTACAGCCGATGACGACGATGACGACTTCAAGCTAAACATAAAAATTGATGCCACTGCGTCGTTCGACACCCTTAACAAAAGCATCCAACAATCATTGGGCTATAAAACAGACCAACTGTTTACCTTCCAGGTTCCCGATGAACATGGCAACCTTGAAGTAGAGATATCTCCTATGGTTTATACAGAAGGCGACACAAGCCTGCCTATCGGCACTGACTTAGACTATGTATATTCCCTAAAAGGTATATTAACAATGTATGTGTTTGACATGATTAATAATAGATATCTAACCATGGAGCTAACAAAGATCGACGAAAACAACAGCTTGGATATTCCTCAGGTTGAACTAGTAGGGACTCCACCGCTACAGGTTCTACCATATAACGAAAACAGCAACTTCTCTAGGTCTTCTTCATTAGACGATTTTGACAATGTGGAGGATTTAGGTGAAGACATGGAGGATATGGAGGACGACATGTTCGACGGCGATGACGATGATTATTAGCCAGTAATGCCCAAGCTAATTGTAATTGTAGGTCCGACAGGGGTTGGAAAAACAAAGCTATCCCTAGAACTTGCCAAGGTCTTTGAGTGCGAAATTATCTCCTCTGACTCTAGACAGATGTATAAGGAAATGAAAATAGGGACAGCAAAACCCAGCGAAGAGGAACTAGCAGAAATAAAACATCACTTTATAGACAACTTGAGCGTAAGGGACTACTACAATGCCAGCCAGTTTGAGTTTGAGGTGCTATCTTTATTACAAAGAAAGTTTAAAACATGCAACACAATGATTATGGCAGGAGGCTCAATGCTATATACAGACGCCGTTTGCAAGGGTATTGACGAGCTCCCGACAATAGATCCAGAAATAAGAATAAAGTGGAAATCAATATTTGAAAAAGAAGGTCTTAATTCCATAAGAACATCTCTCAAAATATTGGACCCCGAACATTATGCAGAGATAGACAAAAAAAATCATCAACGGATAATCCATGCTCTGGAAATAATTGAAATGACAGGGCAAAAATTCTCATCGCTAAGAACAAATTCGATAAAAAAAAGAGAGTTTGATATCTCATACATCGGTCTAAACATCAATCGTGATACCCTTTACAAAGGAATAAACAATCGTGTTGACAAGATGATTGAAACAGGCTTGCTTGAAGAGGTTAAATCATTAGAAAAATTCAAAGACCTGCCCCCCCTGAAAACAGTCGGATACAAGGAGATATTTGAATACATGGAAAAGAATACAGACTTAGAAACTAGTATCGAACACATAAAAAGAAATACACGCCGATATGCGAAAAAACAACTAACTTGGCATAAAAAGAATTCTAATATAACATGGTTTGAACCAGGACAAACTAATGAAATTCTTCAGCATATAAATAGAGCCTGGACTATAAATAGTGTCTATCCATAACGTCGGGGGCCTGAACTAGAAAGTTTAAGATTAAGGCTTGCAAAGCTATGTGAATTAGGAGTTTACTTACATAAATAACTAATTCGCAAAGTGAGCATAACGCAGATATTGGACTTTATAGACAAACTCTAAATAAAAGCGAAGCAAAAACACAATAAGATGTTACTTCTACGGTTATTACCAAAGCAACTTACAAAAACAAAGCCTAGCAATGTCATCTAATTCTGCAAAAAAGACCAATCCTAAAATAGACGCTGACTTTGAAAAGCTAATCACATCATGCTCTTTCAATCTGAATGACAACGAGATTGACCGAATTGCAGAGGCTTACTATTTTGCAAAGCAAAAGCTTAGTGGGATGATATACTACAACGGACGTCCAAGAATATCTCACCCTCTAGAGGTGGCACAAATTGCTGCCGAGAAACTAGGACTACGAACCACCTCCATAATAGTAGCTCTACTCCACGATGTGACCAAAGCAGGATGCAAAATAGAGGATGTCGAGTTTAAATTTGGCAAGGAGATAAGCAACCTAATGAAGGACGTCCTAAAATTATCTAGCGAGGCTATTATAGACAATCCTAGTATACAGGCAGATCTCTTCCGTAAAATTCTTATTTATCTGTCGGATGATATCCGGATCATCTACATCAAACTTGCCGACAAACTTGCTCAGCTAAGAAACATAGATAGTTATCACGACAATAGAAAATACAAAATTGTTGCTGAGGCAGAAAAGGTTTATGTCCCCATCGCTCATAGATTAGGGATTCACAGCATTAGAACAGAAATGGAGGACATATGCCTACATGTCCATGACCCCAGCACATACAGACAAATAGAACAACTAATCAGCAAAGGTAAGAAAGAGTATGAAACTGATTTAGACCTATTCTCATCGGAACTTCAAAGGACTCTTAACCGAACGGGGCATGACTCTACAATATCGAAACGTGTAAAATCCATTTACTCTATAAAAAGAAAGATGGACAACAAACACATCAGTTTTGATGAAATATATGATGTATTGGCAGTAAGAATAGTTTTCAAGCCTAAAGATAATAATAGTGAAAATGCAGAATGTTTTGAAATACTTTCCGAAATACACTCTCAATATCCTCACCTAGAAGGTCGAGTTCGCGACTGGGTTACTGAAGTTAAAAACACAGGATACAAAGCGCTACACACCACCATACAATACAAAGAAAATATATACATAGAGGTGCAGATTCGTTCTGAAAAAATGCACGAAATCGCCGAAAAAGGATTTGCCGCACACTTCAAATACAAAGGAATAAAAGACGTTGAAGGAGAGCTAGATACAAACATAGAAAAGCTGCGAGAGAGCCTAGCAACAAACAAGGATTTATCTGACGACCAATTCAAATTTAAACGACATCAGAATGAGATATTTCTTTTTACTCCAAAAGGAGATCTAAAGCAAATGCCCGCCGACTCTTCGGTGCTAGATTTTGCCTATATGCTCAATACAAATCTTGGCGACACGTGCATTGGCGCAAAGGTGAACAATATGTTAGTAGAACCCAAATCGATACTAGAAAATGGAGACAGTATAGAAATTCTCACCTCAAAAAAGCAAGTCCCACAGGTCAATTGGCTGAAGGTAGTGAAGACTACAAAAGCAAAAAAAGCTATTCGCTCTGCTCTAAACATGAATGACAAGTTAAAAGAAGAAGGCCGTAGCTCTCTAATAAAGATATTTGACGATAATAACATAAGTTTCAACACTATAGCCATAAGAGTACTAAACAAACATATGAACGTAGCTTACAGCAAAACGGCTTGGTATGAGAAAATCGGCAACGGCGACATAGAAATAAGCAAAATAAAAGAGATTATAGAAAATTTTAAACCAGAATTCAAGACAAAACCAATCCTAGGATTGAATTTCAGTAGCAACTCATCTCCCAGTGGCAAAGAATTACTAAACCTAAAAAAGATAAATGCCAAACTAGAATCCTCTCATCTGGAAATTACGGAGTGTTGCACGCCTCACCAAGGGGGACTAGTGTATGGCGAATTTTCTGAAAATAATAAATTAATATTACATGCCACAAACTGCGAACAGATAAAGGACAAAAAAGGCGACAAAAATTTCATTTCATTATATTGGGATGACAAGGCCATAAACATAAACTTCTTCAACCAATTGACAATAAAAGGATTTGGAGACATAAGAAGCGCAAACGAAATAACCAACATCTTTGCTGGAATAAAAGACACGCACATCCAAAAAGCAAAAGTATCGTACAATGACAATAGCTTTAAAATTTGCTTGGACTTGCATACTCAAAACCTTGTTAGGTTTTATAAGCAGTTCAACAGAGTTAGGGCAATGAAGAATGTACACTCTATATCAGAAATAAATAAAACACATCTATGAAAAAATTTGCTATTATCTTATCGGGAAGTGGGGTTCTCGATGGTTCTGAGATACACGAATCGGTGCTAACAATGTTGGCGATATCACAACAAGGCTGTAGCTACAACATATACGCACCCAATATAAATCAAACTCAAGTAGTAAATCATATAAGCGGAGAAATCTGCCAAGTAACTCCGTGTAGAAATGTGTTGGAAGAATCTGCCCGAATTGCTCGTGGTCTCATCAAGCCTATATCAGACTTGAATACAGACGATTACGACATACTCGCGATACCAGGAGGCTTTGGCGTGGCAAAGAACCTCTGCACATTCGCATTTGATGGGCTTGACTGCAAAGTCCTCTCCGAAGTGAAATCTATAATACAACACACACATAACAAAGGGAAACCGATCATTGCACTCTGCATTGCTCCTATAATAGTAGCTGCATCCATAGGCAAAGGCGACCTCACAATAGGCAAGGACAAAGGCACTGCTGAAGCAATTGAGAGCTTTGGCGCAAAACACATAGAATGCGAAGTCGACGAGATTATCGTTGACAGCAAGAACAAACTAATTTCTTCTCCTTGCTACATGCTAAATCCAACATTAACAGAGCTAGCCTCTAGCATAAGCAAAGCTGTCGAGGCTGCCATAAGTCAATAAATACAAAACATGCATTTAGCCCTCGATACTGTGTTCCAATGCAGAATTCAGGATAAAAGAAATCGTCAGAACGCTAACTTTTACTATATTTGCACTTAGTAATAATATTTTATATAGCGTATAAAACTGGGTATAAACATAAATAAAGTAAAAAGACATGAATTTTATCGTTTCAAGTGCAGAACTCTTTAAGGGGATAAGCGCAACAAGCAGAGTCATAGCATCGAAGAGCCCCGTCCCAATCCTAAACAACTGTTTACTAGAAGTCTCCAAAGACTGTATTAAAATAGTTGCTTCGGATATAGAAACGACAATCATCACAGAGATAAAACCAGACGAGGTTATGTCGACAGGAACAATTGCTGTGGGCTACAAACTTCTTGGCGACATCTTAAAAGAAATTCCTGACCAACCTATCGAGATAATAAAATCTGACAAAACAGATGAAAATGAGACAAATGGGACTAGTCATTTTATTGACATCATATCTACAACAGGAAAATATTCTACACCAGTATTTGATGGTGATGATTTTCCCGCAATACCAGAGCTAGATAATGAAAGTAAAATCACATTCAAGGTAAACCCTGAAATTTTGCTCTGTGGAATTGCTACCGCCCTCCCCGCAACAGCCAACGACGAGTTGCGTCCAATGCTCAATGGCATTTTCTTCGAATTAAAAGAAGACGAGATTAATTTTGTAGCCACAGACAGTAGTAGTCTGGTAAGATATTCCAATAAAAATTTTAATATAGACGAAGAGGCATCATTTATAATGCAAAAAAAAGGAGGTGCTATTCTCAAATCTCTTTTATCTAAACAAGAAGATGACGTTATAATAGAATTTGATAAAAAATTCATTAAAATCACACTAGAAAACACTCAAATAATATCTCTGCGAGTTGAAGGTAATTATCCAAATTACAGATCTGTATTGCCCAATACTATTTTGAACACCATTATTATTGACCGACTGGAGATGGTCAATGCTCTGAGACGTGTAAGTTTATTTACAGATAAAGGAAACGGTCTTGTAGTGCTCGATATTACGGAGACAGAGATGGTGATCATGGGGCAAGACATTGAGTTTCAGACATCAGGACAAGAGACTGTCAGTTGCGAATTTTCCTCGACTGATGGCATGACTAGTCTACGCCTATGTTTCAGGGCAGATTTTTTGGTAGAGCTCTTATCATCACTTAGTGGAGAAAGTGTGCAAATTAAGAATTCGAGCATTAGCGCAGGCTCGCTCATACAACCTCTTGAAGAAGAAGAAGGCGAAGAAACATTGATGTTATTAATGCCTTTGAAAATAACAGTATAAATCAAAAGTATGGAATTAGACCTAAAGAATCCATTAGTTTTCCTTGATTTAGAAACAACCGGACTGGATATCTCTAAAGATCGAATAGTTGAAATAGCACTATTGAAAATAAATACAAACAGTATCGAAGAGGAAATTTTGGAACGTGTGAATCCTGAAAAAACTATTTCAGCAGAAGCAATATCTGTACATGGAATAACAAACGACGATGTTGCAGACAAACCAACATTCAAACAGCTTGCAAAGACCCTTGCAAACTTCATTAAAGGTTGCGATTTAGCAGGGTTTAACTCAAATCGTTTCGATATACCTTTGCTTGCCGAAGAGTTTATGAGAGCCGAAGTAGACATTGATCTAAAAAAACGTAAGTTTATTGATGTTCAAACAATCTTCCACAAAATGGAACGCCGAACATTAGTAGCGGCCTATAAGTATTATTGCGATAAAGATTTGACTGATGCCCATAGTGCAATGGCAGATACAAAAGCTACTTACGAGGTTTTAAAAAGTCAACTAGACCTATACAAAGGTAAAGAAATAGAAGAAAATGGGAAGAAGTTTATTCCTATAGTTAATGATGTCAAAGAGTTGAGCGAATTCTCGACCGTCGATAAATTTGCTGATTATGCTGGTCGTATTGTATATAACGACAAGGGCGAAGAGGTTTTTAATTTTGGTAAAAATAAAGGCATCAGTGTCGAGAAAGTACTTAGCGAACAACCTGGTTATTATCAATGGATGATGGAAAACAATTTCCCCCTCTACACCAAAACCGTTTTATCTAGAATCAAGTTAAGAATGAGTATGCGATAGAGTTTGGCTATCAAAAATAGTAAAAAAGGCGATAACAAATAATGTTATCGCCTTTTTATTATACCTTATGTTCTATATTATCGCCTATCGCGATTTCTGTCGCCACGGTTTCTGTCGCCACGGTCATTCCGACCTCTATCTCTACCATCGTTGCTACGTGGAGGTCTTTCTCTTACTGGCGGTTCAACATATCCTTCTGGCTTATCAAGCAATGCTCTTCTAGAGAGTTTCATTTTCCCTGACTTTTCATCTATTGCTATGATTTTAACTTTCACAGCATCGCCTTCTTTAAGCACGTCTGTAACATTTGCCACACGCTCCCATGCAATCTCCGAAACATGAAGAAGGGCATCTTTGCCTGGCAGTATCTCTACAAATGCACCGAAGTCTACAATAGATACAACTTTACCGTCGTAGGTTTCACCAACTTCAGGGACAGTAGTCATTAATCGGATTCTCTCTTTTGCATTTTCTATGGGCTCCGAACCAACACCCGAAATCTCTACTCTGCCGCAGTCGTCAATAGTTTCTATTGTTATTACTGTGCCTGTGTCTTCCTGTAGTTTCTGAATATTCTTTCCCCCAGGTCCAATCACCGCACCAATAAAATCCTTTGGAATAGTAATCACTTCCACACGTGGTACATGCGCTCTGAAATCTACATTTGGAGTATCAATAACTTTCATCATCTCTCCCAAGATATGAGCTCTTCCCTCCTTAGCCTGCATCAATGCTTCTTTCAACACATCGTACGACAAGCCATCGACCTTCATATCCATTTGGGTGGCGGTTATGCCGTTTTCTGTCCCCGTCACTTTAAAGTCCATATCGCCAAGGTGATCTTCATCGCCAAGAATATCTGAAAGTACAGCATAGTTCTCGCAATTATTTTCGGAGATAAGCCCCATAGCAATACCCGACACAGGGCGCTTAATAGAAACACCAGTGTCCATAAGCGACATAGTCCCAGCACAAACTGTAGCCATCGACGACGAACCATTGGATTCTAATATATCTGAAACTACTCTTACAGTGTAAGGATATCCATCAGGAATCATTCTTTTTAATGCCCTGAAAGCCAAGTTTCCGTGACCAATTTCGCGTCTACTAAGTCCTCGTGGAGTCCTAGCTTCGCCAGTACTAAAGGGAGGAAAATTATAATGAAGCATAAATCTTTCCAATCCTTGTTGAGTAACACTATCAATCATCTTCTCGTCAAGCCTGTTTCCAAGAGTGACGGTAGTTAGCGATTGTGTTTCTCCACGTGTGAAAACAGCTGATCCATGTGCTCCTGGTAGATAATCTACTTCTCCCCAAATAGGTCTTATTTCGTCGGTCTTACGTCCGTCTAAGCGGATTTTAGTATCAAGCACCAATCTCCTAACAGCTTCTTTTTCAATATCATGATAATACTGAGCAATCAAGAAATTATTGATCTCGCTATCCTCCTTGCCTTCACTATATTTCTCTACGAAAGAATCTTTTATTTCTTTGAAAAGCTGACCACGCAACTTCTTATCGGCATTGTACTGGGCTGCAGCATCGTAAACTTTTTGGTAAGTTTCGTCGTGAATTAGTGTTCTAAGCTCTTCGTCATGCTCTTCATGACAGTATTCGCGTTTAGCAACACCAAGCTCCTTCATCAATTCTTCCTGAGCAACACAATGTTTTTTTATTTCCTCGTGGGCAATTCTTATTGCCTCCAGCATGTCTTCCTCCGACACTTCGTCCATTTCGCCCTCCACCATCATTATGTTCTCGGCAGAAGCTCCTACCATAATATCAATGTCGGCTTGTGTAAGGCATTCCGAAGAAGGATTAATTACATACTCTCCATTTATTCTTGCAACTCTAACTTCGGAGATTGGACATTCGAAAGGCACGTCCGACACGGCAATTGCAGCAGAAGCTGCAAGTCCTGCAAGTGAATCAGCCTTAACGTCCTTATCGTAAGAGATTAGGGTAATCATCACCACCGTTTCTGCATGATAATCTTTTGGAAAGAGAGGTCTAAGTGCTCTGTCTACGAGTCGTGCCACTAGTATTTCATCGTCAGAAGGCCTTGCTTCTCGTTTAAGGAAACCACCAGGCACCCGACCTGCGGCTGCAAATTTCTCCCTATAATCAACGGTTAGTGGCATAAAATCGACACCATCGTTTGCCTCTAATGCCGAAACGACAGTTGCTAGAAGCATGGTGCCTCCCATCTTTACTACTACTGACCCGTCGGCTTGTTTAGCCAATTTGCCAGTTTCGATGGTAATAGTCCTACCATCATTTAGAGCAATACTCTTTGTTTTTACATTCATTTTTTCGTCTTTAAATATTCTGATGGTACAGCACCTTTTCCAGCGTATTATCTTCTTAAATTCAGTTTAGCTATGATGGCACGATAACGCTCGATATCATTTTTTGCAAGATAATCGAGCAAGCGACGACGTTTGCCGACAAGAGAGATAAGAGATCGGCGAGTACCAAAGTCTTTCTTGTTTTGCTTAAGATGTTCTGTCAGATGAGCAATTCTGAAGCTAAATAAAGCTATCTGTCCTTCTGTGCTACCTGTGTCTGTGGCTGATTTGCCATGTTCTGCGAAGATTTCTTTTTTCTTCTCTGATGATAAATACATTTATTCCTTTATTAAAAAATTAAACCATATTCAAGTAGCAACATCCCAAAGATTGTAACCACTTGAAATTTCAAAAAATACAATTGTGCAAATATATACATATAATTTTGAATACCAACACTAAACTTTCGTCTGTTTAAAATTCTGCAGTAAGCTTTAGGCTTTAGCCAGTTTATAGTTATCCTCCTGTGTGTAGTTATGCTTATAGCCTATAGCCTACTGCATGAAGGTTCCATCTGTTTATATTTTGTTTTTAATTGTCGCATGTATCTCGTCAATTATAATTACTCTTCTGTATGAAAGCTAGCCCAACTTTCACTCATAAAAATATTTTCAACAAAAAATCGGCTATTTTTCGATGCTATCCCAGCTATAACCCACTGAAAATAAGCGATAGCGTTTGGAGGATGTTCTGCCAAACCAAATTGTAGGACACTTTTATTCATTTTTCTTGTTGTATTTTTGTGGCATGCACGTGAATGTACAACTTCGTTTCAACCCTGCCACTTCGCAAGAAGCTCCTTACTATCGTTTGAAAGAGTCTTATCGCGATGTGCGCGGACGTGTGCATTCCCTCCTTGTTTTGAATATTGGTTTTGAGCCTTCACTGAAGCCCCTCCAAATCAAGCGCATTGCACAGGCATAGAGTTTGCGCTTCCAAAATCGACATAGCCAATTTCTTTTCCCAGAAAATCAGGATGGACTTACCCAAGAAGAACACCTTTTTGCTGAAAGATACTGCAAAGTTATGGTACTTGATGCCCGAAAGCAGGAAATCACCTTGCGGGAAGTGCAGACTACACCCGACGAGGATTATTATTTGGAGATTACCTCTCCCTCAAAAGCCATGACAGAGGCCTCGATGAATCGGCAGCTAAAGGCTGATTTGAATCTGCGCCCCATTTATCATCAGACGGATGAACGCAGCGATGCTCATTTGTTCTTAGGCTTGCTTTTTTATTGGATTGACAATACAATACGCTTTCAACTCAAACAATCAGGCGACAACGCCTATTGGACAGAAATTGTCAGACGCATGTCAACACAGAAGCTGGTGACTACAGAAGCCATCAATGCCTTGGGCGAGAAAGTAGAGCTGAGGCAGTGCAGCAAATCAACAAAACAAGCAGAACGAATATACTCCATCTTAAAATTTAAACATGCACCATTTAAGAAAATAAAAATCTGTAGGTCACAGCTGCCACCCGAATAATCGCCCAGCCCCTACACTAACTGGGAAAGTGAATCTAAGAGAGTGAAAGTTGGGCTAGTTCTAATGAGTGTCTGTCCATAAAGTCGAGAGTCTGAACTATAAAGTTCAAGATCAAGGCTTGCCGTTCTGTATACTGGGAGTTTGTGAATTGGGAGTTTACTTGTGTAAATGACTAATTCGCAAAGTGAGCATAACGTAGATATTGGAATTTATAGACGGGCTCTAATGAGTCGTTCCAGCACATATTTTGGATAATACTAGTTCAGTATTTCATATGCAAATCATCCAACATCAAAATACTACCTACTGCTCCTGCAAAACTAGCCCCATCGTAGCTGGACGACCCTACAAAAACAATGTGTGTTGGCAAAATATAGTTTACCGAGTCTCCAGAAACATATGTATTATTATCAGGTTTCATGTAATTGGGAAAACTTTCATCCAGTTCTCCATATGTAAATTCGACGTCTATCTCTGTCAGCTGACTTTGTGTATCGCCATTTCTAAACCACGCTGTTGCAAGCCTTTTAGTAGTCTCGTTCTCGCGCACTTCCAGATAGGCATATACATCGCATTGGTCGCCGTATTCCAAGACCTTCCCGTACTTGTCTTTGTTTTTCTTACCAGGCTCATAACTATATTTGACAGAAAAAGACTTGGGGCGCCCACTAAAGAAAGTTCCAAATTCAATTGCAGCCTCGGGATTAGAAGGGTCTAGTTTGTCGTTATTGAATGTCCCTGTTACAATTGACCCTGCGGAAATTGGAGCTCCAACAAGTGCCGACAGGCGTCCATTATCAAGAGTTTCCATGTGCACAGCATAATTATCAGCCACATATTCTAGTGGTGTTGTGGGGTAAATGCCTAGCAACTTCGTTCCTGCATTCCCCGTGCACCAGATTGTGCCTTCAGCGCCACTACCAGGCTCATAATAACCGCCTTGCGCTTTATGCCAGGCATTGAAATCAGAGTTCTTCAATTGCTGTTCTACAGATGCTATCTTAGCATAAATCTTCCAATATTTAGTCTTCCCACTTTCCGACACGATGGCAATCTGAGTGGTATCATTTAAGTTTATAAAATCGCCAGAATGTTTATCGGCTTTTGCGAAAGAACTTAGCTCCAATGTTTGAATTTCAATATTCGAAATATCTACTCCTGGCGACATTTGCAACACTACTTCCTGTTTGTCAGCGTTTATGGTGGCAACATCAGCTTGGTTAGAAACTCGCATTGAAATAATAAGGGCGTTGTCTGACAGTCCAAAATAATCCTCTTTCACACACGAAACTATTAGGGACATCATGAATATACATATGAGTAACTTTTTCATAATCACTTGTTTTTAGGTCGATTAAAATAATAAGCTAGTCCTAGTTTCATCGAAAGCAGATCTATATCGAAGGCCACCTGATTCGTCTTCCTACGCGAGACTTCTTCACCATTGGAAGTGCTTTTAGTAATTTCGTACTGATAGCCAAGTAAATTCTGCAACTCTACTTCGAAAGCAAAATTTTGAATTACAAAGAACGTTATGCCAGGACTAATACCAACTGACAAGCCAAAATTATCTTCGTATTCCTTGGTAATATTGCCTTGCGAATTGGTATTGCGTTCAAGGGCATTGCCAAAGCTTAGCCCTATACCCATTTTATTGTAAAAACTCAACCGTTTGTTGGCAGTCAGAGGGATATATGTTGTCAGTACAGGGCGAACGGTTCCTGAACTACTAATCCTTTGTCTAAGTATAGATTCGCCACCTTGTAGAATATCACCTTCGAAGCGAGATCTACCATAAACAACATCGACACCCACCATGTTATAATTACTAAAAAAATACCCCCCTCTAAAAATTAAGTTGTATTGGTTTTGGTCGCCTTCGCCAACTTCGTAAAGAAGCCTGTCGGTGTTTTCTAGTTCTTTTATTGCTAGAGAGAAAGCAAAACCTGAATAAAAATTACCCTTCTTAAAAGGCTGAAAATCGGTATTATAATAAGTACTCATCAAATAGTAAGGGTCGATTTTATCTACCTCCACTTCTTCGTACTGCGCATAAACAGATATACTACAGACACATACCAGCGCAATAAATAATATTTTTTTCATTTTATTTGTATAAGTACTATCCTCCTTTTTATTTCATTCGTGTATACAATTACTGCTATTGTTGCGATTTCCATTTGTCAATGCATCTCCCACAAAACAAAACTTTTTATATTTTTATACCCAGCTTTGTAAGCTCTTCAATAGGGCGGGCAACAACAGCCTTGCCGTTAAGTTCAACAATTGGGCGCTGTATTAGCTTTGGATTTTCTACCATAGCATCTATCCATTCGCTATCGCTCATTTTCTCGGCATTATCTTTATACTTTTCTTTATAGATTGTTTCGCTCGTGCGCACAAGTTCTACTGGGGCTAGTCCCAACTTTTTGAGTAATATTTTCAAGCTGTCCTCAGTGGTAGTGTTCAAATAGTCTATAATCTCTATGTCGCTGTACTTTTGTTCTAATATAGAAAGACATTCTCTACTTTTTGAGCATTTATTGTTATGATAAAGCTTCATGGTTTTATGGTGTTTATTTCTTAAATACGAGTAAAAATCATTCTGAGCACGCACCGATGCGCCAACATTCGGTCGTTGGTAGCTATTGCTCATTTTTTTGTCAATGATTCGGGCTTTAGTGTTATCTTTCAATTGAATATCAATCATCGTTCGGAGTTCCTTCTTTATAGATGGGTCTAGAATTGGACAAACCACTTCAATACGTCGGTCTAAATTGCGTGGCATCCAGTCGGCAGAAGCAATGAATACATCTTCTGCCCCTCTATTTCCAAATATGAATATGCGAGAATGCTCTAAGAATTTGTCGACAATGCTTATTACATTGATATTCTTTTCTGCTTTCTTACTGATAGATGGGTAGATACCGCATATGCCTCTGATAATTAGATCTATCTTCACTCCTGCTTCTGCTGCCTCTATCAGCTTGTCCATCATCTCTTGGTCGATAAGACTATTCATCTTAAATATACAATATGCCTTTTCTCCACTCTTTGCAATCTCCTCTTCTTTTTTCAAGCGCTTAGACAATTCTTTACGCAGCTTGAAAGGACTGACAATCAGATTCTTATACTCGAAATGTCGATAATTATGCTTGAAAAATTCAAAGGCATTGGCAACGTCGTCGCTTATCATTGGATTGCAAGTAAAAAGTCCATCATCGGCGTATACTTTGGAGGTCCCTTCATGAAAATTCCCTGTCCCAACGTAGGCATAATTTATCAGCTCTCCGCCTTCCCTGCGCCTCACCAAAGCGAGCTTGGAATGTACCTTAAGACCTGGGATGCCATTTATTACGATGGCACCTGCTTCTTGCAACACTTCCGACCAATGAATATTTGCTTCTTCGTCAAAACGGGCTTGTAGTTCCAATAGAACTATAACTTTCTTACCATTGCTAACGGCACTACGAAGCGCATTTACAACTTTCGACTCTTTTGCCACTCGGTATATAGTAATACAAACCTCTTCCACATCAGGGTCTATGGCAGCCTCACTCAGAAAATTGATGAAATTTCCAAAGTCCTGATATGGATAGTGAAGCATTATATCTTTCTCTTTTATCTTTTTGATTATGCTCTCATGTATATTCACATCAGAATGTGGTATTGCTCTGAGTTTCTCGTAGTAATGTTCTGGCTTACCCACATTTGGGAAGTCCATCAAAGAACGCAGGTTGTGATATCTTGCTCCAGAGATAATATTGCCTGTTTTGGAAATCTTGATTCCTTTTGCTATTATCTTAAGAAGGGATTCTGGCATGTCTCTATCGTAAACAAACCTCACAGGCAGACCTCGCTTCCGGAGCTTCAATCCTTCGCCTATTTTTTCCATTAGACTCTTGGATATATCATCGTCAAGCTCCATTTCGGCATCTCTGGTAACTTTGAAGGTGTAGGCCTCTATTTTCTTATAGTCGAAGAGGGCAAAGATATCATGCAGACAATAACGCATAACATCATCAATCCACATCACGTATTTGTTAGCACCCTTCTGAGGTAGGGTTATAAATCGACCTACTTCCTTGGCAGGTATATTTAAGATAGCATAGCTCTCTGCACCGTCATGCCCAGTGAGCAGAACTGCCAAATAAACCTCACTATCCATTATTGGAGGGAATTTTTTATGCTCTCCCAACATTACTGGTATGAGGTTCTGACGAATCTTATTCTGAAAGAAATCTTTTATGAAAAAAGCTTGCTCACTGTTTATTTCATCTTCGTTTATTATGTATATATTCTCGTGTTCAAGCTCTTTCTGTATCGCTTCCAAGTTTGCTGAAATCCGTTGTTGTTGGGAAAGTACTATCTTATTTATCTGTTCTATAAGTGTTAGTATTTTCTCTAATTTACCTTGCTTTCCCTCATTATCGATCCCATCGGCATTTATCTCCTTTTCTATTTTCTTCATCTCCCGATAAGTAGAGGCCACTCTAACCCTAAAGAACTCATCCAGGTTATTTGAAAATATTCCTAAAAAACGCAATCTCTCAAGCAAAGGTACATTTACATCCTCAGCTTCTTGTAAAACTCTATTGTTGAATGACAACCAAGAAATCTCTCTGTTTAAATACAAACTCATATTTTTTTATTTATATAGATTCTGTCTATAAAGTCCAATCTCTGTGTTATACCCATTTTGCCAAGCCTTAGCCATTATCGACTAGAGAGCTTGCTACCGTGCCCAGTGCTTATTCTAGCTTTTATTTCTTTACTGACATCCTGTACTTTTCGCACATTTCCAAAAAACGTTCACCACCGTTTGCGTCATGTCTTCTCAGCGACATCAAAATTTTGTTTACACCTTTCTCTTCGTTAATATTTCCACTTTTCGAGAAGAATTTATCGGCAAAGCATACTAATTTTTCTTCCTCGGAAACAGGCATCATATCTCTATGTGGAATAGGAAGTTTGTCTTCTACAATCTGTGTTTGCGACAACCCCATCCCCGTGTGTCGCTCGCATATCAAGGCGTAACTATGCAAGCCTTCGCTTTCGAGTAATTCTCTGCCCTTAAAACCGTGACATATATACGGCAATTCTCCGTAGCACCCAATATCTTTGGCATCAGTAAATACGATGCCTATATCGTGCAACATTGCTGCCTCCCATAAGAATGTTTCGTTCATGCCCAAACTCGCACTTCGATTTATCTCTAAGGCTTTTTCTGCAACTAACTTGCTATGTTCCAGCAGGACTTTCTTCGCAAACACATTGTTTTTGTAGTACTTATCGATAATAACCAAGGGGAGACTACTTGGAATCATTGTTCATCTGAATTCTCATTCTTCGAATCTCATTTGCTGTGTATCGTTTCACATTATTGATTAGAAAATAATCTGATATAAAATCGCCATAAGTATTGCTCTCCTCAAAAAATGTTTTTATAACATCGGGAGGTAAATAATTCATATCAAGTTGCAATAATATTACAGCCGTGCATATCTCCTTACTGAAACGCATCGACTCCAATTCTCCATTTGCATCTTCGAGGGCATACTTCATCTCGCTACGCATAATCTTTTTTTGTGTATTGTCGAAAGCCGCACCAGTCTTCGTTGTGAAAGCACAAAAATACCGTAGCTTCTTATCCTTGCCTCCAAGTCCAGTCGATATAAAAAACTGTTGTTCATTCAGCAAAGACCCTTGAAGAAGCATCTGTAGCTCATACTTGGCAAGCAATGCCCAATCGCGCATATCTCCGTCCGAATATTCTACGTAATCCTCTATTTTCTTATAAATCTCAGCATTATCTACACCTGCAGCTCTAGCTAGAATTTTCTTTTTCTGTTTGTTGTCAATATCATCCCGATACAACAAATCTAAATCATCAAGATTCGACACGCTCTTCTTTTCATTCCTTCGGAGCATATGCGAGTATCGGTAATACATCATCTGCACATTAACATCTATCTCTTCTTCAAGAATCAAGACATTCTTATTCTTCAACATTGCCTCTATTAATTGCCTATCCATGATAACAAATGTATGAATATTTTTTGCAAAAAACAAGCACCCTTGAAAAATATAATAAATTTTCTTTATTCGCATTCAAGAAATATTATTTGTAACCTATGCTTCCTAGTGGTATTTTTGTTGCGTAATAACACAAAACTAAAATAAAAAAATGGCAGTATTAGTAGGAAAAAAAGCACCGGATTTCTCAACCAATGCAGTTGTGAACGGTGGAGAGTTCGCTGAAAACTTCACCCTTAGTCAATTCAAAGGAAAGTATGTTGTACTATTCTTCTATCCTATGGACTTCACCTTTGTTTGTCCTTCGGAGATTATCGCTTTCCAAAAGAAACTAGCAGAATTTGAAGCGCGCAACACCCAAGTAATCGGTGTTTCTGTAGACTCTCATTTCTCTCATTGGGCATGGCTCAACACCCCTCAAAATAAAGGTGGCATCGAAGGGGTTAAATTCCCTCTAGTTGCAGATTTCTCCAAATCTATATCCGAAAACTACGATGTCCTTGCAGGCGAATACGACTACGACGACGAAGGATATAGTCAGTTTAAAGGTGCGCCTGTTGCTTACAGAGGTCTTTTCCTTATCGACAAGGACGGAATAGTACGACACCAACTAGTGAACGACCTCCCATTGGGCAGAAATGTCGACGATACTCTGCGAATGCTCGACGCTTTGCAACACGTAGAAGCTCACGGCGAAGTTTGCCCCGCAGGATGGAATAAAGGCGACGACGCCATGAAACCGACAGCCGACGGCGTTGCGAGCTACTTGTCTAATCACTAACAGACAACGATGCACTCGTACTATAAAAGTCTGATATCTGCATTATAGACTCCGTAATAACATCACACCATCGGAGTTGATTAACTATCTAAGGTTCTTGACAATATGTACGAACACTAATCAAAAAGGAGGATTAATTTCCTCCTTTCTTATTTCCATCTCCTCCCAAATGTAATCTCTCATTTTTGGTGTAAAACATACATCCTTACAAAAAACATAATCATAGCCCACAAAACCCTTTTTAGTAAATAAAGCATATCTACAAAAGTCCCACAACAATATATCTACATTGCATACAAACCCTTCGACAATATTTTTTTGTGCTTTGCAACAAAATCCTTCAAATTCTTTTGTATTTGCCTTTTTCTGATATATTTTTGTACCCAATGTGCTCATCAAGGTTGTTAGGCAAATACCAAAACTCCATAAACAATGAGCACGGAACACTATCTACGCCAAAAAAGCAAGATATAACTAAACACTGATTTTTTTTTATATTATGGATATAACAAATAGTTTTTTTGAAAAGAACCGAACTTCTTTTTTTGTGCTTGCTGGTCCTTGTGTTATCGAAAACGAGGACCTGATAATGAGAACTGCCGAGCATTTATGCGATGTTTGTAGCAAGCTTAACATTCCCTTTGTGTTCAAAAGTTCGTATAGAAAAGCAAATCGTAGCAAAAGTGCATCGTTTACTGGAATCGGCGACACGGCAGGGCTAAAACTACTTGAAAAGGTACGCGCAGAGTTCTCGGTGCCAATTGTAACAGACATCCATAGCGCTTCGGAAGCTACAATGGCAGGCGAAGTAGTGGATATCATCCAGATTCCTGCATTCTTATGTCGGCAAAGCGATATCTTAGAAGCAGCCGCAAAAACTGGGAAGATTGTGAACATAAAAAAAGGACAATTCCTATCGCCTGACAGTATGAAATTTGCAGCCCAAAAGATAATTGAATGCCGCAACAACAAAGTTATGCTTACCGAGCGTGGCAGTAGCTTTGGCTATGGCGACCTGATTGTAGACTTTCGATCGATTCCTAAAATGAAGAGCTTCGGACATCCTGTGATTATGGACGTTACCCACTCGCTACAAAAACCTAACCAAGCCAGCGGAGTAACAGGTGGCGAACCCGAGATGATAGAAACAATATCGCGCGCTGCCATTGCAAGTGGTGCCGACGGACTCTTTATCGAAACTCATCCTAAACCCTCAGAGGCAAAATCCGACGGCGCAAACATGCTAGAACTGTCTAGGTTTAGAGGACTAATGGAAAGGATGACAAAACTATACAGATGCATCAATGAAATGAACAAATAATTAGAGGCTGTCTATAAAATCTAACATAACAACTTAATATCGAAACATGAAAAATAAAAGAATCATCCTCGGCTCTATATCTATTGCTATAATTTGTACATGTTTCCTCGCTTCCTGCAAAGAGCCGAAACCTGACAAGAAGAACGTTCTGTTCATAACAATTGACGACCTAACGACAAGAGCAATTTCTGCCTACAACCCAGAAGGTGCAAAGACTCCAAACATTGATAAACTAGCATCCGAGGCTACAATCTTCAATCGGGCATATTGCCAGTTTCCCGTGTGTGGCCCATCCAGAGCATCATTTATGTTTGGCTACTACCCTCACGCCACCAATACCTTTGGATACACTAATGGCAGAGAGAATGTGGGCAGTAGGCAGTCGCTCGCTCAATTATTCAAGGACGAAGGTTACTACACAGCTCGGGTAAGCAAGATTTTTCATATGGGCATACCCATAGACATTGAGAAAGGCAGTAACGGAGCAGATGACAGCCTATCGTGGGGCGAACGGTACAACTGCAAGGCTCCAGAATGGCAATTGCCAGGCAAGGCGGAGCTTGTGCAGAACAACCCCGACGGGGAAATAGAACGCAAGGGTGGAAATGTGATGACCATTGTCAGAGGCAGTGGTGCTGATTTGGAAAATGCTGACAAACAAGCTGCCAACAAGGCTTGCGAACTGATAAGAGCTCACAAGAACGAAGCTTTCTTCCTTGCGTTAGGTTTTGTCAGACCTCATGTGCCTTGGGTTGCTCCATCAAGATATTTTGACGAGTATAATTACGACAGTATTCAGCTACCAACAAAAATAAAAGACGACTGGAGCGACATTCCCCAAAGGGGTATCAATTACGTTACATCTACCAACGGACAGATGAGCATCGAACAACAAAAGAAAGCCGTTGCAGCATACTATTCTTCTGTTGCTTTTGTGGACGACATGCTGGGGCAGGTCTTAGAAACCCTGAAAAGTGAAGGCCTGGAAGACAACACCATTGTGGTTCTGGTGTCGGACCATGGCTTTCACCTTGGTGAGCATGACTTCTGGATGAAAGTCTCATTGCACGAGGAGTCTGTAAAAGTACCTTTTATAATCAAAACGCCAGGCAAGAAACCCGCAAGATGTGGCGAGCTTGTGGAACTTATAGACATCTACCCCACCATTGCCGAACTCGCTGGTATCGAATATTCGCACAACATTCAGGGCAAAAGCCTCGTACCAACGCTCGACAATGCCAACACAGGGCTTAGGGATTTCATATTCTCGACAAGCCTAGGCGGAACATCCTTCTTAATAGAAGATAAAAACTGGGCATACATCCAATATGGAGAGGACGCCCAACAAGGGATGGAACTATTCGACATGAACAAAGACCCGAAGCAATATACAAACCTCGCTGAAGACAAGAACTATGCTGACATACTTGCAAAATATCAGCAAAAACTAAAAAACAAACTAGCCGAGGTGCGACAAAATGATTTGAGGTCACAAGAACTGAACAACAAATAATGAGTACTGAATGATTGATTGCTACATAAAATTGTACACATTCATCACAAACAGAGACGAGAAGCACTAAAAATTGAATTAATTGTCTGCCATAGGCTTATGGCATATAATAAATAGAGCCTGTCTATAAAGTCCAATATCTGCGTTACGCTCACTTTGCGAATTAGTCATTTACACAAGTAAACTCCCAATTCACAAACTCCCAGTGTACAGAATGACAAGCCTTGATATTTAACTTTATAGTTCAGACTCCCGACATTATGGACAGACACTAAATATATGAGAATATGAAGAACCAAAGCTTTTTTGCACTATTATTACTGCTTGTTGCAACCGCCTGCACTAGTCCGACGACGAAAACAACGAAGCAAGTTAACATTCTGTTTATTATGTCTGACGACCATTCGTATCAGACTATCAGTGCTTACGATGACAGATATATAAATACGCCGAACATTGACGCGCTGGCAAAAGAGGGTGTGCTTGCCGACAGGAGCTATGTCAGCAACTCTATTTGTGGACCGTCGAGAGCGGTTATGCTAACGGGAAAGTTCAACCACATAAACGGAATGATTAATAACCAGGTCAGCTTTGATGCTTCGCAAGCTACCTACCCTTCGATTTTGGGAGAAAATGGATATCAGACTGCAATAATAGGAAAGTGGCACCTGAGAAACCTTCCGCAGAACTTCGGGCATTACGATATCCTTGTTGGACAGGGCGATTACTATAACACTAACTTTATTAGCAAAGGAGACACAACAAGAAGCAGGGGATATGTTACGGATGTAATCACCGACAAGAGTATAGACTGGCTTGACAAAAGAGACAAGAACAAGCCTTTCTGTCTTTTGGTGCATCACAAGGCGGTACACCGCATATGGATGCCCGACACCGCTCTGCTGGCGGAGTTTAAGGATACAAAATTCCCTCTGCCACACAATTTCTACGACAATTACGAGGGGCGCAAGGCGGCAGCTCATCAGCAACTGAACATCGAGAACAGTCTGTATCTGGACTACGACCTGAAAATGTTGGACGATGATGAGTTCAAGTCTATTCATAACAATGCCTACAAGAGGATGCTAAACAAGCTGGACACTGACGCCAGAAAAGCGTGGAATGATTATTATCAGCCAATAATAGATGAGCTGAAAGACAAGAAACTATCGGGCAGGAAACTTACCGAATGGAAGTTTCAAAGATATATGCAAGATTATCTTGCTTGCGTTAGATCTTTGGACAATAATATCGGCAGGTTGATAAGACATCTGAAAGAAATTGGCGAGTATGACAATACTATAATTGTGTACACCTCCGACCAGGGTTTTTATATGGGCGAGCATGGCTGGTTTGACAAGCGCTTCATGTATGAGGAGTCTTTCAGAACACCTCTCATCATAAAAATCCCTGAGGCTTTGGGAGGTCGGCACAAGGTGATTCACGACCTTGTACAGAACATTGACTATGCTCCTACTTTTCTTGATTTTGCAGGTGTGGATATCCCCACCGACATGCAGGGGCTGTCTATGAAAAAATTGCTTGACGGAACTCAGGTGGGCGAGTTCCGAAATTCGCTGTACTATCACTACTATGAGTATCCCAACGAACATCGGGTGATGAAGCATTACGGTGTACGCGACGAACGATATAAGCTGATCCATTTTTACGATCCCGAGAGCTTTTGGGAGCTGTACGACTTGAAGGAAGACCCCAACGAGATGAACAACCTCTACGGAAAAAGTGAATACGAGACTATAAGAAACACAATGAAGAGGAAGCTAGACGAGCTGAGGGTGAAATATAAAGATACTGAGAAGTAAAAACATCCTATGCTTGCAGTCTTGACAATGGGCAGCCCTATTTTTTGATAGATTTAGCTATCCGTAGTGTGTACTCTTATTTATTTCTTGATAGCATCGTCAGGACTGCAAAGGCATTCAACGCAACGAATGTATCACTAGTCCTGAGCGGAGCTTTGGTTCAAACCACGTGGTTTTTGGTGGCATGATGTTGCCACTGTCCGAGATGTCAATAAGTTGTTGCATGCTGACGGGGTAGAGCGCGAAGGCGATTTTCATTTCGCCACTATCCACACGTCTTTCCAACTCGCCCAAACCTCGTATGCCCCCAACGAAATCTATACGCGTGTCGGTGCGCAAGTCTTTGATGCCAAACATTTTGTCCAGCACTAATCCCGAGAGTATCGTTACATCTAGCACTCCTATGGGGTCTGTGCTATAACTCCCCACTTTTGCCGTCATCTTATACCATTCGCCATCTATATAGAAGCTGAATTCGTGCAGTGCCTGTGGTTTATGCTGACAAGCTCCGGCTTTTTGCACCTCGAAGTCTGCCGACAGCCTCTCGATAAATTCATCTTTGGTCATTCCATTCAAGTCGCAGACCAAACGATTGTAGTCGATAATGTTCAGCTGATTGTCGGGAAAATGAACGGCAAGGAAGTAGTTATATTCTTCGTTACCAGTATGGTTTATATTTTTTTCTTTCTGCTCCTGCGCCACCAAAGCCGCTGCTGCCGAGCGGTGATGCCCATCGGCAATGTAAGTGTTCGGTACTTTTGTTTCGAATAGTGTTTCAAGAGTGTTGATTGTGTTTTGTTGGTCTATTACCCAAAAGGCATGACCGATGCCATCAGCAGAGGTAAATTCATAGAGCGCTTTGCTCTGCACCACCTCGGAAATTATTGCGTCTATGTCGTCAATGGCTGGATAAGACAAAAAAACTGGTTCGATGTTGGCATTTGTTTTTCTAATGTGCCTCATTCGATCCTCTTCCTTGTCGGGGCGTGTGAGTTCGTGTTTTTTTATCACTCCCGTCTGATAGTCTTCAACCGAAGCACCTGCTACTAATCCATATTGCGTTCTACCTTCCATCGTTTGAGCATATACATATAGTTTTGGACTATCGTCCTGAACCAACCAGCCCTTTGCCACAAAGTTTTCGAAGTTAGCCATGGCTTTATCGTACACTTCCTGCGAGTGTTCGTCCACGCCCTTTGCAAAATCTATTTCTGCCCTAGTGATATGATACAGCGAATGTTCATTGCCTTCAGCTTCGTGCCGAGCCTCGTCGGAATTTATTACATCATAGGGCTTACACGCCATCTTTTCGGCCAGTTCTGGCTTAGGTCTATATCCCCTGAAAGCTTTTATCTTCGTCATCTCACAAATTCTATTTATACTTTTTTTCAAAATCCTTCATGCACTGCACCAGCACCTCGACACTTTCGGTTGGCATGGCATTATATATCGATGCTCTGAAGCCTCCAACGCTACGATGCCCTTTCAGTCCAAGGCAATGGCATTGCTGGGCAAAGATAATAAATTCCTCTTCTTTGTTTGCATATTCTGATGTCATAACAAAACAAACATTCATGTTGGAGCGGTGCGCTATGTTGGGTACAGGGCATTTGAACATGGTGTTTCGGTCTATTTCGTCATACAAAATGCCAGCCTTCTTGTTGTTGATTTCCATAATTGCAGGTATACCCCCAAGCTCCTCCAGCCAAGTTAGCGTCTGCAGGCAAACAAATATGGGCAATGTGGCGGGGGTATTGTACATAGACTCCGCCTTGATATGTGTCCTGTAATCTAGTATTGTGGGTATATTTTTGCTATCTTTGGTAAGTGCATCGTTGCGTACAATCACTAAAGTTGCTCCCGATGGACCAATGTTCTTCTGTGCCCCAGCATAAATCAGGTCGTACTTGCCAACGTCCACCGGTCTGCTAAAAATATCCGACGACATGTCAGCCACCAAAGGCACATCCACATCGGGGTCGCTTTGTAAGCGTGTGCCATATATCGTATTATTGGTGGTGATGTGCAGATAGTCCTCGTCGCCGTCAGCACTAAACTCAGGAATGTAGGAATATGTTTTATCTGACGACGAAGCCACAACATTGGGAGCCCCAAAGAAACTCGCTGCCTCGATGGCTTTCTTAGACCACACCCCTGTGTCCAAATACGAGACCTTCTTTTTATATAGGTTGTATGCCAACATCAGAAACTGAAGACTCGCCCCACCCTGAAGGAAGAGAACACTGTAGCCATCAGGAACTCCAAGTATGGATTTCACCTTGGCGCGTGCAGTCTCTATTACATCGACAAATTGCGAACTCCGATGCGAAATTTCCATCACCGATAGCCCCATGCCTGCGAAGTTCCGTACTGCTTCGGACGTCCTATCCAATGCGTATTCCGAGATTATTGACGGACCTGCAAAAAAGTTGTGAGTTTTCATCTGTTTAAAATTCTGCAATAAGCTGTAAGCCTTAGGCTTTATGCTTTTGCTGGTTTATTAATTATCCTCCTGTGCGTAGTTAGGCTTATAGCCTACTTCATGAAGGTTTCATGTGTTCTTATATTTATATCTAGCGAAAATAAACAATTACCCTGACATCTCAAAACTCAATGCGTCAAAACTATAAACATAGCCTATCTTCTGAACCTTGCCTCGACAATATGACTTGAGCTGAAATGGACTGCTTGGAAGTGGCTTGAGATAGCTGTGTTCTACCGATAGAAATAGCTCTCTTCGACTAGCCTCCTTGCGTTTAAAAAGTAGATTATTACACCCCTCTAAAAGATAATGAATCTCGCAATTGAGTTCTGACAAGGAGAAGAATGTCATATCTCGCATCGGATAATAAATGCGTTGATATGTAAGCTTGATTGATCTGTTCAAACCTGTTCATCAGTTCGTCATAGCGTTCTGATATGAGTGTGGCGTGAGTGGTAAATAGCTCGGACAACTGTAATTCCTCCAGCTCCAAAAGTTCATCAATGCTCTGCGTGCATGACTTAAACTAAGCCACATAGGCATTGATAGAGTTGCGACTAATGCCTAGCCCAACTTTCACTCGCAAAAATATTTTCAACAAAAAAATCGGCTATTTTTCGATGATAGTCCAACTATAACCCACTGAAAATAAGCGGTAGCATTGAGATTGCTATATATCAAAGAATTCATACTGAAAAATGAAACATAAAGTATTCATTGTTCATCGGTATGGTTAAATTCGGCTGTCATTACCCTTAGGTGAACTACAGGACATCCCTCGTCCCAACTAAGCGTCTTGTCAGACTTGCTTTCGTCTTCATTGTAATGTTCTTTTGGGTGATAAGTTAGGTTTAAGGATTCTAATCCATTTTTTAGTGCGCTTGGGATAGAGTCTTGCCCGTTTACCTTCCATGCGAAGATGAGTAGTAGGCTTCAGATTGATATTATTGTGTTCATGTTGTTTTTAGTTAAAGTTAATTATATTTGAGCCCTGATTGGTGTTTATATCGCCTGCGTATATTGATACTGGTTCTTTTGTTTGAGTGTCTATCCCTGTCCAGTATACTGTGTCTCTATTGTATTCTGTTATTACTACGTCATTCATTTAGCCTTAATTTCCTGCCCATCCAGACAAAGTACTTGGATTTAGAATTATTATTTTCCATGAGCAATAACTACCTGAATAGTTGCTGTTTTCATAGTCTTGTAGCTCTGTCATGCTTCCTTGAAAGGCATA
>JBKECH010000101.1:0-61979 GCA_047974415.1 Bacteroidales bacterium | reverse complement strand
TATCCTTTGTTTGTTCGCCTAGGGTCTTCCAATGTTGAAAATGAGTTAGTAAATAGTCGTTCTCTTTCTTTTTCAGGGCCTTTGTTTTTCATTTTTTTTGAAAGGGAACAGCCCCTTTCAGATGTCCAAAGATACTAATATTGTGGGAATAATCACTCTTTTTTAAGGGCGATTTACCTGCCCAGATAAGAACGTAATCTTTCCGCCTTATACCCGCCAGATTTACTAAGTATGGTTCCGAATAGTTATTGGGCTTTATCTTGTTTGGCAGATTTACCCCCACACTCAGCCTTATATCTGATTTCTGTTCGTCAGGTCAGACTTTTGCCGCCAGCTTCCTTCAGATTCCATATCGCTATGGACACCCTTGCTCTTGGCTAGGCGATTCCCTCTACTAGGGCTCGCTAGGGACTTACACCCATGAGATTACGCCCATGCTGGGCGTACCAAACGACATAGAACCATTAATGGCTCTATGCTAAATATAGTGGGTGGGTTTTGGGTGCGTTATAATGTGGTCAATTGTAAACCTTAAACCTATAATTAATTCTGTCACCCCTTCGGGGCTAAGGGCCTTGTTTTTTCATTGTTTTCCCACAAGGCATACGCCTCGGGGCTACAATAGTTTTGCCCATTCTGGGCTGAATGCATTGTAGTTGTTAGTTGAAGGGTTTAGGGTTTAATTGACTCCGCACTCTGAACTGTTTACCCCGCACTCCGCCCTTCCCCTGCTTGCTTCCCTTGCTCGCCCGTGCTGTTCTCTAGATTGCTTCGCAGAGCCTCGCAATGACGCACGCTTACAACGCACTCCGCACCTCGCACTGTTACCACTTCGCACTTCGTATATGAGCTGCACTTGCAGCGCGCCGAACCACGACCATTCGCAACCGATGAATGCATGCAACTGTAAAAAACGATTTGCAAATCCAAAATCAAACAACTAAATTTGAAGTACTAAACACATACGTATGAATAAGAGTAGCATTCAAATAGCTTATAGTCCAACGGCATTCTGCAATGCAGGCTTCTGCTGTGAAAGTGGCAGTGTGAATACGAAATCCATCCCCATTGGTGGAGATAATTACGAAAACTTGAGTATTACTATCATCCCGACCACCTCGGTTCTGCTAGCTACATCACCGACCTCGATGGCGAAGTAGTGCAGCATATTGAATACGTGCTGTTCGGCGAGGTCTTCCTTGAAGAACGCAATAGTACTTGGAATACGCCTTGTCTTTTCAATGGGAAAGAGTATGACAGTGTGACTGGGCTGTGTTATTATGGGGCTAGGTATTACAATCCGAGGGTGAGTGTGTGGTATGGGGGCGTTAAATGAGGAATGTTATGGAGTATTGTCAAAATAATCCCGTGATGTTGATCGACCCGACAGAGATGTTGGATGATTTGGAGGTTACCCAAAATAATAATGGTACTTATACAGTAGTTGGAGGTCAAGCCAATTCCGATAAGAATATTTATGTAGTAGGAGAATATGGTAATCGTATAGGAGAAACTATTGGAGAAATGCTTACGGAATATTCTTTTCATAGCGATAGTGGAGATGCGGTGAAAGGAGCGAATATAGATCTGGTGAAGACTTCTTCCGGAATGAGATTGTTGGAATTGAGTTGTTAGAGTATATGAATAATGCGAAAGGGAAGGAACCTTTGGATTTTAAGAATACAGGACTAAGGTATGATGGAAAAAATACAACTAACTATTACCCAAAATCCGCGTCATATCACCTACTATGCAGCCCTATTCTTTCAAAACAAAGGTTTTACTGGCTTTTACCTCTTTCACCATAGCGGTGCTATATTCGAAATATACATTAGAAAGCCTATTGCGTGTCCAAACTGCTTCAAAACAAAGCTTTTCTTTCAATCGCCATAGCGGTGCTATGGCTCAATCACGAAAGGCTTTGTTTTATTGCATTTTGAATCCTCATCACGGCTCTCTAATGTATAATTCGGGTTCAGTCGCCAAAACCCTTGTTTTATTGGGATAGAGCGGCTCGCTACGATGCTATGACGCGGAATTTGGGTTAGAAACTAATTTTTTAAAGCCCCCTTTTATTCCCACCAGCATTTCCCGCTTCATTGGCGGACCAGGCACACGATGCATCTGAAATCCTGCCCTGCTAAGTTTCCGGCGCACCTCCCCTTGTGCGCAGTAAGTAACGAAGCGAGCTTGAGGTGCACAGTGCGCACTTAGGCGATGAAAGTGCTGCTCTTCCCACATTTCGCCTTGCTTGTTGGGGGCGAAGGCATCGAAATAAACCAGTTGAAACTGGGGAAGTTCACTGTAATCTATTTGGCAGAAGTCGGCTTCTAACTTCAGCAAGTCGAACCCTTCCGTAATGGCAGTCCACTCGCCCCATGCACACTGGTGCATACGCAGAAAATCATCTTGCCATTGCGGGTCAATCTGTTTGGTGTAGTTCAACTGCTCATATTCTTTGGCAAGCAAGGGGTATTGCTCTAGGCTGATGTACTTGATTTTTCGTTTTTCGGCATGCACTAAAGAGAGTAGGGCATTTAGTCCGGTGCCAAAGCCCACTTCAAAAATCACTAAGTCTGAAAATGGGGGCATTTCTTGCAATCCATGCTTAATAAACACATGCAACGACTCCTGCACAGCCCCATGAGTGGAGTGGAAATGCTCGGCCAATTCGGGCACAAATAAGCTGTGCGAACCATCCTCAGTGATAAATATTTCTCTTTTCATGGTGCAAATGTCCAGCTTTTCCATCAGTTATCCTAAATTTGCCGTATCTTTATTGAGAAAGCATATGCTAATACGATTATACAATGACAATCCCAATGAGCGAGAAATTCGCCATATTGCGCAGAAGTTGCGCGAGGGAGCTGTAATTATTTACCCCACCGACACCATATATGGCATCGGTTGCGACATCACACAGTCCAAAGCGGTGGAGCGAGTGGCTCGGCTGAAAGGGATTTCGGTGGCCAAGTCTAACCTCTCGTTCATCTGTAGTGATTTGAGCCACCTATCGACCTACACCAAGCCAATTTCCAACGATGTGTTTAAGCTCATGAAGCGCTGCTTGCCTGGCCCATACACCTTCATACTAGAGGCGAATGGCAACGTGCCAAAATATTTTAAGGGGAAGAAGAAAACGGTGGGCATTCGAGTGCCCGACAATAACATCTTGCGCCGATTGGTGGAAGAGCTGGGCAACCCCATACTTTCTACTTCGGTGAAAGATGAGGATGAAGTGGTGGAATACACCACCGACCCCGAACTCATCCACGAGAAGTTTGATGGCTTAGTGGATTTAGTCATCGATGGCGGATATGGCGATAACCAGCCATCAACAGTCATCAATTGCAGCTCGGGAATGCCCGAGCTGGTGCGTGAAGGGAAAGGAAAAATCGATTGGTAAATTAAAAATAAGCTCCTGATGAAACTCAAAATCACCCTATTCCTTCTACTTACTTCCATGCTGGCTTCAGCACAGGTGAACATCGGCTACTACATTCAAACTGGGCGGGTGAAGCTAGGCACTAACGACTATGTGGGAGCGATTGAAAATTTCAACATTGTTATTAAGTTCAAACCGCAACTGCCCGAACCCTACTTCTACCGAGGCCATGCGAAGCACATGCTCGACGACTACCGAGGGGCGATAACCGACTACTCAAAGGCGCTAGAAATTAAGCCCTACTTTCCGCAGGCATTAGAGAATAGAGCGCACGCCTACTTGTCGATGGGGAAGTTTGAAGATGCCATAACCGACTACACGGCAGCGCTAGAGCTCTCACCAGGCAATTCTGGGATATACAACAATCGGGGCATTGCGAAGATATCAAACCAAGATATAGCAGGAGCAATAGTCGACTACGACAAGGCGCTGGAGCTACAGCCTAACTTCGTCAATGCGCTCATCAATCGGAGCAATGCCTACATAGCTCAAGGCGATGAAAGAAAGGCTATTCGCGATTTGAACCGCATCGTGATTATGCGCCCGCACTACAGCAGTGTTTACTTGCTGCGAGGCTTGGCGCGTTTCGAAATGGACGACTATGCCGCCGCTTTGCGCGATTTCGACCAAACCATCCGTTTCGACCCCGAAAGTGCTTTCGCTTTCAACAACCGAGGATTGGTGAAACAACGTTTGGAGGATTATCAAGGAGCTATCATGGACTATGACATGGCGCTACAGCTCGACCCTACCATGCCCAACGCTTATTTCAATCGGGCCATAGCTAAGGAGGCCACTGGAGCTGGAGGTGCCGATGAAGACTTCCGAATAGCAGCTCAGCTCGACCCCAGATATCATATTCCTAATCGCTCTTTGGAAGATGAATACCGTGCGCAGCAGCAGCAGCAGCAGCAGCAGCAGTCGAGCAACCAATCCAGCAGTAATCAGCAAAGTGGTAGTCAGCCAGCCGCTACACAGCCAGCCGCCATCGATAGCGTGGCGCAAGCTAAGGCCATGGAGGAAGAAGAAAGAGCTCGCCGCCGCTTCCGTTTGTCGCTCGCCGATAGTAGAAACATTCCCGACCCCGAAGATGCTGCGGTGGAAGATGGGCAAGTGCAAAATAAGAATGTAATTATTGAAATTCAAGACATCTTTCGCATCAGTGCTTTTGTGAAAAATTCGGTGAACTACGACCGCTTGCAATATTACAGTCCCACCGTGGAACAGCTCAATAAATATAATAGCTATATTCCTCAACTCACCATCGACAACGCCGAGCAGCAAGACTTCATGCAAAGCTTTTCAGCCAACATCGACTATTTCAATGGGAAAATAAACATCAACCCATCGGCAGAAAACCTCCTCTCTCGAGGCATCTTTCAATTCCTCCACAAGCAAAATAACCTAGCTATTGAAGATTTTGATGCAAGCATTCGACTGAACGACAAAAACGAACTCGCCTATTTCAGCCGGGCAAACTGCCGACTGAAAATGATAGAGCGAGTGGAGGCTATGCCTTCAGTAGATGGCAAATCCACAGTGGGCGATTCAAAATATACCGATGACTATAAATCGATTCTGAAAGACTACGACAAAGTAATCAAGCTGAACGCCGACTTCCCCTTCGCCTACTACAATAAGGCCTATGTGCTTTGTCGCATTGGAAAGTATGAAGAGGCTTTAAATTATTTTGAACTCGCAGTGCAGAAACAGCCCGACATGGCGGAAGCCTACTTTAATAGAGGGCTCACTAAAATCTATCTCGACAATATAGAGGGGGGAGCCGCCGACCTAAGCAAAGCGGGCGAGCTGGGCATAGATGGGGCGTATAATATCATCAAACGATTTTGCAATTAAACTATGGTAGCACCTTTGGCAGAACGATTGCGACCACGCAATCTCGAGGAATATGTCGGCCAGCAACACTTGGTGGGCGAAGGAGCCGTATTGCGCCAAATGATTACATCGGGCAATCTCTCATCGCTCATTTTGTGGGGACCTCCAGGCGTGGGGAAAACCACGCTAGCCAAGATTATCGCCAATACCCTCCACCGCCCATTTCACATCTTGAGTGCTATTAACTCGGGGGTGAAAGAGGTGCGAGAAGTGATAGCAAAAGCACAAAGCCAGGCTTTCTTCAACACCGTTACGCCTATTCTTTTCATCGATGAAATACATCGCTTCAGCAAGTCGCAACAAGACTCGCTGCTGGGTGCTGTGGAACAAGGCATCGTTACGCTCATCGGAGCTACCACCGAAAACCCTTCCTTCGAGGTGATTTCTCCCTTGCTCTCGCGCTGCCAAGTCTATGTGTTGAAACACCTAGAGAAAGACGATCTGCTTCAGCTCCTGCATCAGGCTTTTGCCAGAGATGTGGAGCTAAAGAAGAAACAAATTACCCTGCAAGAGCAGGAAGCTTTGTTGCGCTTCTCCGGCGGTGATGCCCGCAAACTACTCAACATATTGGAAGTGGTGCTTCATGCTGAAGAGGGAAACGAGGTGGTGATAACCAATGAGAAAGTAAGAGCGCGACTACAAAGCAGCCCACGCCAATACGACAAAGATGGCGAAATGCACTATGATGTCATCTCGGCATTCATCAAAAGTGTGCGAGGTTCCGACCCCGATGCCTCAGTCTATTGGCTGGCGCGCATGCTTGCAGCGGGCGAAGAAGTGAAATTCATCGCACGACGACTCATTATCTCTGCTGCTGAAGATATCGGCTTGGCAAATCCAAATGCCCTGCTCTTGGCTCAAGCCACCTTCGAGGCAGTGCATAAAATAGGTATGCCCGAAGCTCGGATTATCCTCTCAGAATGCACCATCTACTTGGCTACATCGCCCAAGAGCAGCTCCGCCTATGAGGCCATTAATGCTGCCATGCGACTAGTGGAGCAAACAGGCGACTTGCCCGTGCCACTCGACCTGCGCAATGCACCCACCAAGCTCATGACCCAACTGGGATACGGCAAAAACTATAAATATTCGCATGCTTACGAAGGTAACTTCGCCGAACAAGATTTCTTGCCTAAAGAAATTGTCGGACAGCAACTCTATCAGCCTCAGCAAAACTCCAGCGAACAAAAAATATTAGACCGTCTGAAAACTTGGTGGACGAAAAGATATAAATAATTAAAGTAAATGAACAATCAGATGAGAAACACCAAACTACTTAGCGCACTCCTGCTACTGGCAATCGCCATAGCTTCCTGCGGCTCTCAAAAGAAAGTGGCCGACGATATTTTCTTTCAGGCCGCATTCGATGGCGACACGGCAATAATTAATGAATACCTGAAAACAGTGGATGTGAACTCTCGCGACCAAGACAGCACCACCGCACTCATGTATGCTGCTTTCAACGGACATCTCGATTTGGCGAAACACTTGCTAGAGAAAGGCGCCGATGTGAAGCTAGTTAATAAGCTCGACCGGAGCGCACTGATGTTTGCCGCCACTTCACCATCGGCAGAAATGGTGCAGCTGCTCATCGATAAAGGTGCCGATGTGAATCTGGGCGACAAGGAAGAAAACTGGACTCCCTACTTGATGGCTGCCGCCGAAGGGTTAATTAAAAATATGGACGTGCTAGAAGAAGCCGGAGCCGACATCATGGCGAAAGACGTGGATGGCGAAACAGCCCTAGATTTTGCCATGGCGCACCAAAAGCAAGAAGCCATGGTATATCTCATTAAAAAGGGAGTGCCCAGCAAAAACTACAACTTCAAGGCTAGCTCCATCGAAGAGCTGAAAAATGCCCAAGAAGCTCAACAAGTAGACGTAGAAAAACAATGAACCCACACATCAAAGAAGAACTCTCTCGGCTTTTCGTGCTGCGCTTTGCGGAAGAAGCTCGCCAAATTGAGACGCTCCCAGCTAGCGGCTCCGACCGCCTCTATTGCCGAATGACGAGCTTTCATTATTCCGCCATCGGAGCCTATAATGCCGACTTGCGCGAAAATCAAGCCTTCCTATCCTTCTCCGAGCATTTCAAAGCGCAGGGAATGCCTGTGCCCGAAATATATGGGGTGAACGACAAGGGCGATTGCTACTTGCAAGAAGACCTAGGCAGCGATACGCTCTACGACTTTCTCTGCCAAACACGAAAATCGGAAGAAAGCTTCCCTCAGCCCACAATTGATGCCTACAAACAAGTGCTCAGCTTGCTGCCTCACATGCAAATTACAGCTGCCAAAGGATTAGACTACGGCAAGTGCTACCCTCGACCAGCCTTCGACCAGCAATCGATGATGTGGGACTTGAACTACTTCAAATATTACTTCCTGAAGCTCGCCAAAGTGCCTTTTAATGAGCAGTTGCTGGAAGATGATTTCAAGCAATTTGCCAACTACCTGCTGCAAACCAACACCAACTTCTTCCTATATCGTGATTTTCAAAGTAGAAATATCATGTATAAGAAGGGGAAAATAGCTTTCATCGACTACCAAGGAGGGCGGAAGGGAGCCCTACAGTACGACCTCGCCTCCTTGCTCTACGATGCCAAAGCGAACATCCCGCAAGAACTACGCGAAGAATTGTTAGAATATTACTTAGATGAATTAGCACAGTTGCAAGTGGTGGATAGAACAGAGTTTAAGTCGTATTTTTCAGGCTATGTGTTGATTCGCATCTTGCAAGCCATGGGGGCTTATGGCTTCCGGGGGTTCTATGAGAAGAAGGCACATTTCCTGCAGTCAATTCCCTTTGCGCTCGACAATCTGGCGCATGTGCTCCGCGACTTTAACCTACTCGCTCATTTGCCCGAACTAGAGCGGGTGCTTCATTTGCTCGCCCAATCAGAGATGCTCCGTGAGCTAGCAGCCGAGAAGCCCAAGCTGACCGTTACCATCGGAAGCTTCGCCTATACAAAAGGGCTTCCGCAAGACAACGCTAAGCATGCTGGTGGATTTATTTTCGACTGTCGAGCTATTCACAATCCAGGGCGATATGAACCCTATAAGCAGCTCACCGGTAGAGATGCCGAGGTCATAGAATTTCTGGAAACCAAATCGGAGATGCCCCAATTCATGAGCCATGTTTGTGCGCTAGTGAGCCAGTCGGTAGAAAGCTACATCAAGCGAGGGCTCACCCAGCTAAGCATTCATTTTGGCTGCACTGGGGGTCAGCATCGAAGCGTGTATGCCGCCGAGCAATTGGCCCGACATCTATCAAACAACTACCCCGTGAAGCTGAAGCTGAAGCATCGAGAACAAGCATTTTAGGGTGGGGGAGAATGATTTCAAATGAAAACATCCAATAATCGCAACTAGAACTGTCATTAAAAAAATAAGCCCATGAAGAAAGCATGTAAAGATTCAGAGTATAAACGCCCAGCATGTCCGAAATATTGCTGCAAGAAATGCCGAATCAAAACCGAGAAGTCGAAGCAAGTGTGCAAACCCGAGCGAATTTAGCACCTCTGCATGAACCCCAAGGCACGGCAGACATGTTGCTAGCTTCTATTAAGAGTTTGTTTTTAATTGGGGAAGCTTCCAAATACGACTAACGTTTGGAAGCCTCCCCTTAAAAACACTATTTCCTCCCACCAAGAAGCCTTCCCAAGGAGTAGTTCCCGCCGCCAAACACGCTAAGTGTGAAAAACACTAAGAAGTATAGCACGGCCAGTTCTTTATTCCGGAAAGGGTCATTAGCATGCACGACAAAGATAGCCGTGAGCATGGTAATTGCCACCGGAATGGAAGTCCACCGAGTGTAGATGCCCAAGATAACAAGCACCGAGCAGAAAAACTCGGCACCAGCAGCGAGCAACAGCGAGGGGGTGCTCCCTATACCAAAAGGGTCGGCAAACTTAAAATTGCCACCCACCACCTGCAAAAACTTAGGAATGCCGTGTGTGAGCATAGCGCCACCTGCCCCCACCCGGAGTATCAGCAGCCAAATATCTTGCACTGCCGATGATGCTTTTTGTGCCATGTGGTGATTATTTTGCAGGTTCCCACTTGCATCGCACAGGCGAAACGATAGCTTCTTCCTGCTTCAACTGCTTGAATATTTTGTCTACTTCTTTCCGATCTAAGCCCGATAATTTTTCCACTTCTCCGGCACTGATGGGCTTTCCTACAGCCTTCATCACTTCTAACACTTTTTCTTTGCTCATAATTATAAATATTAATTGTTGTTTTTTTTCTGCAAATCTAACCGAATTTTCTTGACCCTATGTCGTTTGTAGTGAGTGATTGCGTAGAAAACATGATTTTTTTTGGGCGTCCGAGCGAGCTTTCCGCTCCAATCTTTTCTCCTCTCTTCCGCCCTTGGTTTTCGGCGGAAGAGAGGAGAAAAGGATTTCGCTGCAATCCCTGGCGCAAACAGCCCAATCACGCTACTCTACTGCCCACCACATCCGACATAAAACCATTTTCTTTTTTAAAGCCTATTTGGCAACATAAGTAATCGGACGAACATCGATGACAAACATTCCGACCGACCGAGCCGCTTTCATGCCCAGTTCGCCATCTTCCAGCACCTCGCACTTCGACGGCTCAACACCCATCGATTCGGCACAGCGCAAGAAAGTTTCGGGATGAGGCTTGTGGTTTTGCACCTCGGAAGCACTCACTATGGCGTCGAAACAATCATATATGCCGATGTTTTTTAGCTGCAATTCAGCGCTCTTTCGGTTTGCTCCGGTGCCCACCGCTAGGGGAATTTTCCCATGAAAGCGCCGCATGAAATCAACCACCTCTTGATGAGGCTTCACTCGGTGGCAGTTGTCCCAAAAATATTGCTGCTTCAATTCCACAAGTTTTTCTGCCGACACCACATCCGATTGATTATAGGCAAGCACCCGCTCGGCAAAGTCGATAGTTGGTCTACCGGTGAGCTCGGCTATCATCTGGGCATCAAATTTAAACCGATAGAGATCGCACACTTGCTCCCAAGTGGCGATGTGTATTGGCAAAGAGTCGGTGAGTGTGCCATCCATGTCGAATATTAAAGCCTCTGCTTGGGGATGTTTTTGAAGTATCATGTGTTTTCTTATTTTCATGCAAACATACTTATTTTTACGCATCTTTGAAAATAATCGGGAAATATGAACTAACATTAACAAACTTCAATAAAATAGCATTAATTTAAATTGTTTTGATTAAAATATCAACTTTTAACTATATTTGTGTCGCTTAATATAGATAAACAAAAGAAAAATGACATGAGTAAGATAGCTAAAAGTCTAAGCGATTTAATTGGAAACACACCTTTACTCGCCTTAGAGCGCATTCAATTGGTGCAGCATTTAGAGGCAAACATCCTAGCTAAGCTAGAGTGCTTCAATCCGCTACATAGCGTGAAAGACCGGGCTGGATTCGCCCTCATTGAGGCTGCCGAAAAGCAGGGGCTGATTAATACCGACACGCTCCTCATTGAGCCTACCAGCGGAAACATGGGCATTGCGTTGGCCTATATCTCAGCCATCAAGGGCTATCAATTAATTCTAACCATGCCCGACTCGATGAGCGTAGAACGACGAAGTTTGCTGTGTGCCTTGGGGGCAAAATTGGTGCTGACACCCGCTGCCCAGGGCATGAAAGGAGCTGTCGAGAAGGCAGAAGAATTAGCGAAAGAAAATCCCAACTCGCTTATTCTTCAGCAGTTTGACAATCCAGTCAATGCCGAAGCTCACCGACAAACCACAGCGCAAGAAATATGGTGCGACACCGATGGAAAGGTCGATATATTTGTTGCTGGAGTGGGCACCGGAGGCACCATCACCGGAGTGGGCGAAATGCTGAAGTCGAAGAATCCGAATATCCGGGTGGTAGCTGTGGAGCCAGCCAGCTCGCCTGTGCTCTCGGGTCGTGCTTCGGGCGCACATAAGATACAAGGCATCGGAGCTGGTTTTGTGCCGAATATTCTGAACACACAGGTGTATGACGAAATTATCACTGTAGAAAACGAAGCCGCCTTCGAGGCTTGTCAGCTACTCGCTCAAAAAGAGGGGGTGTTAGCGGGCATCTCCTCGGGGGCAGCTTTGCAGGCGACTATCGAGCTGGCTCAGCGACCAGAAAATAAGGGCAAAAACATCGTGGTGGTTTTTCCCGACACGGGAGAAAGGTACCTCTCCACCTCACTCTATGCTCAAGTGTAGTTGTTTAGGGTTTAATTGTTGAACTGTTTAAAGTTTAGATTCAATGTTGTTTAGTTAAGCTTTGTAAGTCCGAAAGGACTTACAGACAGTAGCGTAGTGCATCGTACTATGAAAAGAAGCAACAACAAACCAAAGCACCGAAAGGTGCGAACTGACTTCGCACTGGGACTTTGCACTTCAGAGATGCATGCAATGCGTCTCTACGCACTGTTCACACGGCGCGCTGCAAGCGCAGTTTATTTCAGCCTAGCGGCAACGCCCTAGGTAAAAGAGGGAATAGTGGCATTGGCGCACTGACAGTGCAGCTCAATATAACACCCAAAATCATTTGTATTTTGACCTCCGCGATGCGTGGCAGTGTTAAAACATTACAATTAGTCATTTACACAAGACGCATTGAATGCGTCTCCGTAATTCGGGGTGCGGGGATGCCGAAAGGCAGAGGTTCCTCCCGCTGGTCGGAATGATAGCCGCATGGAGAGAAGGGGGTGGGAGGATAGAGTTATGGCGGCTTCGTCGCCATAGCTCTATCCTCCCCATCAAACCCACACCATTTGTCATTTCGAGCGCAGCGAGAAACCTCTGCCTTTCGGCTTGTGAATAGTACGGGGTGCGTGGTCGTAGACGCCCAAGTTGGGCGTCTCTACTTCCAATTCACAAACTCCCAGCATGCAGAACGGCAAGCCTTGATCTTGAACTTTCTAGTTCAGACTCCCGACATTATGGGCAGACACTAACTAAACGACATTGGATTTAACTTTTTTAACTAAAATAATTCGTTGTTTAAAAACCAAGCCACTAACTTTAACCCAAATTATGAGAAGAAAGACTATCATGAGGGTTCAGAATGGAGCAAAAACAAGTCGTTCTTTCGGAAAAAGCCAAGTGAGTTTTGGCGATGATAGAGATGCAGTTTTGAGCTATTGTTTGTTTCCGTTAATGATGTTTTCCATTATCATAAGTAGCGCTATTGCTACAAGATAACCAAACCAACTGTTTAAAATTTTTAGCGTATGATTATTGGAATTCCAAAAGAAATTAAGAACAACGAAAACAGAGTAGCCATTACTCCAGCAGGAGCAGCTGAGCTAATTGCCCATGGGCATCAGGTTTTTGTGCAAAAAACCGCTGGTGTCGGCAGCGGTTTTCCCGACTATCGGTATGAAGAAATCGGGGTAAAAATGCTAGATACCATCGAAGAGGTATATGCTAAAGCCGAAATGATTATCAAAGTGAAAGAACCCATCGAAGTAGAGTATAAGATGGTTCGAAAAGGGCAAATTGTCTTCACCTATTTCCACTTTGCTTCTTGCCAGCCGCTCACTCAAGCCATGATTGAAAGCGAGTCGATATGTATCGCCTATGAAACCGTAGAACTAGAAAACAAAACCTTGCCTCTGCTCATGCCCATGTCGGAAGTAGCAGGGCGCATGTCGGTGCAAGAAGGTGCCAAATATTTAGAGAAAACCTTCGGTGGCTCTGGCATCTTGCTAGGCGGAGTGGCTGGTGTGAGTCCAGCGAAAGTGCTTATTATCGGTGGGGGAGTAGTGGGCACAGAGGCTGCTAAAATGGCTGCAGGACTGGGTGCTTCGGTCACCATCGCCGACATCAACCTCAATCGCTTGCGCTATCTTGATGATGTGATGCCAGCCAATGTGTCGACTCTATATTGCACGCCATATAGCTTGGCAGAACTGAGCAAAACACAAGATCTCATCATTGGTGCTGTGCTCATTCCTGGTGCTAAGGCGCCGAAGCTCATCACCTACGACATGATAAAAACCATGCAGCCTGGCACCGTGCTAGTAGATGTGGCTATCGACCAAGGTGGCTGCATCGATGGGGCGAAACCTACTACCCACGATAACCCCACCTTTAAAGTGAGTGAGGCTATTATGTATAGTGTAGCCAACATGCCAGGAGCAGTGCCTCGCACCTCTACGCAAGCGCTCACTAATGCCACTTTGAAATATGCTGTCAATATAGCCAATGAAGGCTGGAAAAAGGCTTGTCAAGAAGATGAGGCACTGGCCAAGGGGATAAATGTGGCTCACGGCAAGGTGGTTTATGCTGGTGTGGCAGAGGCTTTCAATCTGCCTCTTCACCCAATGAGTGAAATATTGTAGCGAGCTGCTTGCTGCAAAATGTCACCCGAATTCCGCATCGAAACGCCACATCGAGCAGCTCTAGCCCGATAAAACAAGGGTTTTGGCGACTGAGGCATAGCATTGCTATGGTGAAAGAGGCAAAAGCCAGCAAAGCCTTTGTTTTGAAGGGATGGAGCTGCGCAGTAGGTGGTTTTTGATGCGGAATTAGGGTATTAATTTAAGGAGACTTCTAAAAATGGGTTGAAAGCTTCTACAAAATGCTTTTCTCCATTAAAAACTAATTTTTAGAAGTCTCTTTTAACCCGAATTCTCCGAGTTTAATTCCAGGTTCAACCTGAAAAAATCAGAGAATTCGGGTTTAATCTATCAACTGATGAACGCTAAATTAATCCTTTGTACCCTCGTTATCATCCTGCTAGCTGGTTTTAGCTCTTGCAAGACCAACTGCAACTGTCCAGCATATAGCTTCCACAGCACATCAACGGCTGCTCTTGTCGATGTGCAGAGTGGCTGATTATCATTGCGAGACTCTGCTAAGCAATCTAGGAGTGTTGAAAATGGCGATGGTGAATTGTTGTAAATTTGGCGTACCAATGCCTTTCCGCCCCGAAGGTGACGGCATTATTATCATTTTCCTTTGGTTGCTGAACGAACCGCTGCCTTTCGTGTGAAGTTCCCAGTGTGGAGTGCGTAGACGCATTGAATGCGTCTCTATCCACTATAAACAACATAGATTCATATTATTCAACCCCTTATCAGGGGTTGTCAAACTACATGATACCCAAACAGACTACTTCTCTGGATTGATTTGCAGAACAGATCCCCACAATGACAAGCAGACCCAAAATATTTCCTGCTTCCTTAAACACAGTGCTTAGTGCGGGGGGGGCGAAGTTTAAAGTCAATTCACACCTTAAACCCTAAACAATTAAACAGTTCAACTATTTTTACCCCTACTTTATCAAGCAGTCAAGTAGGAGGAACGGGATTAATTTCCATTCCGTCCTCTCACACCACCACGCATGCCGTTCGGCACGTGACGGTTCCTTAATTTCGATACAACTTAGCATAGTAGGCACTTAGACTAGGATAACCTGCTAAGCGTAGATTTTCGTTTGTGATGGCTTGTGTGAGTATGGGGCTTTTGGAGGTGCGCCAATAGCTCTTGCGAGTATTTGCCCATTCCCAAGATTTCCCTCGCCCAATTCCGCATTTCATCAAATCTTGAAACTTAGTCTTGACCTTCTTCCAGCATTTCCATATACACATTCGTAATCTTCGCCTATACCACTCATCTACTCGCTGTAGATGGGTCTTCATATCGGCTAATTTGTAGTAGTTAATCCATCCTCGGATGTATCGGGTTAGTTGAAGTTTCCTTTGTTCATAGCCCATGCCATTACTCCTTGAAGTGAGCTCTTTTAGCCTAACCTTCAGCTTTTGAAGGCTAGGCTTATGCAGGGATAAACGGCATTTCCCTTTCCTTATGTAAAAAGTTTACCTTTTTCTGCTTTCTGCCTTGCGTTAGGTAACATTCATTTACTTCTCGATTTGTTAAGGTTCGGACCTTCCCCATGCTTTCACATCGGTACTATGTCCTCGACTGACTTCTCACAGCTAGCTTTACTCCATGCTTCTAAAAAAATATCTGCACGTCTGCGAGACCTCCCCAGATAGGAACGTAATCTTTCCGCCTTATACCTGCCAGATTTACTAAGTGTGGCTCCGAGTAGTTATTGGGCTTTATCTTGTTTAGCAGATTTACCCCCCACACTCAGCCTTATATCTGATTTCTGTTCGTCAGGTCAGACTTTTGCCGCCAGCTTCCTTCAGATTCCACATCGCTATGGACACCCTTGCTCTTGGCTAGGCGATTCCCACTATTAGGGCTCGCTAGGGACTTACATCTAGGAGATTACGCCCATGCTGGGCGTACAAAAGAAACCCCATCCTCTATTGTAGAGAATGGGGTTAAATTTGTTGAGCTTAAAATGGCAAGTAATTCAAGCCTAATAAAACAAAGTAGAGTTGTGGTCAACTTTTTTTATTGGGGTGGGACTGAGCATTAGGTGCTTTGGGGCGTATCCTAGGTATAATTAATGTATTTCTAAATTATTATTTCATATTCATATCCAAGTACTTGACGTTTCTATACCAAACATCGTCTCCATGGTCTTGAAGTCCAAAATAACCTTCTTTTGCGATTTCTGCCCATTTTGGATTAAGACCTGGGAATTTACTGTCTTTCACAAGAGCTTTCCAATCGTCTGTCCATAAATGATATTCTAGAACAACCTCTCCATTTTGTTTATGTACTACTGTGCCTTTATACACAATAATTTCTCCAGTGTTCCATTCGCCCGCTGGTTTTGAGTTTTGAGGCTTAGCAGGAATCAGGTCGTATAGTGATGCAGATTGTCTATTACCATCTTTACCTAGCTTGGCGTCTGGATGTCTAACATTGTCTAATATCTGGTATTCTGGTGCGGTCTTATAAATGGGCCATCCATCAACCTCTTTTCCTAGGTAGAATACCCCAGAGTTGCCACCTTCTGAAACTTTCCAATCAAATTTGATTGTAAAATTATCAAACTCTTTGTCAAAGATTAAATCTCCTCCTGCATTTTGGTCGCCAGCTTCACCTTGCCCCGACCCTTTAAACGCCAATGTCCCGTTTTCTACTTTCCAGTTTGTGGGCACTGTAGATTTGCCGTAACCTCTCCAGCCACTTGTCGTTTTTCCGTCAAACAAAAGTACCCAGCCTTCTTTTGCTTCTTCTGCTGTAAGAGTGTTGGGCGTTTCTACCTTTTTGCAACATGCATTTGGCTCTGCATTTGCATTATTGGAGGATTTCTTGTTGCCACTACAACTTGCAAATGTAACAATTGCAACTACAATTAATAGTTTAAATATATTCTTCATGATTTAATAGAATTTTGGTTATTATATTATCTGCTACAAAGTTAAAATAAAATGTGTTCATGGACAACGATAAATAATAAATTTATAAACAAAAATGTATATTTTGATATAAATATCAATACCTCAGATGTATAGCTTCAAAGAACTTACGGAATTATTAAAGCAGTGTATTCAACCCAGAATATCGTTAGTTTACCTATTACGTGTTCCAATCCATAACCTGGGTTCAATTAACATCATGCCTTCTTCAATAATATGATAATAAGTATATTGTATAGGCTATGAAAAAAATAGCAAACCACCTACAATATTATATTGTATATTTGTGCTTCATAAAAATAGAAATGTGATGATTTTTTTCTTCGACTCTACGTCTAAAGTTACTGTAGTTGGGACAGACAACAAGCTAGAAGCAAGTACTAATGAAAAGTTGGAGTGGCTTTTTGGTGGTGCAAAAATAGTTGACGCCATTAGTATCGATGGTTCTTTTGTCGGACCTCGCAAAGAAATGATTACCCCATGGAGTACTAATGCTGTCGAAATTACAGAGAATATGGGCATTCAAGGTATCAAACGTATAGAAGAATTCTTCAAAATAAGCAATTCAAGTGGCTTCGACCCTATGCTACAGAGGCGATACGAAAAACTGGATCAGAGTATTTTTGATATCGACATAAGACCCGAAGCTATAAAATATATCAACAACATTGAAGAATACAATATTGCCGAAGGTTTAGCCCTTAGCGGCGAAGAAATAGAATATCTGAAAGGGGTGTCGTCAGAGCTTAATAGACCTCTAACAGACAGTGAAGTATTCGGATTTTCGCAAGTAAACTCCGAGCATTGTCGTCATAAAATATTCAACGGCAAGTTTATCATCGATGGGGAAGAAAAAGAACATTCTTTATTCAAGCTTATAAAAAAAACATCCGAGGTCAATCATAACAGTATTATATCAGCATATAAGGACAACTGCTCTTTTGTTCAGGGTCCTGTGGTAGAGCAGTTTAGTCCTATGGATGCGGATAAGCCAAGCTATTTTGAGATAAAGGAAATTGAAACGGTATTGGCACTTAAGGCGGAGACACACAACTTCCCAACTACAGTAGAACCTTTTAACGGAGCAGCAACAGGTACTGGTGGCGAAATACGCGACCGTATAGCAGGGGGAAAAGGAAGTTGGCCAGTAGCAGGAACAGCAGTATACATGACTTCATATGCTCGCACAGAAGAAAATCGAAGTTTTGAATCTGCTACGACAGCACGTAAATGGCTGTACCAGTCTCCGTTAGAAATATTAATAAAAGCAAGTGACGGAGCTAGCGATTTCGGCAATAAGTTTGGGCAAGCTCTGATTTGTGGTTCTGTATTTACTTTTGAGCATGAGGAAAACGATAAGAAATATGGATATGACAAGGTTATAATGTTAGCAGGAGGTATTGGTTATGGCAGAAAAGACTATGCGCTTAAATCGACGCCACAAAAAGGCAATAAGCTGATACTGATGGGTGGAGATAATTACCGCATCGGAATGGGTGGGGGAGCAGTATCGTCGGTAGCAACGGGCGAGTATGATAATTCAATAGAGCTAAACGCCGTACAGAGAGCCAACCCTGAAATGCAGAAGCGAGTATTTAATGCAATTAGGGCCTTGTGCGAAAGTGATAACAATCCAATAATATCTATACATGACCATGGTGCAGGAGGACATCTCAATTGTCTATCTGAGCTGGTAGAAGATACTGGAGGTACAATAGAAATAGATAAGCTGCCCCTTGGCGATCCCACCTTATCATTGAAAGAGATAATCGGAAACGAATCGCAAGAGAGAATGGGGATGGTGGTTGACAGTAAGGATGTTGAAAGAATCAAAAGTATTGCATCTCGCGAGCGAGCTCATTGCTACGAGATAGGAGAGGCAACTGGAGATATGAACTTCATTTTTGAAAAGAAAAGCACAGAAGAAAAGCCAATAAACTGGAAATTGGAACATATGTTTGGAAGTGCCCCCCAACTCAATCTGACAGACACTACTGAAATTAGCTCATTTGCAGCACTAGAATATGACAATGCAAAGATAGAACAGTATATTAATCAAGTTTTTAAGTTAGAAGCCGTTGCCTGTAAAGATTGGTTGACCAACAAGGTAGACAGGGCGGTTACAGGAAAAATAGCAACCCAGCAATGCACAGGAGAATTGCAACTACCCCTTAACAACTTAGGGGTAATATCCTTAGACTACAGAGGTAAAGCTGGCTATGCCACTTCTCTAGGTCATTCGCCATTAGCAGCCCTCATAGATGCTAAAGAAGGCTCTAAACTAGCTATTGCAGAATCTCTAACCAACATTGTTTGGACACCTTTAAAAGATGGACTGAAGAGCATATCGCTGAGTGCCAATTGGATGTGGCCAGCAAAAAACGATGGAGAGAATGCTCGATTATATAGTGCCGTAGAGGGAGCTAGCGATTTTGCTTGTGAATTAGGAATTAATATACCCACAGGTAAAGACTCTATGTCAATGACACAGAAATATAAAGATGATGTAGTCTATGCTCCAGGGACAGTCATAATTACGGCTTCTGGAGAGGTAAGTGATGTAAAAAAGACAGTAACGCCCGATCTAAAAGATATTACAAACAGTAAACTGATATATGTAGAATTTACAAAGTCTGATTTTGAACTTGGAGGCTCTGCATTTGCGCAGGTAGTCAACCGAATAGGAGATAAATTGCCAACAATTGTAAGTAGCAAATATTTTGCATCTGCATTCAATGTCATACAAAATCTAGTCGAAAACGGATATATTCATGCTGGACATGACGTCAGCAGTGGAGGGTTAATTACAACACTCTTGGAAATGAGCTTTCCCATAACTAAATTAGGACTTGAGGTAGATCTGACAAATTTCAATGAACAAGATACTTGCAAAGTATTGTTTAGCGAAAAGAGTGGGGTTGTTATACAAATCTCAGATGTTGAAAATGTTGAGAAAACTCTTCAAAAAAATGCAGTTTCATACCACATAATCGGAAATATCAACCAATCTGGTAGGGCAGTTATTAAGAACTATAATAAGATAATAGACTTATTAATTGCTGAATATCGAGATAATTGGTTTTTCTCGTCTTATCTAATGGATAGGGAACAGTCGGGAGAAATTAATGCCAAAGAACGATTTAACAATTATAAGAAGAATGTACTAAGCTACGATTTTGCATCCTTCTCAGGAAAAAGCATAGATTTTGGCATAGATGCAGACCGTAGGATAGAGTCTAATGTTAAAGCTGCAATCATTAGAGAAAAAGGAGTAAACGGCGATAGAGAAATGGCATATGCTATGTATCTTGCAGGAATGGACGTCAAGGATGTTCATATGACAGACTTGATAAGTGGTAGAGAGACACTAGAGGATGTTAACATGATTGTTTTTGTAGGAGGGTTCTCGAACTCTGACGTTCTGGGTTCTGCAAAGGGGTGGGCAGGAGCTTTCAAATACAACGAGAAAGCACAGAAGGCACTAACGAACTTCTATGCTCGCAAGGATACAGTGAGCTTGGGAGTTTGCAACGGTTGTCAGCTAATGATTGAACTTAACCTTATAAATCCGACACATGAAAAACAGGCACAGATGCTTCATAATGAGTCTAATAAATTTGAATCGGGTTTCATAAACGTCACTATTTCAAAAAGTAACTCAGTGTTACTCAATGGAATGCAAGGAAATCGTCTAGGCATATGGATACAACATGGCGAAGGAAAATTCTCACTGCCAATGGGGCAAGCTAATTACAACATCGCTATGAGATACAGTTTCGACAAGTACCCAGGAAATCCTAACGGCTCAGACTTCAGTGTAGCAGGCATATCATCGGAAGATGGGCGACATCTAGCAATGATGCCACATCCAGAGCGTAGCGTGTTGCCATGGCAATGTCCGCATTACCCAACAGATAGAAAAAATGATGAAGTAACTCCGTGGATTCAAATATTTACCAATGCTAGAGACTGGATTATAGATAGAATTCGTCTATAAGTCCAAATATATATCACATAGTAATTTATTCTAGATATCAAGGTTTCTGAAGGTAGACAAAATGAAGTTATCTGTAAAATTGCTAAGTACTTGTGACATTAATATGTTTGTTATATGGAAGTTTGTTTTTTCATTTATGTGCGATTACTTTTGTTACATAATTGTTACATAATTAATATTATGTTAAATAGGATGTCTGAAGTGCTTAAAACACCTTAAGATATAATGCTTAAACTGGTCTTAAAGTTGCCCTTTTGTACTAGGCAATATCATCCTATCTGGATTTCTGTTTTTTGCGATTTTTATTGATTTAGCAAGAGCTTTGAATATCGCTTCCAGCTTGTGATGTTCATTTATGCCCTCTGCTTTTACATATAAGTTGCAATGGCACGCATCAGAAAAGGTCTTGAAGAAATGGTAAATCATCTCGGTTGGCATATCGCCTATATACTCACGTTTAAAATCGACATTCCAATTTATCCATGACCGCCCACCAAAGTCAATGGCAACCTGAGCGTTACAATCGTCCATAGGCAGAAAAAAACCATATCGCTCCATTCCTTCTTTATTTCCAACAGCTTGATTAAACGCATTTCCTAGCACTATTGCAACATCCTCAATGGTATGGTGTTCGTCAACTTCTAGATCTCCATTACAACTCAGCTTTATATCGCTTTCTGAATGGCGAACAAGTTGGTCTAGCATATGATCAAAAAACTTTAAGCCTGTATCTATCTCGGACTTTCCTGTCCCATCCAAATTTAACACGATACTAATTTTAGTTTCGTTGGTATTTCTATTAAGACTGACACAACGTGCCGACAAGGCTATTTTCGAGTATATCTCGTCCCAGTCTGTCGAACATAAAACACATGTTTTAATTAACTCGTTGTTGTTCAGCTCAGTACTGTCGTTAGGGATGAGTATAGCCTGACATCCCATCTTCTTTGCCAATAGAATATCAGTGAGCTTATTTCCTATGACAAAACTGTTTTTTATGTCATAATCTCCGTCCAGATACTCCGTAAATCGGCTACTATTATTTAGGTTTTTATCTAAGATGTTTTGTGTGAGTTTAGATTTATTATTTAGGATCTTGTCAAACACAACTCCTTCGCCTGCAAGAATTTCTAGCATTACCTGATTAAGAGTATAAGATGTTCCAACCATGAAAACTTCAGTTTCTAACTCGTCTCGGTCCGATAGCATTACGAGATGATACTCCCCCATCTCTGTTATTTTCCTCAAACTTGATAATACCCTTGGGACAAAACAGAGTTTACTAGCATAGTTCGTTCGAGAAGCTCCTTGCTCCTGCATAATAGCACCATCTCTGTTTATGAATAATATCTTTTTACCCATTACTATGTTTTTCTCTTAGAAGCTCTATTAGCATATTATTCTCGTCTGTCGTGCCTACTGTTATTCTTATGCAGTTATTACATAGAGGAACATTCGTTCTATTTCTGACTATAACTCCTTTATTAATAAGATAGTTATATATCTCGTTTGCATCATCTACTTTTACAAGTAAGAAATTTGAGTCAGAACGATAGACCTTTATGATGAACTTAATACTGTTTAAGGCTAGTGTTAAACTCTCTCTTTCAGCGTTTAAAATCTGTATGTTTTTTTTACATTCGTCTACCCTATCTAGCTGCTTTATTGCATATTCTTGTGTAAGTTGATTTATATTGTAAGGATATTTTATTTTGTTTAAAATACTGATTACGTTTTTATGTGCAAAAGCCATCCCTAGTCTCACTCCTGCCATTCCCCATGCTTTGGAAAAAGTCTGTAAGACAACTATATTATTGTAGCTGTTCAATTCCAGTATGAAACTTTCCGAGTTAGCAAAATCTATATAGGCCTCGTCTATAACTACAATACCTGAGAAATGTTTTGCAAAGTCCAATATATTTTCTCTGTCCAACAAAGAACCTGAAGGATTGTTGGGCGAACAAAAAAATACCATTTTAGTATTTAAATCTACAATATTCTCTATATCAGCTACGTTCAATGAAAAATCTTCATTTAGCAATGCTTCTCTAAACTCTACATTCCTGCAATCGGCAACTACCTTATACATACCGTATGTAGGCGCAATTGACACAATATTGTCTATTTGCGGTTCGCAAAACATGGCAATCAACAAGTCTATTGCTTCATCACTTCCATTACCTAAAAAAATATTTTCTGATTTTAATCTTTTTATTTCAGCAATACGTTCTTTCAATACTCTCTGATGAGGGTCAGGATACCTATTGTATGGTGTAACCAAAGGATTTTCGTTGGCATCAAGAAAACAGTGAGCAGTGCCGTTAAATTCATCGCGAGCAGATGCATAAGGTTCTAGATCAAGAATATTTTTACGTGCCAATTTTTGTATATCCATTTTTTATTCCTCTTTCTTTGGTCCTCTTACTTCAGTAGAGCTTTCGGTGTTAAATATATTGAAATAACTAATTCCAACTTTGTCATACAATTTAAACATTCGTTTCAATCTATTGTTAAAATTCACAATATCTTTGTTTGCATCTTCCGTCCATGCGGCTTCTGAAATTGCAGACAACCTGGGGAAAGTCATAAATTCGAGTCTTGCTCTCGTGTGTATCACTTCTGTCCAAACGTTTGCTTGTAATCCAAGCACCAATGGGCTTTTGTAGCTCTCGCCACCCGCCATTTCGTTATTAGGAAAGGCATAGACATCTTCAATTGGGCAAAAACCATCCCACCTGCGTCCGTCTTTATGACTATCGTGTTGTACGAAATCAAAATACAACGGTCTGCGCGGACACATTATCACTTGGTACTGCTTGTCGACAGCGTTTTTCAGTAGATGCTTTTTATCGTGCCTCCACCACATCACCACTGTGTTTTCCTTGCTCAGACCAGCTTCTATTGCTTCATCCCATGCCAGAACTGTTTTGTCTAAACTTTGAATAGAGTCTGCCATACGGCGTAGAAAATAATGTTCTACCTCTACTAGATTTTCCAAATTTTCCCTTTGCATCAGTGCTCTTATTTCTGGAAATGATTCCCATTGTTGATTACCAAAATGCACTTCGTCGCCTCCGATATGTATGTACTTAGACGGAAAAAGAGTTGCAACTTCTTTTAGTATGTTAGTCAAGAATTTATAGGTGCCTTCTTTACCAGGATGGAATGTAAAATTAGGATGCTGTTTAGAACCTCCACCGTCGAACTCTGGATAAGCACGAACGGCAGCCGCAGCGTGTCCTGGCATGTCTATCTCAGGAATAATCTCGATGAAACGTTCTTTGGCATAATCTACTATCTCCTCTATATCTTCCTGAGTGTAGAAACGTGACGGAGCATTGGGGTCAGAATCATTTCCTTTCCCTCCAACAGTAGTTAACAATGGATACTTTTTTATTTCGATCCTCCAACCTTGGGAATCAGTGAGATGCCAATGAAATTTATTGAGTTTATGCAATGCCATTATGTCTAACAAGAGTTTAACCTCCTCCTTACCAAAAAAGTGTCTAGACTCGTCTAACATATATCCCCTCCAAGAGTATAGAGGATAATCGTTTATTTCCACGCAAGCCAATTTACCATTATCACTGCTGACTATCATCTGCAATAAGCTTTGTAGCCCATAAAATGCTCCTGCTTGACTTGCTGCCTTAATACTAATAATATCGTTAGTGATTTCCATGGTATATTCTTCGGGATTTGAAGAATTTAAGGACAAACTCAACAATACTTGTGCATTGTTGTTGCTTTCCACTGCTGTTAAACTTGTGTATTGTCTCAATCCCTGATTAAAAACAGCTACGAGCTCTGATAGACCTTGCCCCTGTGCGCAGATATTTATTTCTTTGTCTAACTGTATAAAACCTTTCTGGACTGCCACATTCTGGGGCATAGGAATAATATCAATTATATTGCTATCAGCTTGCATCCCATGGCATGCCGAAAAAGTTACAGTTAATGACAATATTATGGAAACAAATAATTGTTGAAGTTTCATTGCGGATGTTTTGGTTTTAATGTTAGATACATTTTGCATCAAATTATTTTATCAATTTTGAAATGTCTTTGAATCTCTCGTGTTTGGCACTCTTAACTATCTCAAACAAAATAGATTCATAAGTAGCAAGACATATGCCTTCTTGCTTGAAACGCTCTATCGCATATTTCTTATCATAATCCCGACGCGAAGCAATGCAATCAACTACTATTATTGGATTGTAGTTCGCTCTTTTTAAATCTACTGCCGATTGTAGTACACACACATGCGCCTCCACTCCACATATTATAATGTTTGTAAGGTTTGAATTACTCGTAAGAGTTTTTAAAAACTCTTTGTTCATTAAGCAGCTAAATTCGGTCTTGTCAATAAAGTTGAAATCCTTAAAGAGACTACGAATCTCTGGTAGGCTATTTCCCAATCCTTTTGTATATTGCTGACTAACAATGCAATCTATACTTAGAATATTGAGTCCAGATAATAGTTTTACGCAGTTTGTCAATATCTCATTACTATTACTCATTGCTGGTACAAGGCGCTCCTGAAGGTCTATCGCAAGACCAATTGTATTCTGACTATTTATTAGCATTTTCGCCCTCCCTTCGTGCTTTTGAGCCCAGATAACCTCCATGATGGCGCTTTGAGTATTCTTCATGCGAAAAACCTGTTCTGTCGCACATCAAAACTACCAATATATCTCCTATAATATTCATCACAGTCATTGACGTAGAAGGTGTTAAACCTAGTTTGCAAACCTCTTTTGGATTGCCCGTCAGCAATGTAAAATCTGCTAACTTATCCAAATCCGAACCTTCCTTCCCAGTAATCGCAATAATAGGTATGTCTTTGATTAAGCGTTTTGCCAATGGTATAAGTTCCAATATTTCACGTGTTTTCCCAGAGTTTGAAACTGTCAGCAAAACGTCATTCTTTTGTAAAACTCCCAAATCGCCATGTTGCGCCTCTGTTGGATGCATAAAGATTGCAGGAGTACCTGTGGAACTAAACGTTGTAGCCATATTTAAAGCTATCTGCCCAGCTTTCCCAACTCCACTTGCAACAATCTTGCCTCCAGACTTGTGAACACGATCGTATAGAACATTTACTACCTTTTCGTAGCTGTCGGATACTGGTATATTTTTGACAGCATTTATTTCTTCTGCAATTGTGTTTCTAATTTTCTCTAACATCAAAATATTTTTTATTCAAAGGTACGGATTTTGCTCTTTATACCCAAATAAATACAGACATGCATACTAAAATTCAAGCTCGATAAAAGAATACTATTGATAAATAAGTTCAGTGACGCTAGTATGAGGAAGAGAAAAGACAGCGAAGCGTTTGTTTTGAAAGTATTGTAGCATGCAACAGGAGAGCTAATGCATGTGTTGGCTTAGAGAAATGTGACTGTATAGTAATTTGTTTGGTACATGCTTATGACAAAATAAATATTGTTCGTATTTATAATACGACAGATTAAACACATGATACACTTGTATACAACAGACACACAATATTTGCAATACACATATGTAACACCGATTAACTCGCCACTCAAAATTGTAGATATAAGTAAACACCATCCATATTGCATTATTTTGTAACCATTTACAACTATTAGTTGTGATCGTCTAAGTACCTTGAAAACCTATTATGATAATATAAAAAACCAATAACTAATAATACATTTATTATTAATCATTTACATAAACATCGTCACATATATGAATGAATAATGATAAGTCGACACACTTAAACTTTAACTTTATGTAGCAGTTGTATACTACAGATAATAAATAGATATACAAACAAAGGACTACTGATCCCTTGCGATGTATACTTAAATTAACCTTTTATATAAAGTATTGGTTTATTATAATTGAATAAAAGTCTGATTATTAGTGATAAATACAATTGTTAAATTTATAATTGTATAGACCTGATAACAACCTTTCTTTTTTCACGGATTGTATTATGGATTGAGTGTTAAAATGTTTATTGCAGTATACAAAAGTCTACGCATTGTATTTGATTATTTTTGTAACCAAATACAATGTGTTTTGATATGTGTATTCTATTGTTTATTTTTGTACCGGCATACTTATTGTTTATCCATAGAGCTTGAGATTTGGTTTAAAAACAAGCCTCGAAGAGGGAGAAGCTATTGTACTCTAACAACAAGCCCAAGAGAAGAAGGGAAGAAAGTATAGATTAACCCTGAAGGATGATAATATTACAGAAAGCAACAACATGCTGATATTGGATTTATAGACGGATTTCAGATATAAAACCATTTCTATCAGCTAACATTTTAATTATAAAATAGATGAAGGATAGATTAACTGCAATACTAGAAGATAAGAAGCTAAGCTCATCCGAGTTTGCTTCTAGTTTAGACATTCAAAGATCTAATGTGTCGCATATATTGACAGGACGTAATAAACCTAGTTTTTCCTTTATAGAAAGACTTTTATCAGTCTATCCAGATATTAACGCACGATGGCTTATTATGGGTGAAGGAGATATGCATAATATTATCAATCAGGATATTAAAAGAGAAAATATTGATGAGGGAGATATTTTCGCTCATAATTACGTCCAGAGTAATGTCGAATTTCCCAGGAACGAAGTTGAAGATTTAGCACCTTTTCTCAAAACGCCTAATCAGAAATCAACTTATATAGATAATAAAGAGAATAGCACTACAAATGCAACAAGGAAGCGAGATACCGAAAGGAAAGATGATACTTCACAAGATGAAATAACCAAGGTGATAAACAATGCAGCAACAACAAAAGAACACCTCCGAGAAGTAGAAAAGATAGCCATATTTTATACGGACGGAAGCTTCAGAATGTACCAAAACTCTTAGAGAGATTTTATTGTGGACAAAAATTATACATTGTAATGTCGTAGTCTACGCTTTGCCCCTGGATATGGCACAGCTTAGCTATTACGGATCTAAATCTCTTCAATATAAATGCTTTGCTGGCTTCTGTTTCGCTCACCGTAGCCGTGCTACACTTCGTTCACCACCTCCCTTGTTCTATAGTGCTTGGAGCGTTCGTTACAGCGCTCCAATTCTAATCTGGGTTGAAACACGATAAAGCATATTCCAAAGATAATCATTACTTAGAGCATGTCGTCTATAATATCAAAAGTTTGAACTAACAAGTCATGCATTAACTCACTTCTCCGTAGAATAATATCATTTTAATACTATTCTCAATCGTTAACTACAAATGTAAACGCGCGCGTTTACATTTGTAGTTAACGATTTTTTCTCGTGCAACATATTATATATAAGTCATATACAATTTTCAACTATTTGAGTGCCGAATAAGGAACGTATTTGATTATTAATTTTATGCCAAGTGCTTCTGCTTTGGGTATTTCAAATATTTTTTTCTATTTTTGCGTTTATGATATTGTCGACAGTTTAAAAACAAAAGCTAACAACAGTAACTAGCCAAGTCAAACTTTTAATAATACAATTAAACAGATAAAACGAGCCATTAGAACCATTTCTCACTCAGGAGAATGCTTATTATTGGCGAGAACTTCTGGCAAATAAAAACTAAAATATAAACACTTGAAACCTCCATGCGGTAGGCTATAGGCTGTAAGCCTAATAACACACAGGAGGATTATTATAAACCAACAAAAGCATAAAGCCTATAGCTTACAGCTTATTGCAGAATTTTAAACATATGAATAACTACCTAAAAATATTGAATCTCGTTTTTGTACTCACCTTTTTTTATGGACATATCTCAAATGCACAGTGGTCCGTAAAAGGCGAAGCAACAGATAAAAAAGCAAAATGGTATCTCGTTCAGAAATTCTCAGAACAAGAATGGAATGCTAGTAATTTTGCTACCAATGAAGAGATGCAGTGGTTCAATGATGCTCGTTATGGCATGTTCATTCATTTTGGATTGTCTACATATATCGGCAAAGATTTAAGCTGGGGTATGTGCTATACGCGCAAGACTCCCGACAGTGGACATGGACCAATCCCTGATTCCGTTTGGATTAAGTATCCAGAGCAGTTTCTTTTTGACAGCTTCGATGCTAAAGAATGGGTAAATATTGCAAAGAAAGCAGGGATGAAATATATTGTAACTATTGCCAAACATCATGACGGTTTCCATATGTGGGATACTAAACAGTCTGATTTTAAAGTTACTAATACACCTTTCGGACGCGACTATCTAAAAGAAATTGCCGATGCTTGCCACGAAGCAGGCATGAAGTTTGGAATATACTACTCGCAACGCGATTGGTATCATCCCGATTATGCTCCTGTCGACACCTCTTTGGTTGAACGTATCAGTAGTCCTCCTTTTTTTAAGGCAAAGACAGGTATATCCGAAATAAAACCAGGAGCTAGTCATAATAAATATATTGATTATCAATTTAATGCAGTGAGAGAACTTTGCTCAAACTATGGTAAAATAGATGTGTTTTGGTTTGATGCCTGTTGGTGGGGAGGAATGTTTACATCCGATATGTGGGAGTCGGAAAAACTTACACAGATGATTCGCGAATTACAACCTGGAGTAATTATAAACAACCGAGCTTCCATTCCAGGGGATTTTGATACGCCTGAGCAAAAGATTGGAATGCACCAACTCCGTCCTTGGGAAAGTTGCGTTACACTCTGTAACTCATGGTCGTGGTCGGATACTCCTACAAAATCTAAAAAGAAAATAATTGACATGTTGACTGCAACGGCTTGTGGAAATGGCAATATGCTATTAAGTTGGGGACCAAAATGGAACGGTAAATTCGACCCAATTCAGATAGAACGCTTAGAAGAAGTGGGCAAATGGCTTAAATCTTATGGGCAAACTATCTTCAAGACCGAAGGTGGACCATGGTTGCCTGAGAAATGGGGAGGGAGTACTAAACGCGGAAACACTGCTTTTATTCATATTTCCGATAATACTATCGATAAACTTTCTCTTATGGCTACTCAAAACAAGATTATAGCGGCAAAAGCTCTCACTGGAGGAGAAGTCGGATTCAAGCAAAACCAAAAAGAAGTTTTTCTAAATTTGGAAAAGATAAATAGAAATGAAGAGTCGATTATAATCGAACTTACATTCGAAAATAAAATTAAAGAAGTGCTCACAGAAAAACAGCCTAAGTCTAAATTTAACGACCCACTGTATGGTGAACAATTGACTAAAGGTATTATCTTGCAACTAAGCTCCGAGTCTTCTTTTAATGTATTGAAAAATAACAAATTACTTTTTGGAGACTCCCCCTTCAATAGTCCTTTTGCATTTCACACAAAGTCAGAGAAAGAGCCATATATAATAATCGATTTGGGTAGAAAACGTTCGGTTACTGGTGTAGATTTATATAATGAAAAACCTTACTCAGAAAATCCTGGCTCCTTCGAACTCTTAATTTCAAAAGATGGCAAAATATGGCAATTGATTGAAAAGCAGGACAAAGCATTTGAGCAGTGGGAGCTTGCTGTTTCAAAATTTAATGCTGGAATCCAGTTGCCTGGAGTTGATGCTAGATACATTAAATTTGTACTGAAGGCCAATAAAGAAGAAGCTTTACATTTGAAGAGAGTACATATTTACGCAAATTAGACAATATAAATATTATATGAAACGAATTGCCATACAGGGAATTGCAGGCTCTTTCCATGAAGATGCTACTCGAAAATATTTTAACGAAGAGGTAGAAATTATCGAATGCAGAACGTTTAAACAGATTTGTGAAGCCGTGGATAACAATCAAGCGGATTATGCCGTTATGGCAATAGAGAACTCCATAGCAGGAAGTATATTAGGTAATTATGGACTTATCAGAGAATATCATCTCAGAGTACAAGGCGAGGTTTATATACACATTCAAATGAACCTAATGGCCTTAGAAGGCGTAACAAAAACTGATATAATAGAAGTTTTCTCTCACCCTGTTGCTATTGCTCAGTGCCAAGAATACCTAGTCGGTTCTTTGCCAAATGCAACTGTCACAGAAAAAAGCGATACAGCAGCATCGGCAAAAATTGTAAAGGAGAAAGGACTTAAAAACACTGCTGCAATTGGAAATAAAAGATCTGCCGAGATATACGGTCTAAATATTATTGCCAAAGGCATAGAAACAAATAAGAAAAATTATACTAGATTCTGGATATTGTCAAAAAAGAGCCTGCCAAACAAAGACGCTGATAAATCCTCTATCTGTCTCGAAGTTGGTCATTATCATGGAGCTCTGGTAAACGTATTGAATGTCTTTGCGAAAAACAAAATAAATCTTACCAAAATCCAGTCAGTACCTATCATTGGGAAACCTAATGAATATTGTTTTCACCTAGACCTGGAATGGAAAAATACATCTGACTACGAAAAGGCAATACACGAAGTGCTGAAAGGAGCATCGAGCGTAGCCATACTAGGCGAATACAAACATGGAGATTCCGAAATACATCAGCAGTAAATGACTGATTTTCAAAAAATATCAATAAGCGTTATTGAGAATGCACTAAAGGAACTTAGAATAGAATCTTTAGACAATGCATCAATAAGGCAAATCGTAGCTCTTGTAAACCTGCTGGAAGCCCAAACAGGTGTAGAGTTTATTCGTATGGAAATGGGAGTTCCTGGATTAGATGCTTGTCAAATTGGAGTCGATGCAGAGATTCAGGCTCTCCAAGACGGAGTCGCCTCGAAGTATCCGCCAATAAATGGTATTCCAAAGGTAAAACATGCTTGCTCCAAATTTGTCAAAAAATTTATGGACATTGACATTGCTCCTGACGGATGCATTCCTACAGTTGGCTCTATGCAAGCAACTTATGCAGCTTTTCTTGCCGTTAACAATCTAAAAAAAAATAAAGACACTACCCTATTTCTAGACCCCAGTTTTCCAGTACAAAAACAGCAAATGCAAGTACTAGGACTGAAATATGAAGCCTTTGATATATACAAGTATAGAGGAGATAAGCTAGAAAGTAAGTTAAGACAATTCCTAGAAAAAGGAAATATCAGCTCTATAATATATTCAAGCCCAAATAACCCATCGTGGATGTGTTTGTCTGAACAAGAACTTGAAACAATTGGCAGGCTGTCAGAAGAATTCAAATTTGTGGTATTGGAAGACTTGGCGTATTTTGGTATGGACACCCGCACAAATAGGGAAACCAAAAATATTAAACAACCCACAGTTGCCAAATACACAAACAACTACATAATATTTATATCGAGTTCTAAGATATTTTCATATGCAGGTCAGAGATGTGGGATGATTCTTATTTCTAACGATTTGTACAATATGAGGTCCACAGAGTTGGAAAAAAGGTTTGGAACATCAGCTCTCGGAGATGTGGTAATTCTGAAGATTTTATACGCCCTATCTTCTGGAGTGTCACATTCTTCTCAGTATGCCCTTGCCAACATGCTCGAAAAATCTGTTTCGGGAGAATTAAATTTTATAAATGACACAATCGAATATTCGGAGAGAGCCCAAGAAATAAAAGCTATTTTTGAAAAAAATGCTTTTGAATTAGTATATACCAACGATTTAGGAGTAGAAATAGGTGATGGTTTTTATTTTACCCTAGGTAAACAAGAATTTGACAATAATGCATTGATGATGAAATTGCTTCAATGTGGAATAAGCGCGATATCTCTGAAAGAAACTGGCAGTTATTACAAAGGCATAAGAGCCTGTGTGTCAAATGTAAATAAAAAGCAAATTTCTGAATTAGACAAAAGACTTTTGGAAATATAAACCCCACAACATAGAAGTGCATTCCACAATAGACAAAAATCTAAACATGTCAATAGAGAAAAAAATACAAGAGTTACGTTCCGAACTCAATAAACATAATCGTTTATACTACGTAGAGTCAAATCCAGAAATATCTGATTTTCAATTTGACTCCATGATGAAAGAACTGGAGCAACTAGAAAAAGAAAACCCTCAGTTTGACGACGAAAACTCACCTACCAAAAGAGTTGGTAGTGATATAAGCACCGAATTCAAACAAGGTGCACACGCTTTTCCTATGCTTTCATTGTCAAATACATACAGCATTGAGGAGTTGAGAGAATTTGATACAAGGATTGCTAAGCTTCTTGAGAGTAATAGTTATTCTTACGTATGTGAATTAAAGTTCGATGGCTCTTCCATCAGTCTTACATATGAAAATGGTACGCTCGCAAGAGCGACTACTCGTGGCGATGGTACAAAAGGTGATATTGTAACTCAGAATATCAGAACCATCCGTTCCATTCCTCTTAACTTATCTGCACCTTACCCTTCGCTTTTTGAAGCACGAGGTGAGGTTCTTATGCCAATAAGTGTATTTGACAATCTCAACAAAAACCGCATTGACAATGGCGAACAACTTTTTGCCAATCCGCGCAATGCATCAGCGGGCTCATTAAAATTACAAAAATCATCAATAACAGCACAGCGCAAGTTGGACGCTTTTATTTACGGACTTGCCACTAATGAAAATCCAACAGATAGTCATTATAACAATTTGATGGAAGCTAAAAGAATGGGCTTTAAAGTGTCAACATATACCCAGAAGTGTGAAAATATAAAAGAAGTAATTGATTACATAGAAAGAATCGACAAAGATAGACATAATTTAGATTATGCCACAGATGGGGTTGTTATAAAGGTAAATAAACTAGCTCAGCAGGACAGACTTGGATTTACTTCGAAATCACCACGCTGGGCTGTTGCGTATAAATTCAAAGCTGAACAAGCACTTACCACACTAGAGTCAGTGGACTTTCAAGTGGGGCGTACAGGCAATATTACACCAGTTGCAAATCTAAAACCCGTACAGTTAGCTGGTACCATAGTGAAAAGAGCATCCTTGCATAACGAAGATATTATAAATGACTTAGACCTATATTATGGCGATTCTGTTTATATAGAAAAAGGAGGAGAGATAATACCAAAAGTAACAAGCGTAGAATTGACCCAGCGTCCATTAAATGCCATTAAAGTTCGTTTTACAGAAAATTGTCCTGAATGTGGAACGAAACTCAGAAAAGATAATGGCGAGGCACAGCACTATTGTCCCAATTCCAGCCATTGTACACCACAACTAAAAGGACGCATCGAACATTTTATAAGTCGAAAAGCTATGGATATTCAAGGAATTGGCAATGAGCTTGTAAATCAGCTATTTGAATCTGGCATTATACATAATTCACTAGATCTATATTCAATCAAAAAAGAAGATATTTTGAAACTAGAACGCTTGGCAGAAAAATCTAGCGAAAACCTTATAAATGGCATTGCCGACTCAAAAAAAATCAAATTTGAAAGCTTGCTTTATGCCCTTGGAATAAGACACGTTGGCGAAACAACAGCCAGAGATATCGCAAAACACTTCAAAAGTCTTGAAGCAATAAGCAAAGCGTCAAAAGAAGAGCTATTGGAAGTAAAAGGCGTAGGCAACAAAGTGGCACAAAGTGTTATAGACTTCTTTTTAGAAGAAGAGAACAATAATCTTGTAGAGAGAATAAAAAAACTAGGTCTGATGTCAAAAATTGAAGAAAAAGATCTGTTGTCAACCAAATTAGAGAGAAAAACAATAGTGATTTCGGGAACATTTGAAAATTATAGCAGAGATGAAATAAAAGCTCTGATCGAAGCAAATGGGGGGAAAAATGGGAACTCCATATCAAAAAATACAGACTTCCTTCTTGCTGGTGCGGGAATAGGTCCATCCAAATTGTCTAAAGCAAAAGAATTTAACATTACAATTATTGGAGAGTCGGATTTTGATTCTATGATTAAGTAACGTCTGTCCATAACGTCAAGAGTCTAATTTAGGAAGTTTGATGACAAGGCATGCGAAACTTTGTAAATTAAGGAGTTCACTCATTAAATAATTAATTCACAAAGTGAACTATAACTCATATATTGGACTTTATAAACAGACTCTAAGTAAAAAGTTATATCTTTACAACTCCAAATATAATATATGAGTATCAGGAGCAGAATATCGAAATATTTGCAAAATAGACAGATTCGAGCTTGCAAAAGAACTATTGAATACAAGGATTTTTCTAAAGCAAAGAGTGTTGGGATAATTGCTAGTTCTGAACACACAAAAGAATTATCGTATCTTAAAGAAAGGCTTTCCAAAAGCACTGTAAAAGAGGTAAAATGTATCGAAATAAACACTCTCACAAATGATATAGAAGTCACCAAAGACAATTCCTACAGCAAAAAGGATTTTAATTATTGGTATCTTCCTAGTAACGGCGAGTTAAAACGTTTTATATCAAGCAAATTTGATTTATTATTTGACCTAAGTGTAGACAATACTCTTACTGAAGCTGCGCAAAAATTGTCCATGGCAAAATTAAAAATCGGGAACACAGAAAATAGCGCTAAAGAATACGACTTTATTGTATCGTGCAATGCGAAAGATAAGCGGTTTATAGATTTGGCTATTCATTATTTACAAGAGATAAAAAGTTAGTATGAACAAGTTTGAATTTAAGGGTGTTGGAGTTGCCCTAGTAACTCCGTTTAATCAAGACAGAAAAATAGATTATAAAGTTCTGGAGAACCTAATAAAATACCACATCGCAAGAAAAACAGATTATATTGTGGCATTAGGCACAACTGGAGAGGCTCCCTGCTTATCACTGGATGAAAAAAATGAGATAGTGAGAGTTATTAGCTCTGTCACCGAAAAAAAAATACCTTTAGTGGTAGGTGTTGGCGACAATGAAACTCAATATTCGGTAGACAGCTTCAAGGGCTACGATTTTTCTAAAATAGACGCAGTTATGTCGTGTGTGCCATATTACAACAAACCAACTCAACGAGGTATTTTAGAGCACTTTAAAGCTATAGACAAGCGTTCCCCTGTACCAATACTATTATACAATGTGCCGTCTCGCACAGGCGTAAACATGACCTCGCAAACAACATTAGAACTAGCACACCACTCAAATAAGATCATTGGAATAAAAGAAGCAGCTGGAGATGTGGTGCAAGTATCAGAAATAATAAAAGATGCTCCCGAGCATTTTGCAGTTGTCTCTGGCGACGACTCCCTAACCTTACCCACAATGAGCCTGGGTGGAAAAGGAGTAATATCTGTCCTTGCAAATATCTACCCATCATTATGCGTAGAAATGGTAAGAAAATTTTCGGAAGGGAAAATTCATGAAGCACGTGTGGTACACAATCGCACCCTCGACCTATGCAATCTCCTTTTCGCAGAAGGCAATCCGTGCGGAATAAAAGCGGCAATGTCCGAAGTTGGACTTTTACAAAATGTGCTTAGGTTACCTCTGGTTCCAGTTAGCGAAACTACACAGACTGCAATTGCCAAAGAACTTGAGAACTACAAAGATTTAAGCATAAATATAATATCGCAATGAATAGGAAAAAAGAGTTAGAAAATAGCATCAACTCTTACGATATTAGTGCTCCCACATTTGTTATCAGCGAAGAACTACTTGACCAGAATCTCGTAAAGATTAAAACACTTGCAGATCTTGCTGATATAGAAGTAGTCCCTGCATTAAAAGCATCTGCATTATGGAAAACCTTCCCACATATAAAAAAATATTTCAATGCACTTGCTGCAAGCTCATTATGGGAAGCCAAACTATGCTCTGACGAGTTTGGAGCAAAAACACACACTTATGCACCTGCGTTCAACAGCCGAAGCTTTACCGAAATATGCGATTATTCTGACCATCTAATATTCAATAGCCTTGCCCAATTCGAGCGATTTTATGAAACAGCAAAAAGTAAAGGAATAAAAGATTTTGGACTTCGTGTGAACCCTGCATATTCAGATGTTAAAACAGATAAATACAACCCGTGCATTGAAGGGTCAAGACTAGGTATTTATCCAAGCGAGATGCCAAAAAAACTACCCTCTGGTATCAACGGTTTGCATTTTCATGCACTATGCGAGTCAGACTCCTACTCATTTGAAAGAGTGTTTGACAGTTTTGAAAAGCATTATTCAAAATATATAGACCAAATAGAATGGCTTAATATTGGCGGAGGACATCTTATAACTCATGATGAATACGACACAAAGCACTTTGCGTGCATAATCAAGGAGTTCAAAAAAAAGTACAACATAAAATTATTTCTTGAATCTGGAGCCGCATTGGTATGGCAAACAGGATGGCTGGTCTCTCATGTCGAAGACATAATCGAAAGCAAAGGAGTCAAAATTGCTATATTAGATGTTTCCTTCGCTGCACATATGCCAGACTGCCTCGAAATGCCTTATCAACCCGAGATAATAGGTGCTGAAACAACACCACACGCACACTATTATAAATACCGCATGGGAGGAAGCTCATGCTTAGCTGGAGACTGGATAGGAGATTGGTACTTTCCTAAACCTCTTTCTATTGGCGATAAAATCATATTCAAAGATATGATACATTACACTATGGTAAAAACCACATTCTTCAACGGAGTAGAACATCCCGAAATTCATATGTTGAAAAAAGACAACACTTTGTATGAAATGCGCAAGTTTGATTACAAGGACTACAAAAACAGAGTTAACTGACACTAGACGAAAGACTTACCACCAAGTCTTCAATAATTGTTGAAAAGTTATACAACTAAATATGCAAAACTATTGTTATATTTGTTATTGATTTAAAGAAAAAGAAGATAAACAATGAATTCTAGTTTTTCATCATTTATTAGCAATATGCTAAGTCACAGCAAGAAAGAAGCCAAATCGCTAGGTAATAAAAATATACTACCTGAGCACATCTTAGTTGCATTACTAAGACAAAATAACAGTATCATAGACAGGTATCTAACTGACAAGTCTGTAGATAAAGAATATATAATAAATCATATAGAAAAGCACTTAAGTGCCAAGTCATCAAGCAATAAGCATCCGAAAATAACTTTATTATCCAGTGAAGCCAACAACATCATCGACGAAATGATGTTGTTACATAAAACTCACCCTATGCATGGAAACAACGAAGTTCTATTGTTTCTTGCCATGATGAAACATAAGAATATTCTATCAACAACGCTAAAGGAAGGTGGTAGCGATTTCAAAGATATTGACACTGAAATTATTACAATATGCCGTGACACTCGCAATCTATCTAATGATAACGAGAATCTTGCCCCCGATATAGACTACGGATATTTAGAATTCCCCATCGACGGAATTTTTGATAACGAAGATGATAACATTGAAGAAGACGACGAAGAGGAAGACGAACCTGGAATTATCAACATAAAAGGTATTCGTAGTTCTAGTGGTACCCCCGTGCTAGACAACTATGGTTTGGATTTAACTCAAGCAGCGATAGAAGGAAAGCTAGACCCTATTGTAGGCAGAGACAAAGAAATCGAACGTGTTATACAAATTCTTTGTAGACGAAAAAAAAACAACCCCATACTTATAGGAGAGCCTGGAGTTGGAAAATCAGCAATTGCAGAAGGTCTTGCCACAAAAATTATTGAAAGAAAGGTCTCCATGCTCTTACAAAACAAAAGAATCATATCATTAGACATGGGTTCTGTCGTTGCTGGAACAAAATACAGAGGACAATTTGAATCGAGAATGAAAGCTATTCTTGACGAATTAAAGCAGAACCGCAATATCATTCTTTTTATAGACGAGATGCATACGATAGTCGGTGCTGGAGGAGCCGTGGGTTCTTTAGATGCCGCAAATATACTTAAACCAGCACTCGCCCGTGGTGAGATTCAATGCATAGGGGCAACGACACTAGACGAATACAGAAAATTCATCGAAATGGACGGAGCCTTGGAACGACGTTTCCAAAAAGTGCTCATTACCCCATCGAGCGTAGAAGAAACTGTACAGATATTGAAAAATATCAAGCCTCGTTATGAAAACCATCACAATGTAATTTTTTCAGACGAAGCTATCGAATCATGTGTAAATTTGACCAATAGATACATCACTGACAGATGCCTGCCAGATAAAGCCATAGATGCCTTAGACGAAGCGGGCTCAAGGGTTCATATCAATTCGGCAAATGTACTTCCAATATTTAAAAAGCTAGAAAAAGAGATTGACGATGCCAAGTTTAACAAAATCGAAGCTGTTAGTAAGCACGATTTCTCTCTTGCTGCTAAATACCGCGACCTAGCACAAACTAAAACAAAGGAGCTCGAGAATCGCTTGCAAAAATGGAAAGAATCTATGCAAAGCAATAAAGAGACAGTCACAGACGAGAACGTAGCAGAGGTTATCTCATTGATGTCAGGAATACCAGTACATAGAATTGCTCAAGCGGAAGGTAAAAGACTAATGAACATGGTTCAGGACCTTAGAGGAAGTGTCATCGGACAAGACGATGCCATAGAGAAAGTATCGAAAGCCATAAAACGCAACAGAGCAGGGCTAAAAGATCCAAATAAGCCTATTGGTAGCTTTATTTTCCTAGGTCCAACAGGAGTTGGAAAAACACAACTAGCAAAGGTACTTGCCACGTATTTATTTGATAGTCCCGAGTCGCTGATAAGAATTGATATGAGCGAATACATGGAAAAATTTGCTGTCTCTAGACTAGTTGGAGCTCCTCCAGGGTACATTGGCTATGAAGAAGGAGGACAACTAACAGAACAAGTTAGAAGAAAACCCTACAGCATAATTTTGCTCGACGAAATTGAAAAAGCTCATCCTGATGTATTTAACCTTCTTCTGCAAATGCTAGACGAAGGACGGCTTACAGACAGCTTAGGGAGAAATATCGATTTCAGAAATACCATAGTAATCATGACATCCAATGTGGGATCTCGACAGTTGAAGGACTTTGGTCAGGGAGTAGGCTTCTCTACAAGATCAACAGAAGAAGAAAACGAGCACTCAAAATATATAATCAAAAAGGCTTTAAAACGCGCATTTGCTCCAGAATTCTTAAATAGAATTGACGATGTAGTGTTGTTTAATAGCCTAACAAAAGATGACATACATTCCATTATAGACATTGAACTTAAGGATCTGTACAAAAGAGTAGAAGAATTAGGTCATAAATTAAGAATAACACCAATAGCAAAAGATTATATTGTTGATAAAGGATATGACCCTCAATTTGGAGCCAGACCTTTAAGACGTGCAATTCAGAAGTACATCGAAGATGCGTTGGCAGAGGCTATAATAGGTAACGAATCGGCGAAAAACGCTAATATTACTGTTTCTTTAAACAAACGGACCAATAAAATAACAGTAAGAATAACTGAGCCTAAAAAACAAAAAACAGCAAACAAGAAAAAACAATAATTTATTCAACAAACTATTGTGGATTAAAGAAAAATATGTATCTTTGCAACGCTTTTGTAGAAAACATAGCATAGAGCGCAATTAATGTTGACTCAGTAGCTCAGTTGGTAGAGCACATCACTTTTAATGATGGGGTCCTGGGTTCGAGCCCCAGCTGAGTCACTCTAAAAAATAGTAAAATGAAAAAAGGAATACACCCAGAAGGTTATAGACTTGTTGTTTTTAAAGACATGTCAAACGAAGAAATGTTTATTACCAAGTCAACTGTCAATACTAAAGACACAATCGAAGTAGACGGTGTCGAGTATCCTCTAGTGAAACTAGAAATTTCTAACACTTCTCACCCATTCTACACTGGAAAAATGAAACTTGTTGATACAGCAGGGCGCGTTGATAAGTTCAAAAATCGTTATAAGGACTTTTATAAAAACAGAGACAACAAGTAAAAAGTATATCTATATTCTTATGGATAAGTGACTCCACTTCGAAAGTTGTGGAGTTTTTTTTATCTCTATAACAAACACTTTTGCAGGGAAATACGTTATAAGTAAGAATAACAATTAATGTCGACAATAGGACAATTATGGACAATATTAACATAAATAACAAAGCAGCTATATTGCTTTTACGAGACGCAATTTGCCTTCCAGACACAATGTTTCCTATAAACATTGGACGAGAATCAACACTAAATATGCTACGCGAAGCGAGCTTGAAGAATTTGTCTGTTGTTGCTACCACTCAAAAAGATGCATCGATACAAAAGCCTAAGGAAGGTGATTTTTATACTATAGGGACACTAATAAAGATAGTAAATATCAACACTACAAAAGAAGGTTCCACCGCACTCATTAAAGGAGAAAGACGAGTTAAGCTAACAAACCTAGTACAAAGTACACCCTATTTTATATATGATATAGAATTATATAAATATGAACAGATAGACGATGACACAGAATTCGACAATAACATAAACGAAATAAGAGATTTGTTGCATGCTATAGTCCCAAACAATAAAGTTGTTGATATAGCCACACCAGGAATAATAAACATAGCTGTAGGGGCACTAAAAATATCCACTGATGAGAAACAAAGATTATTTGAATTGCCCACCCTCGAAGAATGTGCCCAGAAAGTAAAAAGCCTATTGGAAGAACAAGTCTTGCAGAAAGGACTGCAAAAGGAAATCGAAGGAAAAGTAAAGAATCAAATAGACGATGAACAGCGTAAATTCCTACTACACAAACAATTAAAATCCATACAAGAAGAACTAGGAGAAAATAGTGGAACGGAGATAAATATATTAATAGAGAAAAGCAAAGAGAAAAAATGGGGAGCTGATATAAAGAAACATTTTGACAAAGAAATATCAAAAATCAAGAGGATGAACTCGTCAGCCCCCGAATATTCTGTGCAAATAAACTACCTTCAAACATTCATAGACCTTCCATGGAACCATGTTACCACCGATGTATTAAACATGCAACTTGCCGAAGAAGAATTAGATAAAAGACATTACGGCTTGCAAAAGGTAAAGGAAAGAATCCTTGAATATTTAGCAGTGCTAAAACTGAAAAACGATCTTAAATCACCTATATTATGCCTATACGGCCCTCCTGGTGTAGGAAAAACATCTCTTGGACGAAGTATTGCCAACGCAATCGGACGTAAGTATGTAAGAATGAGCCTTGGAGGTGTTGATGATGAATCAGAAATTAGAGGACATAGGAAAACATACATAGGCGCCATGCCAGGGCGTATAATACAGAATATAAAAAAGGCTCGCAGTTCAAATCCTGTATTTGTACTAGACGAAATAGATAAATTGACACGACACTCTCATGGCGACCCCTCATCGGCTCTGTTGGAAGTTCTCGATCCAGAACAAAATTTTGAGTTCCACGACAATTATCTCGAAATCAATTATGACCTCTCTAAAGTAATATTTATTGCGACAGCCAACAATATTAGCGATATCCCCATCCCCCTACGAGACAGGATGGAGATTATAGAAGTGCCAGGATACACAACTTACGAGAAAACTATGATTGCAAAAGAACACATATGGAAACAAGTGTTAAGTGATCATGGCATAACTGATGAAATAAGCATCTCTGACGATACTCTTGTGTATGTTATCGAATCGTACACAATGGAATCTGGAGTAAGGGCATTAAAAAACCAATTGGCCAAAGTGGCAAGGAAGATAGCCACCCTGATTGCTTATGACAAAGAGGTAAAATCTGTTGTTTCCGTCGAAGACATTACGAAATTTCTTGGCATCCCTATTTTTTCGAAAGAAGAAGTTATAAAAAATAACTTACCCGGAATTGTAAGAGGTTTGGCATGGACTCCTTATGGAGGAGAAGTTTTGTTTATTGAATCCGTAAAAAGCCCAGGCAAAGGGAATCTAAAAATCACAGGCAACGTCGGAGACGTAATGAAAGAGTCTGCTCTGATAGCATTTGAGATAGTAAAGAGCAAATGCGAACTTCTTTGCATAGACCCTAGTATTATAGGTAAACATGACATTTTTATTCATGTGCCTCAGGGAGCAATTCCCAAGGATGGTCCTTCAGCGGGTATTGCAATGGTAACATCTATAGCATCTTCGTTTACAGGAAAAACTATGAAACAAGGATTTGCGATGACAGGCGAAGTTTCGCTTACAGGAAACGTACTCCCAGTGGGAGGTATAAAAGAAAAAGTACTTGCTGCTAAGAGGGTTGGTGTCGTAAATATAATTATTCCAGAGCGCAACAAGAAAGATATAGACGAGCTAGACATTCAATACATAGAGGGCTTAAACTTCAAATTTGTATCTGATATTAAGGAAGTTTTAAATCTTGTTTTATTGTAGATATTTTATATTTCCTTATTTACGCATTACGTCTGAATCTAGCGGGGCGTTTGTTTCGAAAAGATTAGAGCACACAACAGGAGAGCTAATGTGCGTTTCGGGTTTAATGACACGAGGAGATATAGTAATAATTGTCGAATCATAGTATCGCGAGCCTGATGTATAAAAGACGCCTATAATACGTGTGTCAATAGAACTAGCGTAAACTAGGTGCTACGGTGTCTGTTCTAGTATTAAGACGTTAAAACAGACACATGTAGCTATCTTTTTAGCCTATTCTCAAGGAAATCATATAGCATATCGCCTTTCAAATTTTTAGCAACAATGATGCCATTTTGGTCCACTACAAAATTGTATGGAATAGACCTTACTCCATATACAGATGCCCATTTTGACGTCCAGCCCTGCAAATCGCTAATTTGCCCAGGCCATGTCATGTCCATAGAATTTACGCCCTTTGCCCATGCTTCTTGATTCTTATCCAAGGAAATACTAAGAATTTTTAAACTTCCTCCTCCATTGAAATGCGCATCTTTAAATTCATTGTATACCGAAACAATATAGGGGCGTTCTTGCTTACAAGGTCCGCACCACGATGCCCAAAAGTCAATTAATACAAAATTGCCTCGGTAATCAGACAAGCTAATTGTACTTCCAGCAAGTGATATTTCTCTAATCTCAGGAGCTTTATCGCCTATACTTATACCTGTACTTTGCGCAATACATTGATTATTGCTCAGCAATAAAATGCCTAGCAAACAGCACGTTCCTATTATTTTCATGTGTTTAAAATACTGCAATAAGCTGTAAGCCATAGGCTTTATGCTTTTGCTGGTTTAATAATTCGCCTCTGTGTCGGAAAGCTTAAAGCCTGTTACCGCTGAACTAGAAATTGTTTTTTCCAGCTCTTTTTTTATTACTATTACTACGTTTCTTTCCTTGCTGATGGGGCTGTTGTTGTTGCTTTTGTTTTTCATATTGTTCTTGCTGTTGTGCAAAGTCGGGAAGTTTTAATCCATCTACATTTAATACCCCTTTAGACATTTCTTTAATATCTTCCCATATTGTAGCATCTACAACCGTGTCCTTGTTCCAACATATATGCTGCCATTTCATGTAGCTTGCCATCGTTTCGCCGAGAGTGTGGCGAAGATCAGAATTTTCATCTTTCGAAATTTTTGACACAAACATTTGCGTAAGCTTACCGTAATGCCTGTATTTCAGCTTATTCTGATTATAAGGGATCTTGTTAGGTCTACTATCAAGAACATCAGGCAAAGGAGCTGGATATGGTGAATCGATGTCTAAGTCGAAATCTGCCATTATAAATAAATGGTCCCACAGCTTATGTGTAAAGTCAGGAATATCTCGAAGATGAGGAAACATATTACCCATAACCTCTATTATAGTAGCCGTGGCCTCATTGCGTAACTCTTTTGTAGGCAGCGTCTTAACATGATCTACCATTATCTGTACATTCCTCCCATACTCTGGGATAACGAGATTTTTTCTTTTTGAATTATAATCCATTATAAGTGTATTTTATGCAAAGATACGACATTCTTAATCATTACAAATAATTAAGATGCTTACAGCCTAAATATGAGATTCTTGCGTTTCATCAAATAAGCTAAAAATATGAATATAGAGGTATAGGCCAAGGCATATGTTAACGAGCCTAGTTTGTCTCCTAGACGAGAAAAAATATCTGTATAAAGGTAAGACTGCAATGGTATTATTCCTACATGTATCAGAGTCATCAACTTTGATAAGAGTGAGCTAAGCACAAATATTACCAACGGATTGTATCCCACAGTCTTAAATATATCCAAAGCTCTAACAGCCGAGTTCTTCTTCTCTGCGCCCCACAAAACTATGGCAAATATCATCAAAGACCAGCCTCCTGCATACACCACATAGGAGCTTGTCCATATTGGTTTGTTTATTGGCAACACAAAGCTCCAAATATGAGCGAGTACTATTAACCCTCCTCCTAAGACGAAGCATCTTGCAACGGTCATTTCCTTGTTTTGTCGATAATTATTGGAAATGTGACCAGCAGATAAATACCCTATCAATACTGTAGCTATAGCTGGTAATGTACTAAGCAAGCCCTCTGGGTCGAACGGTATTCCATAGCCTTTGTATAGGTGAGAGGCTCCCAAAATATGTAAATCTATATGTCTGACAATGTTATGTTCTAAAGAATAAGGCTGCACTGAAGCTCCGAAGTACAAAACTGCCCAATATCCCATCAAAATAACGAATACAGCAACAATTATCCTTATGTTGTTTTTCAATAATAAAACCAAAATTGAAGCAAAAAAGTAGGCCAATGCTATCCTTTGCAATACTCCCATAAAGCGTAGCTCTTCTAAATGCCTATCGAAAAAAGGGAAATAGTTAAGAAATAGACCCGTACCAAAAATAAGCAAGGTTCTGATTAAAACCTTTCTAAACGAGAGAGCACTAAGCGAATTATTAAATTTACGAAAAGCAAAAAAACAAGAGGCTCCAACAATAAATAGAAACATGGGAAATATTAAATCTGTGGGTGTAAAACCATGCCATTCTGCATGTCGCAAAGGGTCGTATACATGACTCCATGAACCTGGGTTATTAGCGATTATCATAAATACAATGGTGAGTCCCCGTAATATGTCTAATGCCTCAAATCTATCTTTTTTGTCCATTTGTGCTCGTTGATTTGTGTCTATTTATAATGTTAATAGTCTGAACTATAAAGTTAAATATTAAGTCTTACTGTTCTGTATGTTGGGAGTTTGAGTAGTGATGAACCTATAGGTGAGCTGGCATTATTAACGCAGATACTCACTAAAAGTTCATCATCTTTAATAGAGTAACTGCGGCTTCATCCCCTTTATTACCATGTTCTCCCCCTGCTCTATCTATTGCTTGCTGTTCATTATCAGTCGTTAATACTCCGTATATTACAGGTATTCTTCCTTCGGCATTGAGCTGAGTTATGCCTTGCGTAACTCCTTGACATACATATTCAAAATGTGGTGTTCCTCCACGTATTACGCAACCCAATACTATTATTCCATCTGCACCTCCTCTCTCAATCATGATTTTTGCCCCGAAGGTTAATTCAAAAGTGCCAGGAACAAATCGGACATCAATATTTTGCTCGTCAACACCGTGCTTCATAAGGATTTTCTTTGCTCCCTCCAGCATCGCTCCTGTTACGTTTATATTCCACTCTGACACAACTATTGCAACTCGTTTACCTTCGCCCGAAGGAACTGTGTCAATTTCATATTTTGATAAATCTACTGTTGCCATATATTTTTTTATAAACTACATTTTTCTCTCTAATAGTGCTAGCTCATAATGTTAAGAATCTAGCTTGAACTAAAAAAACGAAATATTGTGACTTGCAACACTTTGTGCACTAGTTGCTTATTTCGCATGAATAACTCATGCAAAAAGTGAGTGCAACTTTATATATTGGACTTTATAGTTCAGACTCCCGACATTATGGACAGATACTAAAACCTATGTGGAGTAAAATACTTATTTCAGCCATTCGTCTAGCCATTCAAAAAACACCCTGTGCCACAATATTCCGTTTTGAGGCTCTAGCACCCAATGGCATTCCTCGGGAAAATATAGGAATTTCGCTGGCACTCCCTGCATGACTGCACTATTAAATGCTCCCATACCTTGTGTATACGGTATTCTAAAGTCTTTTTCTCCATGTATAACCAATATCGGAGCTTTCCAATTTTGTACAAATTTATGAGGCGATAGAGCATACGAGCGTTGTGCGGTAGCGTTATCTAAATCCCAAAATGCTCCCCCTAAATCCCAGTTAGGAAACCATATTTCTTCTGTAGTAGCATACATTTGATCGAAATTAAACATACCACAATGAGATATTAAAGCTTTAAACTTATTTGGATACTTACCAGCAAGATAGAAAACAGAATATCCACCATAGCTTGCTCCAATCGCTCCCAACCTATTCTCGTCTACATAATCTTCTTTTGCTAGGTCGTCTATTGCTGATATATAATCTTTTATATTTTGTCCTCCATAGTCTTTACTTATTTGCTCCAACCACTCCATTCCAAAGCCTGGCAAGCCTCGTCTATTGGGAGCTACAATAATATAACCATTTGCTGCCATCAACTGAAAGTTCCATCTGTACGACCAATTCTGGCTTATTGTTCCTTGCGGACCGCCTTGGCAGTATAGCAATGCAGGATATTTCTTAGACGGGTCAAAATCAGGGGGATATATAACCCAGACTTGCATATCTTTTCCATCTGTAGTTTTAACAACACGCTCTTTTACCTCGCCCATTTTCAACTGACTAAGTAAGGGAGTATTTACTTTAGAAATATTTTTCTCTTCTCTGCTTTTTTTATCTATTAGGTACACCTCTGCAGGTTGAGACATTGACATTTTGACTCCAACTAATTTTTCGCCAGCATCAAGGACTTGTTTGTAGTCGTGAACTCCATCGGTTACTCTTTTGATATTTGTATTTCTTATCAAATCAGAGTCCTTAATGCCAACATTAACATCAAGGGTGTCAGCACGTTCATCTTTTGCAATATGAATATTGAATATTTCATCAGTAGCCCCAATATTAGCAATGGCATATATGGAATTATTGTCATTTGCCCAAGAGAGTCCACTATAAGTAAGTTCTGATTTGTCCGTATAGTCTAATTTATTACCTGAGTTCAAATCTTTAACAAACACTCGGCTTCTATCAGACTCATATCCATCACGTTCCATACTTTCCCATGCCAAATACCTTCCATCTGGCGAGAAAGTCGGATTTATATCGTATCCCACCATACCTTTACTAATATTATCAACACTTTCACTTTCTATGTCATATAGGTATATGTCACTGTTTGTAGATTCGGCGTATTCTTGTCCTACTTTCTCTTTAGTCGTATAGGCTAACTTCTGCCCATCTGCACTCCAAGCAAGCTGATCTGTCCCTCCAAATGGCAACATGGGACTATCGTACCTTTGATCTGCCATTATATCTTTGAAATCAGATACTTTTCCAGATTCATAATTGCCAATAAAAATATGATTGTATTTATAGTCATGCCATGTATTCCAGTGTCTATACATCAGATCGCTTTCAATGCGAGCATTGGCATATGGCAAATCGGGGTATAAATCATGAATGTCTTTGTCTACTTTAACCCTCTTAATTATAAACATTCTATCCATTTGAGGGGCATACCCATATCCAGATACGCCTTCCTCTTCAGAGGTAATTTGTTCTTTTTTAGTGCCGTCCAAGGTCATCTCCCAAACTTGTGCCTTCCCTGTTATTGTCGATATATATGTAATTGCTTCTCCATCAGGACGCCAATCTACAGAGCTTTCTTTCTCCTTGCTCTTAGTTATACGGTCTACTTTCTCAGAGGCTATATCTACAATATAAACATCTCTGTAAGAATTATTTGCATCTATATCGTAATCTGTTACTGTATATAGAGCTTTCTTTTTATCTGGGGATAACTTCAAGCCTCCCACTCGCCCAAACTTCCACAGCAATTCGGGGATCAGCTTATCAGACTCCAATTCACCTTGTCTATTTTTTTCTGCTTGATCGTGAATCTCATTTTGCATCCCTTTGATACATGAAACCATGGACACAACCAAAATAAAAAGCTTGATAAATCCTCTAGTCATTTTTATATATTAATAATTATCTATCGCAAAAAACTATACGCCCCAAATGTACTGAACATTATTGTTACTAACAAATATGACGTTCAAAAATTAGGATAACTGCAAAAAAAAAATCTTTACATTTTGTTTTTGTGCAATTATTTACTACCTTGCGCTGTATTTACAATTTAGAGACACATGCACATGCGCGGTGTAAAAAACACAGGTATAATTCAATGGGAGCACAGCATTTTTACTGAGTTCAATAAAAATGCAATGTCCTTTACTGCTGGATGTTTACACCTTAAAAGTTTATTATTGTATGCTATTTCACAGATTGATAGTGTTCTGACTTGTTGCAATGCACCTACAATTTTTTTTCACACTGTTTTAAATAAGTCTCCATTGAATCTGGTAAGACGCAATAGCAACTACAGCATCACAACTCGCTGTACAATAGGTAATTACCCCCCCCCCCCCACACACACACACACACCTTATTCAGATTTCTCTTCTCTCTCCCTGCGTATTACTTGTTAGTTAAGCAAGGCTCGTATATAGATTTCTCACTACCCCACTCGGCAAAGAATCAAATATATAAACCCGAAGCATACACTAGCTCTCCTCTTGCATGCTCCAATCTCTTCAAAACAAACGCTCCGCTAGATTCAGGCGCAATGCATTATGCCTCTACTCGACAAAAAACTTGTTTTATCGAGCCTGAAGCCCTCGCTACGGCGTCCCGATACATGATTCAAGATAAATATCGAAGAGTACACCGCTTTGCAAAACTGCAAAACAAAGACGACCGTGGAGTAGCTGTGAGTTTTATCTCCCTAGGGGCGTACTATTTTATTACCCAAAACATTATTAATCTTTAAATATAATTCTATGAGTAAATTTACTGTAGTCTTAGTCATGTGCATTGCGCTATTTAGCAATGTATTGGCACAAAAAGCAATAACTGGGAAGGTTATTGACCAACAAGGGGTTGGCGTTGCTGGAGCCTCTGTTGTTATAAAAGGAACAACGAAGGGGGCGATTACGGATGTCGACGGAGCATTCTCTATAAATGCACCTAAAGATGCTATTCTTGTAATTTCTTTTATGGGAATGCACACACAGGAAATTAACCCTCAAGGAAAAACAGCCTTAAACGTTGTGCTAAAGGAGGATATCGGACTTCTAGATGGAGTAGTTGTAGTCGGATATGGCACTCAGAACAAGGCGAATCTTACAGGATCTGTTGCCCAAATAAAATCAGAAGCAATAGAAAACAGAGCGGTTACTAGTGTCTCCCAGGCTTTGCAAGGAACTATGTCTGGGGTAACAGTTCAACAGACAAACGGAAGTCCAGGTGCTAATGCAAACATCAGAATCAGAGGCTTTTCTTCATTAAATTCGGGAGGAGCATTAGTCATTGTTGATGGTATTCCTGGTTCTTTGAATGATTTAAATCCCAATGATGTTGCATCAATTTCTGTTTTGAAGGATGCCGCTTCTGCGGCTATTTATGGAGCAAGAGCAGCAGACGGAGTCATTTTAGTGACAACGAAAACAGGAGAAGAAGGTAAGATTAAAGTAAGCTACAGAGGTAATATTGCTTTTTTGAAGCCAACTATACTTCCAGAACAGGCGCATTCTTATGATGGGGCTATTCTTGCAAATCTAGCAGCCAGAAACGCCAGTGCAAGTCCTTTTTATTCGGAATCTATGATCGAGGCAATGAGGGACCCGTCCATGACAGCAATACCTAGGGCAGATGAGCAAGAATGGGACTACGTTGCAGACTTTGATTGGGCAGACTATTTTCTTAAAAACTATTTTACACAAAATCATAATCTGTCAGTTAGCGGAGGAAGCTCTAAAAACCAGTATCTACTTTCCATGGCATGGTTAGACCAAAATGGATACTTTTCAGAATACGGTCCAGATAATTTTGACAGATATAATCTGAGACTAAATATGGTAAATGAACTCATAGAAAACAAGTTATCGCTGGAGACGAGGTTAAATTTTTCTAATTCAAGCCAGAAAGAGACTTCTGTCGGAACGGGGTCTTTAATACAAAGTGTAGTACAGGCAGGAAGAAGTATGCCCTTACGCAACCCTAATGGAACATATGCAAGATACAGAATGCAACAAAACACGATGCAGTTACTTAAAGAAGCTGGCTTTGATGAAGACTTAACAAACCGATTGGAGGGACAAATGTCACTAAACTGGAAAGTTTATAAAGACTTGTCTATCAAGTCGCGAGTTGGGTATACTGTAAACTGGAAAAAAGGAACACTGTTTGGTAGAGCATACTATAAGCATAGACCATCAGGAGCAAGCAATTTTGGATGGGTAAATCAGCCAAGTAGAGTAATTTTAGATAACTCCTTCAATAAATATTACACAGCACAAACTACAGCAAATTATGACAAATCGGTTAATAAGCATAATTTTAAACTATTGGCAGGAGCTTCTGTAGAAGAAAACCATTACGAAACAAACAATGCAACACGCTTTAATATTTTAGGCAATGAAATGCCTGCTCTGAATCTAGGTTCCGCATCTAGTGCTAAAAACGATTATGGGGGAAATGAATGGGGAATTGTTTCTGGCTTTGGAAGATTTAACTATGACTATGATGGAAAGTATCTATTTGAAGCCAATCTGAGAGCCGATGCTTCATCTCGTTTTTCCGAATCTCAGCGATGGGGATATTTCCCATCTGTGTCTGGAGGATGGAGAATCTCTGAGGAAAATTTTATGCAGAACGCATCATTCATTTCAAACCTTAAATTAAGAGCTTCTTATGGAGAAGTTGGCAATCAAAATGGATTAGGATATTACGACCATATCCCTGTTTATACAGTAAGTGATGCGCTAATACCTTTCCCAGCAGGCAACGAACAACAAATATATAACCCTAAACTCCCTTCTCAGAATAGAACATGGGAAACTATCTCGACTACCAACTTTGGTATTGACGTAGGGCTTTTTGATAATCGTTTAACTTTTGAGGGTGATTATTTCATAAAATGGAACAGGGATATGCTTATTGGAATAGAAGTTCCAAGTGTGATAGGAATAAACGTCCCAACAAATAACTATGGAGAGTTGAGAACAAAAGGCTGGGAAATATCCCTAGCATGGACAGACGAGTGGGAAGAGATTGGACTCAAGTATAATGTAAGAGTAAATCTATACGACCAAACTGATGAAATTAAAAGTTTAAGTCAATCTTTTGTGAACGTATCTGCAGGCATTAAAAACCTTCAGGGCTATCCCGTTAACTCTATATTTGCTTATGAAGCTGCGGGATATTTCCAGACTGACACTGAAGCTCAAAGCTGGGCTTTTCAACATGCAAACACAGCCGCTGGAGACATAAAGTACATAGACCAAGATAACGACAATAAAATTACGGCACCCAACGATTTAAAGTATGTGGGGAATACTACCCCCAGATATGTTTATGGAATTAACTTCGGAGCAGAATGGAAAAATTTCGATTTAAGCATGCTCTTTCAAGGGGTTGGTAAAAGGAATTATTACTTGAATGGTACAATAATGCAACCCTATTATAATACGTGGGACAACAACTCCTTTGCAGTCCACCAAGATTACTGGACACCTGACAATCCAAACGCTCTTTTCCCTCGCCCTTACATGGGAAGTAGCTGGAATTACCAATGGTCCACACATTGGCTACAAGACGCGTCATACATGCGCTTGAAAAACTTACAGATTGGTTATAATTGGTCTCCAAGGAATATCGGTATAGAAAAAATAAGAATTTATTTTAGTGGAGAAAATATTGGGGAACTTACTGATTTCATAATGTTTGACCCTGAGATAAGCAGCACTAATGCCTTTTCATATCCTCTGAACAGGAGTTATTCTTTTGGACTAAACCTTACTTTTTAAAATAGCATAAAATGAAAAAGATAATATTTATATTACTACTTGGAGCATTCATTTCTTGTGAGAGCATCCTAGATAAAAGCCCTTTGGACAGTATTTCGTCAGGAACTTTTTGGAAATCTGAAGATGACCTTCGTCTGTTTACAAACAACATGTATTCTTTCTTGAGTTTAAGTTCGACTATCGACAATTGGTCAAGCGACTACTTTCAAAGAGGAACAAATAGCATTAGCAGTGGAAACAATGTTCCATCCAATTCAGATGGAACCTGGAACGACTCTTATAAGGGTATAAGACGAGCGAATGAATTTCTTGAAAATGTCGATAATGCAGAAGTGCCAGAATCTGTAAAAGATAGATATTCAGGAGAGATTAAATTCTTTAGGGCCTACTTATACTTTAAGCTTGTACAACGATTTGGCGATGTCCCCCTTGTTCTAAACACTATAGATTTTGATAGTCCTGATTTATTCGGCGATAGAACTCCACGAGTTCAGGTTGTAAATCAAATCATTTCAGACTTGCAAAGCGCGGCTGACGTGCTACCAAAAAAAAGTGAGCTTGTTAAGACAGACAAAGGTCGAGTGACTCGTGGAACTGCACTTGGCTTTCTAAGTCGCGTTGCACTCTTTGAAGGAACGTATGAGAAATATCACAAAATCGGCAATTCTTCGTCTAGGCTTCAAATTGCCAAACAAGCAGCTTTCGATTTTATCAATGAAAATGAGTATCCTCTAGTTTTAGATTTTTCCACTTTGTATTCAGAAGACAACGAAAATAATTCCGAGACAGCACTTGCCAAATGGTATAAAGAAAGCGTAACAGGAGTAAGCCCATTAGGTAGAAACCTCATGTTAGAAGCCTCGATAGCTCCGACAAAAAAACTAGCCGATGCTTTTTTATGTATCGACGGACTTCCTATCCAGTTTTCGCCATTATTCAAAGGCTATAATTCATTAAACAGTGAGTTTGTTGATAGAGATCCAAGAATGGCATTTACAATATGGGAACCAGGAACTGATTTTGGAGGGAATCCACTAGTTCCCGAACTACGAATGACCAGCACGGGATATTGGCCTAAAAAACCTGGCGACCCAAAAGCTCTAAGTGTGACTTTTGTTTATACTGACCAGATTTTGTTGCGCACGGGAGAGGTCTTATTGAACTATGCAGAGGCGGTGTATGAGCTCGATGGAGCAATTTCCGATACCGATCTCAATCTTTCCATAAATAAATTAAGAACAAGGGCGCACATGCCTAAGCTCACCAACGCCTTTGTTAATGGCTCAAATTCAGCAAACAAGAAGTTAGATATGTTAGAGGAACTGAGAAGAGAAAGACGTATTGAGCTTGCAGGAGAAGGATTCAGGTATTACGATTTAATTCGATGGAAAACTGCTGAAACAGACTTACCTATTGCAATCTTAGGAGCTAAATTTCAAAAGGATTATTATCCAGAGATTGTCCCTGGAGTCGATATTTTTATTGATGAGAATGGATTTATTATTGCACAAGGTGTCGAAAATAGACAGTTTATTTCTCCAAAAAATTATTTATTTCCCGTACCTTTGGGGCAAATTGCATTAAATTCAAGTTTAGAACAAAATCCTGGTTGGGATTGATAATGAAATTTGAACAGCGTGATACAAGTTTCAAGTAAAACTTATATCGCTTTGGAATTAGAAAGCAAGCAACAGATATTGTCCCCTTTGCTAAGCGACACTCTTCAGCGAGCTTGGTATAACATCCAGTATCTGTTGCCTATGCATACATGAAAAAGATTAAACAAAATATTAAACAAATGAAACTATTTATTACAACCTTTTCATTACTCTGTTGCGTGCTCATTGCCTGCAATACAGAATCTAAAGAAATTAAAAAGCCCAATATCATTTACTTTCTTGTAGATGACATGGGATGGCAAGAAACATCTGTGCCTTTTTGGAACAAAAAGACAAAACTGAATGAACGCTACCAAACTCCAAACATGGAAAAATTGGCATCACAAGGTATGAAATTCACCCAAGCTTATGCAGCTCCTCTGTGCTCTCCTACGCGTGTCAGCTTGATGACAGGGGCAAATGCCACTAGACATAGAGTAACAAATTGGACCTTGCGACGAGGACAATCGCCAGACCAGAAACACGAAGTATTCGGTGCTCCCAATTGGAATCTGAACGGACTTAGCCCCGTAAAGGGAGTGGATAGCACCTATCTTGCACGCACCTTGCCAATGTATTTACAAGATGCTGGATATCAAACTATACATGTTGGCAAAGCGCATTGGGGAGCTTTAAAAACTCCAGGCGAAGATCCTCTAAAACTAGGCTTTGATGTTAATATTGCAGGCCATGCAGCAGGTGGCCCAGGCTCTTACTACGGAGAACATAATTTCAGCGCAGCCTGGCGCAACGGAGGAAACATATGGGATGTACCAGGACTAGAAAAATATTACGGAAAAGACATTAACCTTACTGAAGCCCTAACCATTGAAGCTCTTGACGAAATAGATAAATCTGTCAATGCAAAAAAACCATTTTACTTATACATGTCCCACTATGCCGTACATGCTCCTTGGGAAAAGGATAAACGCTTTTTTCAGAAGTATAAAGAGCAAGGATTAACAGACAAAGAAGCAACATTAGCATCAATGATTGAAAGTATGGACAAATCTCTAGGCGACATCCTAGACAAGGTGAAACAACTAGGAATAGAAGACAATACCATTATTATATTTATGTCCGACAATGGCTCGCCATCCCAATGCCCACAAAATCTGCCACTACGTGGTCATAAAGTGAGTCCCTACGAAGGAGGCATTCGTGTGCCAATGATTGTGAAATGGGCTGGAGAAGTTGATGCTGCAACAGAGTGCAATAAACCCATCATTATTGAAGATATATTCCCATCAATTCTCAGCATGGCAGGAGTAGAGAACTATAAAGAAATCGGTAATAGCATAGACGGCAAAAGCTTTGTGCCTCTGATGAAACAAGAAGATATTGATGTTTCCGAGCGTGAGTTTGTTTGGCATTTCCCTCATAACTACGATTTTGAGCCCTACAGTGTAATCCGTAAAGGAGACTGGAAATTAATTTATTGGTACAAAGATGGGCAGACAGAACTCTACAATATTACACAAGACATAGGCGAAACAAAAAACCTATCGACCGAGAAACCAAAAATTACAGAGCAACTACTTGCTAGTCTTGGTAAGTACTTGAAATCCATGAACGCAACAGCGCCATACAATAAGCAGACAAAAACAAATTTTGCTTTCCCAAATTAATTGCTAACTTAGCGAAAATAATTCAACGATGCTTGAACTAAAATGCTAGTCCGAGAACATAAAAACATAAAAAATGAAGAAGTCAACAACAATCTACACCTTGCTTCTATTGCTATTCTGTAGCGCATGCTCAGAAAGTAGCAAAGAAAAGCATATCAAACTGTGGTATAATACACCAGCCAAAGCATCAGTCGTTGACAATCCCAACGGCTGGAAGAACGACCCCGAGTGGCTCAAAGCCTTGCCATTAGGAAATGGTTCTTTGGGCGCAATGGTATTTGGCGATGTTTTTCAAGAGCGTATACAGCTCAGTGAAGAAAGCATGTGGTCTGGAAGTGTTGACGATAACGATAATCCCGAAGCTGCCGAATCTTTCAAGAATATTCGTAATCTCCTGAACGAAGGGAAGTACAAAGAAGCTACCAAACTTACAAACAAAACACAAATTTGTAAAGGTAAAGGAACAGGACACGGCAATGGGTCGTCAGTGCCCTTCGGCTGTTTTCAGACCCTCGGCGACCTGCGCATAGATTTTGATAAAAAAACTCCTTACGACAATTATCATCGTGAATTAGACCTAACAGACGCCATAGTCAGAGTGGCGTATGTACAGGGTGGCGTAGCTTTTAAACGCGAAGCTTTTATTAGCCAGCCCGACCAAGCTCTTGTTGTTCATTTTACTGCAGATACCCCTGGACAACTATCTTTTTTATGCAAACTCGACAGACCCGAACAATACAAGACCTATTTTGAAGATAACCAGCTAGTTATGACAGGCGCACTTAGCAACGGAAAAGGAGGGGAAAACCTCCAATACATGGCAAGACTGAAAGCCGTTTGCAACAAAGGCACAATTAGTTGCGACAACTCTGGACTGAGAATTAAAGATGCGGATGAAGTAACCCTCTTTCTAACTGCATCTACCGACTATATTTTAGATTATCCCTCTTTTAAAGGACGTGATTATAAAACACTAACAAATAAAAACCTCAATAAAGCATCCAGTAAAAATTATGAAGATTTGAGACTTGCGCATCTCGCTGAGTATCAGAAGTATTTCAAGAGAGTTAGTTTAGAACTTAGCCCCGACAAGAAGGAAGATATACCTACCGACAAACGTTTGGAAGCTTTCAAACAAACAAAAGATGACCACCGCCTTGCGGAATTATTATTCCAATATGGACGCTATCTTTTGATATCATCTTCCCGACCTGGTACACTTCCCGCAAACTTACAAGGGCTTTGGGCTAACAAGATTCAAACTCCTTGGAATGGAGACTATCATACCGACGTTAATGTGCAGATGAATTATTGGCTTGCTGAAGCAACAAATCTATCAGAAATGCACTTACCCCTATTTGACTTTGTCGAGATGATTTCAGAAGCAGGGGCAAAAACAGCCAGGGTGCAATACGGAATGAATGGCTGGGTAGTACATCCAGTATCGAACGTATGGGGATATACATCTCCTGGAGAATCAGCAAGTTGGGGACTACATTCTGGTGGTGGCGCATGGATTTGTACGCACATCTTTGAACATTATGCATTTACCAGAGACAAAGATTTCCTAAAACGTATGTATCCTGTTCTTGAAGGCTCTGTGGCTTTTTATATGGACTGGTTAACAGAAGATCCTAAAACGGGCGAGTTAGTGTCAGGTCCTGCCGTTTCTCCAGAAAATACATTTATTGCTCCTGATGGTAGTCGCAGTCAAATTAGCATGGGACCAACACACGACCAACAAGTCATATGGCAACTATTTTCAGATTACATAAAAGCATCAGATATACTAGGCACAAAAAGCGAATTTACTGAAAAGGTTATAGAGGCTCGTGCAAAATTGGCAAGTTCAAAAATAGGCACAGACGGACGATTGATGGAGTGGCGAGAAGAGTTTGCTGAAGTAGAGCCTGGACATAGACATATATCTCACTTGTTTGCAATGCATCCTGGATCACAGATTAATTTTGAAAGTTCACCCGAGCTTATGGAAGCTGCCCGAAAATCTTTGGACTACAGAATTACAAACGGAGGTGGGCACACTGGCTGGAGTGCTGCTTGGCTAATTGCTCAATATGCACGACTACACGATGGCGACAAAGCAAAGAAAAGTTTAGATACCCTTCTTTCAAAGAGCATTTCACCAAACCTATTTGGGCAACACCCACCATTTCAAATGGATGCTAACTTTGGCGCTACGGCTGCCATTGCCGAAATGCTTGTCCAAAGTCACGCAGGATACATCGATTTATTACCTGCTCTACCTACAAGCTGGTCAACAGGAAGCGTGACAGGACTAAAAGCAAGAGGAGGTTTTATAGTATCTGTAAAATGGCTGAACAGCAAACTTACCGAACTCAATATAACTTCATTAAATGGCTTACCTATGAAAATAAAATATAAGAACAAGCTTATTGAGCCAATCCAGACCCAGAAAGGAAAAAACTATAGTTTTGATGCTAAATTACACCTAATGAATTAGCTGTAATCCTACTTGTATAGATGACTAATTTGCAAAGTGAGCATAACGCGTATATTGACTTTATAGATAGACTCTGAATTAATAACAAAATACTTTACACATATGTTTCCTATAAAAACACCTACCGCCTTATTACTACTAATGGTTTGTGTGTCTTGTGGTTCTGTAAGCAACAAAACAGAGAGTAAGCCAAATATTCTCTTCCTCTTCGCTGATGACCAAAGCTACAACACCATAAATGCATTGGGAAATGAAGAAGTGATAACCCCTACCCTCGACCACTTAGTCAAGAGCGGAGTTTCGTTCACACATGCTTATAATATGGGAGCATGGCACGGTGCCGTGTGTGTAGCATCGCGCACCATGATGTCTACGGGACGGATGATTTGGCGAGCAAACGACCTCGTCCCAAAACTAAAAGACACAACTGTCATTAAACAACTGTGGGGTAACATTATGAAGAATGCTGGTTACGACACCTATATGGCAGGAAAATGGCACGTAGCAACCGATGTGAGCAAGTGCTATGCAAACCTAGGAACGATACGTCCAGGAATGCCACCCCATATTCCCGAAGGCTACAATCGCCCACAGTCTAAAAACGACACAACATGGAGAGCTTGGGATAAGAAGTGGGGAGGATATTGGCAGGGTGGCAAGCATTGGAGCGAAGTGCTGGCAGATGAAACTATTGGATTTATAGAAACAGCAGCAAAAAAAGATAAGCCCTTTTTCATGTATGTTGCCTTTAATGCTCCACATGACCCTCGTCAGTCGCCAAAGGAATTTGTGGATATGTATCCCTTGGAAAATATATCAGCACCAAAAACATTTCTTCCCGAATACCCTTATAAAGATGCTATTGGTTGCGATGTTAAACTACGCGACGAAGCCCTTGCCCCCTTCCCTCGAACGGAATATGCTGTAAGGGTAAATAGACAGGAATATTATGCTCTTATAACCCACTTAGACAAACAAATAGGTCGAATCATCGACGCTCTAAAGAAATCGGGAGAAATGGACAATACCTACATTTTCTATACCGCTGACCACGGACTAGCGTGTGGTAATTACGGTCTTATGGGCAAACAAAACATGTACGATTGTAGTATTCGTCCTCCTTTAATTGTAATTGGTCCTGATATCCCTAAGGACAAAAGAGTAGACCTCGATGTTTACCTACAAGACATCATGCCATCCACCCTAGAGCTGGCAGGTGTTGTAAAACCTACATATGTAGAATTTAGCAGTCTGTTAAAACAAGCACGAGGCGAAAAAAAAGAAAGTGAATATGAGGCTGTATACGGATGTTACATGCAATCGCAGAGAATGATAAGAAACAAAGACTATAAGCTTATTCTTTACCCTGAAGTGCCTAAAGTATTGCTATTCGATTTAAAAGCAGATCCACTGGAAATGAACGACCTATCCGACAACGAAGCATATAGCGATACTACTAGAACACTATTTAAACAACTTCTTGTACTTCAACAACAAATGGGAGACACTTTGAACCTAAGGACTGATTTTCCAAGCTTATATCAACCTTGATTTATTTATGACGTATAGTTAAACCCTAAACATGCATTAGCTCACCTGCTGCATACTCCAATCTCTTAAAAACAAACGCTTTGCTGCTTTTTGTTCCGCTCATCGTAGCGGTGCTACGCTTCGTCCACCAAAAACCTTGTTTTATTGAGCCTGAAGCACTCGTTACGGCGTTCCAATGCATAATTCGGGGATAAAGTCTGTCTATAAAGCTCAATATCTGCTTTGCTAATTAGTCATTTACACAAGTAGAGACTCCCAAGTTGGGCGTCTCTACTCCTAATTCACAAAGTTTCGCAAGCCTTGATATTCAACTTTATAGTTTTATTATGGGAAGACACTGGTAGACTCTCTAAATAAACCTACATACTGCCTATCATTTTCTTTATATCTTCCGCAAGGGCATTTGCTTCATTTTCTGTCTTTGCCTCAGAGTATATTCTAATAATAGGTTCTGTATTCGACTTCCTGAGATGCACCCACTTGTCTGACATTGTTATCTTAACTCCATCAATGGTATTGACATTATAGTCTGAATAACATTCTGTTACTTTTTTTAGAATTGCGTCAACATCCACACTTTCCGATAGGGTTATCTTGTTTTTAGATATATGATAATCAGGATATTGTCGTCTCAATTCTGAGCATTTGCATCCTTTCTCTGCCAATAATGTCAAGAACAAAGCTATTCCAACAAGAGCATCTCTGCCGTAGTGAGCTTCTGGGTATATGATACCTCCATTTCCTTCTCCTCCGATTATTGCATTTGAGGTCTTCATCTGAGATACAACATTCACCTCGCCAACTGCAGAAGAGGAATACTCGCAAGAATGCGCCAGAGTTATGTCTCTCAATGCCATGGACGACGACATGTTTGAGACGGTATTACCTGGAGTTTTGCTAAGTACAAAATCAGCTATTGACACCAACGAATACTCCTCCCCAAACATAGTACCATCCTCATTTATTATTGCTAATCTATCTGCATCTGGATCAACAACAAAGCATAAATCTAATTTTTTAGCTTTGACTATTTTGGATGTTTCTATCAAATTTTCGGGCAAAGGCTCTGGTGTATGCGCAAATTCCCCATCTGGAGTACAATTAATTTCTTCAATAAAATCAACTCCAAGTTTGCGTAATAAACTAGGAATAATAGGTGCCCCAACAGAATTTACAGCATCTATTCCCACTCGGAACTTCTTATTTTTTATTAATTGACAATCAACGAGTTTTAAGTTTAGAACTTGATTAATATGAAACTCTGAGTAATCTTTGGCGTCTACATTTCCAATAAAATCTACATCGGGAAAATAAAAATCTTCTTTCTCAGCAATTTCTAGCACCGATGCTCCTTGCACGGCGTTTAGAAACTCTCCGTCCGAAGTGAGAAGTTTAAGAGCATTCCACTGCCTTGGGTTATGGCTAGCTGTGAGTATAATACCTCCATCTGCTTTTTCGTTTATCACTGCTATCTCTGTAGTAGGAGTTGTGGCTAAGTCTATGTCTACGACATCACATCCGCAACCTTGCAGAGTGCCCAGCACAATATTCTTAACCATCTGTCCTGATATTCTGGCATCTCGCCCTAATACTATTTTGACCTTGTCTTTTTTTGTTTCTTTTGTTACCCATCTTGCATATGCCGCAGTAAACCTAGCAATGTCAACAGGTGTAAGAGAACTACCTGTTTGCCCTCCAATTGTTCCCCTTATACCAGAAATCGATTTTATTAGTGCCATACCTATTTATTTTTTAAACGAACAAAGGTAGTAAATTGAGTTGGAATTGCAGTCACTTAATTTACTCCCAAAATCCGCAAGCCCTATTTTGCGAACTGAAAATTGGATCGGCATTAACATTTTTGGCTCTATGTCGAATGTGGTGGGTAGACTTTAATGGAAAATAGAAAAAGTATTCGAATTGTAACACAAAAGAGCATTTTGGCGTAACGTTTCTTTAAACAGTTTTATCTTGGTAGAGGGTGTATCAAGCGCTTTCTTCGAAAAGTTTTGGCTTGATAGAGGGTGTATCAAGTGTTTTCTTCGAAAAGTTTTGGCTTGGTAGGCCTAATGATTTTTTAGTTTCCAAATCTCACCCACTCTATTCGACATAGAACCACATTTTTCAGAAAAATTGTTGATAAAGTGGCAATTTTTTTATTTTGAGCAGACCTCCCCTTACCCACTTTATCAAGGCTGTTGTGGGGAAGCCAAACAATCAGGAAAATCAATTCACTAAGATGAATTTACAAATTCTATCAGCCACTATATTCGACATAGAGCCTAAATAGTAAATGTGGGGACCTTTTTGTGGTGTTCTATTCACCACTTTA
>JBKECH010000066.1:0-14151 GCA_047974415.1 Bacteroidales bacterium | reverse complement strand
GGCACGGTAACTAAGTCTCCTGTGATTGCTGTAAACAAAAAACCTCCCACTTGAAATTCATGCAGATTGGCAAATCCCTCGATTGTAGTGTGTCGCTCATCATATCCGGTGGCATCCCAGCCGTGCACATTCCCCTTGCTTCCATTGGTAGATGGAGCCAGCTTTGCCATGCCAAAAGGCACTGCAGCTGGCGTGTAGAAGAACCACCTGCTGTGAGCAGTCCCGATGTTGGGGTCTACGTATTGGGTGAAGGTGGCAGGCGGAGGAGTTGGAGGGTTTGTGCAGGAGAACAAACCAAGCACACACCATGCTATTAGTATTTTCCTCATTTGATTTTAAAATTTAATTATTGAACTTTTGAACATCAACATCCTTATACTCTTTTTGTAATTTTAGCAGTTCCATTTTCAGAGAAGATACTAATTTATCGTCTTTGAATTCTTCATATAGATTATTATTCTCTTTGGGGTCTGTGGTTAGATTATATAATTCCCATGAATCAATATCGCCATAAAAATGCATCAGCTTGTAGTTTCCCTTCCTAATTCCATAATGAGGCGTGCCTCCAAACGACTTTTCATAGTAATGATAATACATAGCATCTCTCCAATCTTCATCCTCTCCTTTTGTTAGTATCTTTTTCATTGATAGCCCTTGCATCTCCTTTGGAATAGGCAGTTGAGCAAAATCTAACAACGTAGGTGCTATGTCGAGATTCATCGTGAATTGGTTTATCGTCTGCCCTGATTTAATCTGATTGGGATACATGATCATCATTGGAGTTCTAAATGACTCTTCATACATAAATCTTTTATCATATATCCCATGCTCTCCTAGGAAAAAACCTTGATCAGACGTATAGATGACAATTGTATTATCCAGCAAATCATTATCCTCTAAGTATTTTAAAACCGTTCCCACATTGTCATCGACCGACTTTACGCAGCGCAGATAATCTTGAAGATAGCGCTGGTATTGCCATTCTATTAAAGCGTTTCCTGTTTTTGGAAGCTTCTCATACTCTTCGACAATTGCTCCATAATGCGAATCCCATATTTCTCGCTCCTCCATGGTGAGTCTATCTATCTCTTTATTCCACTCCGATGATGCCCACCAATTCACGGGATGCACAAAATAATCATCACAAACAAGCTTGCTATCATATCTCAAATCTAAGCAGCTATCTACAATTGATATTTGCTGCCTTTGCAAACCCAATTGCAAGTTGTAATTACTATAAAAGTTACTAGGCAATTCGAAGCTCTTGTCCTTATATAAATCTAGGTATTTCAGGGGCGGCATCCAGTTTCTATGCGGAGCTTTATGCTGCAACATCAGGCAAAATGGTTGGTCTTTATTCTTTTCTATCCATTTTATCGACTGCTCGGTTATAACATCAGTCACATAGCCCACATATGTGGTATCTCTACCGTTATGAATAAACTCGGGATTATAATAATGTCCTTGGTCGGGCAAGATGTCCCAATAATCAAAGCTCTCTGGATTTGAAAACAAATGCCACTTGCCTATAATAGCTGTTTTATAGCCCGCTCTTCTTAATATTTTAGGAAATGTTTCTTGTGAAGTATCGAAATACGTACCATTATCTTTCATCCCATTCACATGAGAGTATTTTCCGGTCAGGATTACAGCTCGACTAGGGCTACATATAGAGTTGGTTACATAAGCCTGCTGCATCAAGGCTCCACGTTTTGCTATCTTATCAATATTTGGTGTTTGAATCAACTTGTCATCATATGCGCTTATTGCCTGAAATGCGTGATCGTCAGACATAATAAACACGATGTTTGGTCTTTTATCCTCGCTCTCCTCTTTGCATGAAAATAGGGCGAAGGACAAAACAATGAGCAGTAAAAACTTATTTAATTTCATATCTCGCAATATTAGAATTCAATTTTTATATTTTTAGTTCCAAAGGGTTTAAACCATACGTCATTTACGTTGCAGTCGCTGATTTTATTTCCCAGATTATCGCAGAAGTATAACACTTTAATGTTTTGCTTCTGACTTAACTCAAAAGAAGTTCTAATAGTTTCATTGGTGTTGTTGACTACTCGCACCAAATAGGCCTTTCCTTCATCTACAACTTTCATCGTAGACAATTCTATTGAACCGGCTGCTGCAAACTGGAGCACTGGAGATATCTTTATTTTCTTGTCAGCAACACAAGCATACATGGGGCGAACCACTTCATGAAAAATCACCTTAGGCTGTTCGCATAAAGAAGGCAGAAGATTTATGGAATAATTCAAATCGATTCTCCCCTCTTGATACGCCTTGTAGTTTGTTCTCCATGAATTATTGAGTGCCCAAGAATAGACCTCCACAGATGATTTGGCTGTTCGTTCCCATCCTAAGAAATCTTTCATGTCGTACATCCACGATTCTCCACTTAACCCACCTACTTCAACAATAGGCGTATTGTTCATCGAGAGTACCACACTTTTGTCTATTCCACTCAAAGAAACTCCTCGATTAGCGCAATAATAATTCATGTTACTTCCTCGAAGCTGGTCGTAGCCTAGAGACACTTCAGAAAAGGGTGCATCAATAGCTGTTTTCCCATTGGAGATGTCGAAAGAAAAACAGAAACGCACATTTTCATAATCCAAGACTTTCTTCTTGTACAACACGTTCTTTATATCCAATCTGGAGATTTCATCATAAACCATGATGTAGCTACACAAGCTATCGCAGCCTTCTGCTTCTGCTAGAACCCGAATTACACTAAAAACAGCACCGTCTAAAATCAACTCTGCCGATTTTACTCGACTGACCCTTCTCGGGTTCTCTGCATTTCTACCTGAATAGATGTACGCATTCACCCCCTTTTCTCCAGAGTAGCTGAGCTTTGTCTTGGTATCCACTAGTTGTTTAATCGAACCATCAATCGAATCAATCTCTATAAATATATTTCCTCTGCTAAATGCATAATTATCGGTCTTGCTTAAACCAGAATTACCCTTATTCTCTTTGGAGATTTCCTTAATTCGATAGCACTTATTGCTCAATGGAGGAACATTCTCAGCCATAAAATAATACCGCCCATCAAAGCTTTGCTGAGCTTTACAAACCACTCCCGAGTCATCTAGCAAACTGATTTCTTTCCCGCTCTTTTGATACTTGAAGCCTACCACATCAGTTCTGCTCCATAAGCTTGTATTTACCACATTCACATAATCCCCTTTAGAATCTGACCCCAAAGCATGGTCTATCTTTTTATGGATAATCTGGGTGAGAGAGTCTGCATGCTCAGCAAAAGCACGCTTCTGCTTCCACAATTTATTGGTTAGCTCAGCATCTGGTTGCGACCCACTAGCCGAAGCTCCCCAAGTATGTTCAGAAAACAACACCACATGCTTCCACGCCTCATCAAACAAGGTAAAATCAAAAGTGTTGGGTTCAATCATCGACCAAAGTATTTCATACTGTGCCAGTTTTTCTGCGTTTTTTCTATTTTGAGCTAGACTTTGAGCTGTAGAAGCTGCGCCATCTTCCCAATAAGGGGTTAAATCGCCCGAATACGAACTTAACTTCTCTCCATATTTTTTCTCAAAATCAGTAAAAAATGTATCGCTTGTTGTAATACTAAATTTTGGCGAAGCATATTTTTCATTCCACATCTTTATCACAGTAGCCATATCCTCGTCGGGAGGTCCATTATCTCCTGTAATCGTATAACGAAGATTAATCCTGTCGAACGCATAATGCTCCTGCTCTAAATCCTCCAAATAGTTCCATATTGGTTCTACTCCAGAGGCTGACACTCTCCCGCCTAGCCAATCATGAAAAAAGGAATAACCTTTACCCGACACCCACAGCAACACCTTTTCTTCTCCCGATTGAGAAGTCCAATAAAAGGGTTTATCTCCCCATTCGTAGTTCACCCAGCCAACTCTACTTCCTCCTGTCTTTAAATAGGGGACATAGTTAGGGGCTAACGATATATACTTCACTCCGTTCTGCGAAGCAGCTGTTACCAAGCCCCACGAAAGACCAGAAATGTCGGAATACATAGCCGAAATAATTGGTCGACTAATGTCTTTGGAAATAAGCTGAGCATCATCAAAATAATGCATCATTTCTTCTTGTGTACTTAAACCTGTGAGTATACTTCCCAACGACGCATTGATGCAGATACTCCCATCTGACACGCCCTGTATAAATCGATTGTAATAAGCTGTACCCTCATAACGTCGTTTAAACTCTTGGAGGGGCCACGAAGCTTCGATATTCCATTTGAATCGAGATTTCTGTTCCTGATTTTTTGATTCTTTAATTAAATCTAAAGCAGAAATGATATTCTGGATTTGTAAGTCCATCACCTCTTCATGAGCGTGTGTATATCCGATGTCTAAATGAGAATGCGGCAGGAAAAACACTTTCCAATCTGAGCGAGCTCTTTCTATAGTTACCGTATCTTTATAGTTTCCTTGCTCACTTAGGAAAGAAAAAACAACATCTTCCTCTTTATCCATATAGCCCACTGGAAACTTAGCCACACGCGAATATACCCCTCTAGCAGATGGGGCAATATCTGTTATTTCTACTTTTCCTCGGCAGGCCACTTGAATTTGACCTCCCGCATATAGCGGAGCGTTAAATTCGACCAGCAATTCTCGAGCTGGACCAGCTGTTGTGTTTAGGTATGCTGGAGATGCATTAAAAAGGAGCGTATCTACCAAGGGTAAACTCGACACCTTTTCGTTTCTTTTCTGATAAAACACTACTTCGCTCAAACCATAATAGTTGATGTTTTGCTTATTCCGAGCTGCCACATCCAGCTGTCTTTTTTCTCCCAAATGATAATAATTACCCTCTTTCAATGAAGCTGTAAGGCAGAAATACTTCATCTTCACACCTTGCAAATCGAGGGAAAGGCTCGGTTCTTCGAGCTTTTTCCCCTTCGATTTAGGAATAATAATTACATCATCCCCATCTATAGCGATAGATTTCCAGCGATCCCCATCTTCGGAATACTGTAGAAAAACCTTATACAAGCCTCTATTTAAATGATTATCCTGATTGTGGTTCCAGATGTCTAAAAAATCGACTCTTTGCACCTCTTGAAATTCATAGGCAAGCCAAACAATCCCCTCTTTTGTTTTGTCAGAATACCGACAAGCCTTTGTAGATACTTTAGATAACCACATCTCTCTTCCTAGGTTATTCGACCGATGCTTCCCACAAGTAATTCCACTTCCATCGGTAGTAAAGCTAGACTCATTACCTCTAAATTCGCTACTCGCCGAAACCCGAGCGACCCTATCCATTATAGGAACAAGCACTTCTATTGCACTCGCCGTGTAGCCAGAAGCTAGGCTCCAGAAAATGATTCCCCAAAAGTATCTACTGTAACTCTTCATTCTTTATTGTGTGGTGTGCTATTTCAATTTGTGCCAGATGGCTATTCAGATACGCCCCATTCTTTATTTGGCTCGCTACCCATTACCAGCTTGAGCTTTCCTCCTTTTAGTAATTCAGAAGCAGGAAATTTAAAGTCGACAAGAGGCTTTCCATTCAGCTCGGCAGATTGCACATAAATGTTCTTTCTCGATGCATTTTCTGCTTCAATCACAAACTTTTCCCCTCTTCCATATCGTTTCCCCAAATCTATTTCAACCCTACGAAACAAAGGACTCGCAATTTCATACACCGGATTTACACTTGCTCCACCATCGGTTTGAAACAAGCCGATGGAAGCCATGATAAACCAAGCACTCATCTGCCCTTGATCCTCATCTCCAAGATAAGCATTTGCCACGCCATAGCCATAATACTTTTCTATTATGGAGCGGCTCCATTTTTGAGTCAACCAAGGTTGTTGTACCCAGTTGAACAAAAAGGCAAAATGCATCGATTGTTGATTTCCCTGAACTACTGGATAATCCCAATATTGGTCATTTGGCGCATTATATCGCCAAGGCTCGCTCACTTCGAAGCCCCAGTTAAGTCGGTCTATAAAGCTCTTCTTCCCTATCATTTTAGCGAGTCCTGGCACATCTTGAGGAACGAAGTATGTCAATTGCCATGCATTCCCCTCTACATACTCCTCATTTCTTCCCGACTGAAACGGGTCGAAATCTGGCATAAACTTGCCAGTAGAGTCTCTAAGTGTGGCGTAACCATTGTGGGCAATTGCATTCTTCCACCAATTTCCTCTATCGGCAAATTCTTCATACAGCTTGTCTTCACCTAGCGCCTTTGCATACTGCGAAACAGCCCAGTCGTCATACGAATACTCCAAGGTGTTTGAAAATCTTCCTTTATCATATGGAACATATTTATACTTCAGATATACCTCTAAGTCTCTATTTCCAGCAAAACCTCCCGCAACTGGAGCTGCTGGTGTATTTTGCATTTTAAGCATCGCCTCTAAGGCCTTTTTCTTATCAAAATCACGAATACCCATTTGATATGCGCCAACTAGGAGCGGAATTTCATGTTCTGCAACCATCACTGGAATGTATTCCATTCCTGCAGGCCCCTTTGCTAACCAGCCATTAGCGTCATACATGGCCAATTGCGAATTAACCCATTTTGAGGACCACTCTGGGGTAAGCAAATTCCAAAACTGGTTCAAATTCCAAAACGAATTCCAAAAAGCATCACAGCCCAAAGCTACATGGTCTTTGTGCGCCAATTGTTCCACCTTTTCATCAGGCGACATCCACTGCCCATTCACATCGCTCCAAGTGTTGCGACACAAAGAACGAAAGAAGTTAGAATAAAATCGTTCTTTCTCCAAATAGTTGTTTGAATCAACAGAAAGTCTAGCAAAATAGCTATTCCAAACTGCTTTCTGATTCTGCACCACAGCATCATAATTCCAAGCAAATCGTTTGCTTATTTCTTGTTCCAAATTCTCTGAGGCATTATCTATCGAGACCAATGAAATACCTGAACGAGATTGCACTACAGGATGCTTATTCGTGTCAAACTCTACATACATTCCAGCTTCTTTCACCTCTTTAGCTGATATTTTATCACTTTTGATAAGTTCATCATTAACCCATCCTCCGATGGCTTTTATTGGCTGGTCAAATTCGATAACAAAGTTCACCACATATTCCTGATCGGCATCATTGCTCCAAACATGGGGTCTAGGTGAAATCTGATGACTTCTGCCCTCTATTCTGTAACCGCTCACTTTCTTCATTTCAACATCTAGCAGCTTATAATCATATTCTGCCTGTATGTGTAAATCTATCATTACTCTACCATCTTTATCTTTGGGAAAGGTGTATCGATGAAACCCACATCGCTCTGTAGCGGTAACTTCAGCTAAGATGTCGGTGTCGCTTAGTCGAACCTTATAAAAACCAATTGGAGCTTCTTCTGAATTTTTATCTATGCGTGAGCGGTATCCCGAATCAGGATTTAGCTCGTCGCCAACTTTTATTTGCAGCTTGCCATTTGTTGGCATCATTCCCAAGCCGCCCATAGTCCATTCGTGTATATGACTAAATGTTCCCACTGATTCGAAAGACGGTTGATAACCTGCTTGCCAGCCCATGTTTTGATTGTCAGGACTCATTTTCACCATACTAAATGGCATCCATGGACCAGGAGCAATCATCCATCTCGAATGCGCAGTTCCGATTCTTGTGTCTACATAATCAGCATACGTCTGCTGAGCAAATGCGCCCCTTTTCACCTTTCCTTTCTGAATAAGTTTATCATTGCAATATACCTTGTATGTTGAAATCTTACTCTTTTTCACCGCTGGCATCGGCACCTCGAAAATATATCTTCCTTTCTCTAAAGTTTCTGAAAATATTTCTTTCCCATCTAGCTCAACGTTCATCTGGGGCATACCGTCTAAATGTTCTACATCTACCAACAGTGGCTGAAACCGGTCAGCCCCATCACACAGTTCGTAGTGAGCGGGCTTCACATTTCTAACATGCAATTCAGAAGGACTTACCAATGAAGTTCCAAAGGGAGCTAGCATCTTCACTTGGTCGAAAACGACCCAAGAGCCTTCTAGAATAGTAACTTTAACCACATTACCATGGTTTTTCACAACTCCTGCAGGAATATTAAGCGTCAGAATTTGTTCTTCACCTTGCGAATCATCTTCAATTGAGGCATTGCTATTTCCTTTGAGCAAAAACTTTTCTGAATAGTCGTTTACCGATAGCTTCACTAATGCCTTTTCTTCATTTACATCGATAAGGTCTACTAAAAGCTTCCATCCTTGGTCATTTTTCAATTCATCTAGTCCAAACAAGATATTTATATCGTGAGTTCTCCAGCCCGAAGTACCCCAAGTTCCACCCCAGGTGTCACTTGGTCCAGGCAGCACATAAGGCATATCTTTGTTAGGCTTTGATTTTCCTATCAGGTAATACCGATCTTCATATCCAAAATCGTTTTTAAGGAAATCCTTATAAAGATTTGGCCCAAGAGCCAAATCTTTAGAACTATTATCACTATGGCCAATTTTCCACAACTCTACCTCCGAAGAAATGGCAGAGCAGGAAAGTAGCGCAAAACCGACTAGCAGTATTATTTTCTTTATCATACGAATCATATTCTTATGGCATTTTTACTTTTAAGGCATCATTATAATTATACCTATTGGTCTGTGCGTTTCGGGCTCCAATTCGGAGATAATAACTTCTACCACTAACTAAGGCTCCAGAAGTAAACCGCATAGTTTCTCCCAAATTAGCATCACTCACAGCCGTTGTTGATGTAGAGCCATTTATCCAACCTCCAGTATCTACATATTCATTCGTGCCTATGGCCAAAAATGTAGCATTAAGATTATACTGGTAGTTGGCTCTATTTGTTCCTCTAGTAACTCGATAGTCAACCGTCACGGTGTTATCCGTGTTAAACACTGGTTCTCCAACCCATTCCACCATAAAAATAGGCTCTACCCTAAAGTCTACAACGGTTTTCTCTCCAGCTTTCAGTATAATCATCGTATCCTTATCAAGAGGCACTACAGCTCCATCTAGATTTACAGCATAACTTGCATCAAACAGCTTTGTATTGGCATAGGAGCCATCTTTTCTCACCCGAAGATACTGCGAAGTAGGATTCTCACTCCAGTTGTTTTCTAGCAGTCGAATCCGAATGCTCGAATCAGAAACCCCAACTGGAATGCCCTTTCCTGTGTTTTTATTGATAATTGTTCCCTCTAAGGCAGATGACGGAGCTTCGTAATTGTCAACATCCTCACATGAGATGCCAATTATAGAAACCAGTAAAATTAGTATGTATTTTTTCATAATCTGTGCATTAATATTTGGGATTTTGTATCAATTTAGAATTTTTGTTTATTGACGCTGGAGGAATTTGGTTGTAATACCACCTCGTGTCGAATGTATACGATCGTACTCGCTCATCTCTGCGCACATCGAGCACATATTTTCCCGCCTTGTCGGCATAAAAAGGCATTAAAACCCGATACACCCGATTAGCTTGCTCCGTATCATAAATCCGCCATCTTCTCAAATCCCAATAGTATTTGTTTTCGAAAGCGAGTTCTTTCAATCGTTCCTTTCTGATGGTTTTAATATCGTTCAAATCTCCTTCTGCCACAAGCAAATCAGCTCCCGCCCTTTCGCGTATCTCGTTGATGTATTTATGCGCAAAAGATAAATACGTTCCTGCTTCACCAGCAGCATAAAGCTCATAGGCAGCTTCACATCCATTCAGCATAACCTCAGCTAGCCTGAGTTCTATCCACGACTGTGTGGAGCGGTCGTTCCCCACCTCACTGGTTGGCAAAGACTCGTCAATGTATTTTCTCACAGAGAATCCTGAAAGCGTGCCTCCTATTTGTTTGTTCGGGTCTTGGAATACACCGCTTTCTCCTGTGGGGAAGATCGATTGTCCATTTTGCGTTTCAAATAGGTTTTGCTCGGCCGATTTGCTATATAGCAATTCAGCTGTTGGATACTCTAAATCAGAGTCTGCTGAAATGAATTTTGGAATGTCGGAACTTAAATCTCCGGTATAAATTCCTTTTCGTATTTCGATCTGCTCGCCCTTCATCTCGTCATAGGGCAATACAACAGTAGCTCGAAGTCTCGGTTCTACCTGGCTAAACAAATCAAATGGACTATCAAACATCAAGTAATTTCCTGAGGCGTCTAAAGTAGCTAATGTGCCATCTGAATTCTTCTCTAGCCCATCAAAGTTTTCTACAAAATCTAGTGTTGGCGAAGTTTGCGAAGCCAACCCTACCGCTCCTTTAAGTTGTCTCGGCAAGTTCAGATTGTCATATTGATGCACATTGTATTGCAACATATATTTTCTGATGAAGATATTCTCAGAGCTAGATTTATCCATAAATAGCTCCACAAAGTTGTTATACTGAGCCTCTCTGTCGCCAGCTGCCCATAACTTTTTGTATAGACTATATGGGCCATTGTTGATTATCTCGCTAGCTGCATTAAATGAGGCTTCAAAATACCTTTTAGCTTCAGAGGATGGAATTCCGCATAGCCTGTTGCCCAAATCGTCTGACAAGGTAATGTTGTTGTATTTAGCTATTGAGCCTGCGTAGAGCATAGCTCTCGATTTCAAGCCTAGTGCTGCGTATTTATTTGCTCTCCCATCTTGGTTTGAAGGAGGAAGCAAAGAAGCTGACTTGTCGAATTGCTCTCCTACATAGTCCCAAGATTTCTCCTCTGAAGCTCGCTCCACCATGAGCGACTCTAGTGTTTCTTCGGTTATCATGCTAATATCAACATCAGATGCTAATATCTCATCAATCAACGGCACGCCTCCAAAGCGCTTAACTAAGGCAAAGTAAGTCGTTGCTTTCACAAAATACGCCTCGCCTAGCCACATGTTGCAATCCGTCTCAGAATACAAGTTGGCAAACTTAGGCAATGTTTGAATGATGTAGTTGCAGTCTCTAATTGTTGAATATCCGCCAGCCCACCACACAAATACTTCCGTGCCATTATTCTGGTCGCGACTAATAGACTCTCCTGTCAGGGCACTTGGCGAGCCATAAAAATCAACATTATTAAAACCTCTATCGGGAGAATATTTAAAATCTTCCATCGGCATGGTGCTATACACTCGAGCCAAATAGGCCTCTATCCCCTCTCTATTTCCAAAGATATCTTCATCTTTTACCATATTCATCGGGGGAACATCTAAATCTACACATGAACTAAGCAGTGTGAAAAAACCGAGTATCAATATTATTTTAAATTTCATGAGTATTATAGTTTTAAATTAACACCAAAGGAGAAGGTACTGTTGATAGGATAAGAATAACCATAATTTCTTGAAGGCCTTTCGGGGTCAACAAACTTCATCTTTGAGATAGTGAATATATTATAACCATTGGCAAACACGCGCAGGTATTTGTTTATGGTGTACCCAATTTCCACCGATTTCAGTCTAAAGTAAGCCGCATTCTGCACATTGTGCATCGAATTCTCTATAGCATTCAGACCGGTATATGCGTACTGACCTGATACCCACTCTGTATCTTCTGCATAAGGGTCTGCATTGGGAATCAATGTGTGATATCTGTCTAAAAATATATCTACTGGGTTTCCTCCTGCCCAAGTTGGGTTTATCAGCTGCTCGGTAAAAGACACGCTAGTCTTTCCTGCTCCTTGAAACAACAAGTTAAAGTCGAAGTCCTTCCATTTTCCACCAAGACTTAGCCCATATTGAAAAAGTGGTCGACCAGCATTTACAATCGGATATTGGTCATTGCCATCAATCACGCCATCGCCATTATAATCTTCATATCTATAATCTCCAACAACGGTTTGCTGCCCCGTGTATATGTCAGAATTCAGAATATCTCCATAGTTTTCAAATCGACCGTTTGCCCCATATCCCCAATAGATATCATTCCATCTATTGCTTGTGTTTTCTCGCCAGTTCAGATAAGAGTTGCCACTCTCAGCCCTCTCAATATATTTGTTTTTTGATCTAGAATACCCCAGCGTACCTCTCACAACATAAGAGAAATTCTCAATCGTATTTTTATGCGCAATTTCTAAATCAAACCCACTGGTTCTATCTCCATTCAGATTTTCTTGAGGCAAGCTTGATCCAACTTCTTCGGGCAATGATAAGCCTCTTGTTGCCAACAATCCATCTCTATTTCGTCTAAAATAATCTGCCGTAATTGCCAACTTCCCTTTCCATAGCTCTATGTCAATACCAAAATCTAGCATCTCAGAAGTATACCATGAAATGTTTGGATTGACCAGTCCATTGTTAGTGGTAGAACTAATGAAGGAATCTCCAAACACATATCCTCCAGGGGTTCTCATCTTGTCGCCCGAGGCTGGATAAGTAAAGCCAGAAACAAACTGATAACTCGATGCAGAGTCATCTCCAGTTTTACCCCAAGAGCCTCTCAATTTTAAGTTTTGAACAAATGATAAGCTAGCGGAATTTTTCCAAAATGGTTCTTCTGAAATTCTCCAAGCGCCAGAAACAGAAGGAAAGAACCCCCATTGGTTATCGCTTGAAAAACGAGAAGAGCCATCTTGGCGAAAGCTAAATTCTGCAAAATACTTTGCTTTATAGTTATATGCCAACCTACCCACTATAGCGGCATTGTTGTATTGATACAGCTGGTCAGCACTCATATAAGCTTCTTGGTCTTCTGCATTACCAGCTAAAAGTTGGTCGATAGGTATGGATAGCTCTCGTCGTCCGTAGAAGTTATCTGCTGTTCGTGTATTCTGCTCATACAAAGCTGTAACACTCAAATTGTGCACTTTAGCGAAGCTCCTCACGTAATCTACTTTAAATCTTGCCAACGTTTCTGGATACTCATGAAACGAACGGTAAATTGTACTAGGCGACTTCATCAGGTGAGAAGCGTGTGTTCCATCGTTATCATCATCACTATATAAGGTGTAGGCTTTGGAAAAATTCTTGTTCAAGGAGGCTCGATAGTCATAACTAAATACCCCATTAAGTTTCAAGCCTGGAACAAAGGGAACTTCATAGTCTAAAGTGATAGCAGATTGAAACCAACGATTAACTTGATTATTGTATCCATTTAAATCTGCATTTGATTGCGCTACCGGATTCAAGCCTTGCTCCACATAGCTAGGATAATCAATATTGCCATTTACATAAGGCTCAAGCCATGGCTTAAGATACCACATGCTTCGCAAAATCCACCAAGAATTTTCAGCGAACATATTCTTATCATCCATCGTTCCGCTCAGATTCATTCCCACGCGCATTCCCTCCAGCAATTCTGCACTCACATTCGAGCGAAGATTGTATCGCTCATACTTAATGTCATCCGTCTTAAAGTTTGATTTTTGATTCAAATAGCCTGCGCTGAAATAATAACTTATCTTATCCGCCCCCCCCTGAAGACTAACGGAATGCTCAGTCTGAGGCGCAACTCGTTTAAACGTTTCTTCATACCAGTTAGTGGAGCTTTTCTCGCCTTTTAAAAACTCTTGAAATTGTTCATCGGTATAAATCGTAGAAAGTCCGTAAGTGTTTCGCAATTGCTGCTCATTGTATAGCGACATGTAGCCAATCGCATCCGTTCCGCTGGGAACACTCGTAGTAACCTGCATGGTATATGAACCATTATAATTGAACGACATTTTTCCAGCCTTTCCTCGTTTAGTCGTTACGAGAATAACCCCATTTGCCGCTCTCACCCCATAAACAGCAGCTGATGCATCTTTTAATACGGATATACTTTCTATATCATCTGGACTAATTCGAGCAAAGTTATCTCTCGGAATGCCATCTACAATCACCAGAGGACTTCCCATACCTCTAATCTCCATAGAGGTATCATAACTCCCTGGCTCACTACTGCTCTGCACCACATGCAAGCCTGCCACCTTGCCCGTTAGCATGTTCTGAACATTCTCATTTCTCGTAGTGGTTATTTCGGTGCTTTTTATCGACGAAACCGCACTTGTCAAGTTCACTTTCTTTTGCTCGCCATAGCCCACCACCACTACTTCGCTTAGTTCTGATAGCTCGGGTTGAAGCAGCACATTAATGTGGCCAGACTGAACCTTGATGGCCTGCGTTTTGTAACCCACAAAGCTAATTTGTAGCACACTGCCCATGGGGGCTTCTATCGTGAAGTTCCCATGCTGGTCGCTTATCACCCCCTGCGTGGTGTTTTCAAGCACAATAGTC
>JBKECH010000079.1:0-48430 GCA_047974415.1 Bacteroidales bacterium | reverse complement strand
TGAGAGACGTATGTTAGTCGTTTTCAGGCGTAAGACCACTAAGGGCGAGGTTGTAAAATATTCGTTTACCAATGCAACTCTTGCGCAATATACCGAGAAAGCAATTGCACAGATGCAGGCTCAACGTTTCTTTATAGAGCACAGTTTTAAGGAACAAAAGCAAATACTGGGCTTGGATCAGTTCCAAACGAGGAAGTGGTTGGCATGGTATCATCAGGTCGCTCTGAATATATTGGTTGGAAGTTTCTTGCTTAGAGAGAGGCTATTACAAAAGGAGGACATCCCTCTATTGTCAGCTCGTGATATAATGGATTTCTTCGTGTTCAAGTTCTGCAAGGAAACTCCAGAAGAGCGTATGCTAACAATGATGCGTGAACGGCATCAAAAGTGACAGGAGGATATAGACCGATGGTATTCAGAAAATTAAATGTGTCAAAGTAGAATTAAATGAATAATAAATGACATAAATTATTTATTTGTTTATCAATCAATTAATTACATTGTTTATATTTAATCATTTACTCCCTTTAAAATCTGAATTTGCTTGCGAAAGTTGAATTATTAATAATTAGTGTCTAAGGTTTCTGTTTAATATACAGGGTTTTATAATAAGTTTTAGATAAGGGGAAAACAATAATTAAAGGCTCACCTTACAAAGGTGAGCTAATCTTTAATAAAATTGTTTACTTTTGTCTATGGCAAAATCAAAGGCATATGCAAAGGTGAAGTTGGAAGATGGCAAAGAAGTAGATTTAAAAGATTTCTTCTATGCCAACTATCCTGTATTTTGCTCTTTTGCAACAAAGTATATTGCCAGTCCAGAGATTTGCGAGGATATTGTCCAAGATATTTTTGTGAAAATTTTGGAAGGTCAACAAGTATTCTCCGATATCTGTTCCGTCCAAGCCTTTTTTTACAAATCTATTCGTAACTCCTGTTTCGATTATATAAAGCACGAGAAGGTAAAAGATAAGTACGTACAGCATAATATCCACAATATGGATAATGCTCAGACCTTTTGGGATGAAATAGTAAAACAAGAAGCTTACAAGATAGTTTATGAGGAAATAAACAAACTGCCTGAAATGGGACGTAAGGTTCTACTTCTCTCATTGTCAGGGAAAGACAATGAATATATTGCCCAAGAATTGGGAATATCCGTAAATACGGTGAAGACACATAAATCCAGATCGTATAAAATGCTTCGTAAAAGTCTTGGAGGACTATTTTTCTTTCTTTTGTATAATCCTGATAAACAGGATATTGTCTAAAAAGATTTAATTTCCAATAAAATATTTTTAAACCTTATGTAGTCCTAGACTATGTTCTTGTCGTTGTATATGTAGTGTGGGTTTTATCACGAACAGACACCACATGGCGTTAGAATGCTGTTAAGATTAAATTTAGGATGAAGAATCTGTTTAAAATAGGAGTTTTATTGGGGAAGTATCTCTTGGGTCGCGAGTCTACCGAAGAACTGTCGCAGTTAAAAGAATGGGCCGACAGTAAGGAGAGTAATAGGCAACTGTTCGAAGAGCTTACTAATAGGAAACAATTATCTGACTCCATAAATACATTCGATAGCTTCGATAAAGATGCCGCATGGGAACAATTCTCAGACACAATATTAAAAAGAACAGCGCGACGACTTTATTTGCGCTGGGGAGTTGCTGTTTCAATAATACTGATACTGTCAATATTGCCAATAATTAGAAATAAACAGAGCTCCGTAGAAGCTCCTAGAATAGTCGAAACTCTAATTTTTATTCCTCCTGGTGAACCAAAAGCATTTATTGAGTTTAGCGATGGTACTAAGTTGGATCTACAGAACATGGATAAATCAGAACATGATAGGCTTGTTCAAGATGTTGGAATTAGCGTTGACAGCAACACCATAGTTAGAGCTGAGGATAAGCCTGTAGACTTAGAGCCGCTTTCGGTGGTAACTCCACGCGGAGGCGAGTATAAGATTATTTTGGACGACGGCACAGAGGTTTGGTTAAACGCAGACTCTCGCATGGAGTTTCCCAATAAATTTGTCGGCACACGGCGTGTAGTAAAACTCATTGGAGAAGCTTATTTTAGTGTTGCTAAAGATACTGCTCGTCCATTTATAGTAAACTTAGACGGTGTTGACGTGGAAGTGCTTGGCACAGAGTTTAATGTGTCGGCATATTCGAATGATGCCACAATCCAGACGACCTTAGTTGAGGGGCGAGTATTGGTCAATAATCCCTTGGCAAACATTGGAACTAACAAAAGAGTCCTTACTCCTGGTCGACAGGCTGAGTTTGACCGAGACAAGCAAAGCCTAGAAATACGAAAGGTTAATGTGCCGCAATACATAGCTTGGAAGAATGGGCGTTTTGTGTTTGAATATCAAAGCTTACGAGAAATTACGAAGATATTAGGACGTTGGTATGATGTGGATTTTACTTTTGCCGACGACAGATTGGGAGATATGCGTTTCTCAGGCGATTTTTTGCGCTATTCGAATATTGAAACAGTATATGACATGATAAGAAAAGCAGGAACAAAACTTAAATTTAATCAAAAAAATGGAAAGACGATAGAGATAAGCAGATAAAAAAAGAACCAGAGAAAAGTGAAATTTCCTCTGGTCCAAGCCCCGACGCGAAGTCGGCATTACTAATTTAATCAAACAAAAGTATGAAAAAATTTTATTGGATGAAGGTCTGTCCTCTGATAAAGAGGCTACGGCGGAAAAACATGATGTTTATGAAACTCCTTGTGTTACTGTTGTGCACTAACATCTTCCTTGCTGTCGGAAGTAGCTATGCGCAACAAACAAAATTTACTCTCAGCGAGGAGAGTGTGCATTTAAGTAAGGTCTTATCGAAGATTAAAAAGAATAGCGAGTTCAGCTTCTTTTACAGTCACGAGCTCATCGATCTGAGCACAGAGGTTAGCTGTAATGTCGAGAACGGCAATGTATTCGACATTCTAGACCAAGCCCTTTTAAACACAGGGATAAAGTACGAAGTAATTGACAAAACTATTATTTTGTCTCCAGTAATCAAACCCGAGTTCGAGGCTGAAGAGATTTACCAAAAAGGACAGAAAAAAATTACTGGACAGGTGACGGATGCCTTTAATAATGAACCCATAGTTGGTGCTAATATCAGAGTGTTGGGTACCACTCCACCGCGAGGCACAATTACCAATATCGACGGTATTTATGAGCTGAGGGTGCAAGAAGGCGACTCTCTACAATTTAGTTTTATGGGTTATGAAGCGAAAAATGTAATTGTTGGTAATGCTAATGTGCTTAACGTTCGTCTGTCATCGACTTCAGAAGCCTTGGGAGAGACCGTTGTTGTCGCCTTTGGAAAGCAAAAGAAAGAAAGTGTAGTGTCTTCCATTTCGACAATAAATGTTGGCGAGCTGAAAGTGCCGTCAAGTAATTTAACCACAGCCCTTTCTGGCAAAATGGCGGGCTTGGTTTCGTATCAAACAACGGGTGCTCCAGGAGAGGATAACGCTCAGTTCTTTGTTCGTAGTGTAACGTCTTTTGGTAGTGGGGTTGTAGAGCCTCTTATTCTCATAGATAATGTGGAAATGACCACTGACGACCTTGCAAAACTCACACCCGATGATATAGAGAGTTTCTCAATATTGAAAGATGCTGCAGCAACAGCATTGTATGGTGCTCGTGGTGCCAATGGGGTGGTGTTGGTAACTACCAAGGAAGGAGAAAAAAGTAAGGCGAAAGTTTCTTTTAGATACGAAACTTCTATGTCGGCTCCTACCAAAGATGTAAAAGTTGCAGATCCTGTCACCTTTATGGAGTATTACAATATTGCCAATATGAGTCGGCATAGTAGGATTATGTACGACCAAGATAAAATTGAAGCTACAAGAAATCCAGACCGCAATAAATATGTGTATCCAGGCGTGGATTGGAAGGATATGCTTACTCGCGATTATGCCATAAACCAAAGAGCTAATCTGAACGTGAGAGGAGGAGGCAACGCAGCAACTTACTACCTTGCAGCATCATTCTCACAAGATAATGGTATCTTGGAAGTTGATCCCGTAAACCCTTTCAATACCAATATCAATTTAAAAAGATATTCGGTGCGTTCCAACGTTAATCTAAATCTGACAAAAACACTCGAGGCGAAAGTGAGGGTTAATGCTAATTTTGAAGATTACACTGGACCTATAGGCGAGGCTGGCAGTGGAGGATCTAGTACTTATAACAAGGCGCTCATGGCGAATCCAGTGCTTTTCCCAGCCTATTATCAAAGCGACAAGTCTACTCAATATATCGACCGTATTCTTTTTGGTAATTATTCCGACGATAAATATGGCAATGGAACGCCAGCCTACCTTAACCCTTATGCCGACATAATGCGTGGTTATCAGGATGTTAGGGAGAGCACTTTCCTTGCTCAGCTAGAATTACATCAGGATTTAAAGATGATTACCAAGGGTCTTAGAGCTCGTTTTATAGGAAGCCTTACTCGCTATTCGGATTTTAATATCAAACGCGAATACAAGCCCTTCTATTATCAGTATATGTATGGATCTTATGATCCTGCCAACGAGCAATTTCCCTACGAATTAAAACTACTAAACCCTCAGGAAGGTACTGACTTTATTGACTATGCGTCTGGTGGGAAGAGCGTTGTGGCAAGGTCCTATGGTGAGCTTGCAGTATTGTACAATCGTACTTTCAACAAGGCTCATGATGTAGGTGCTCTTATTGTAGGTTCGTTAAAGAGTTCGTTAAATGGTAGTGCCAGCAATTTGGATTCTTCTTTGCCTTCTAGGAATGTTGCTCTTGCAGGGCGTTTTACTTATGGTTTTTCAAGCAGGTATTTTGCGGAGTTTAACTTCGGGCTAAATGGCTCCGAGCGTTTTGACCCTACGCACCGTTGGGGCTTCTTTCCTTCCTTGGGGCTTGGATGGCAGCTCTCGGAAGAAGTGTTTTGGGCGAATATGAAGCGAATAATACCAAAACTCAAGCTTAGAGCAACTTATGGCTCTGTGGGTAATGATGTTATTGTTAGTAACAACGACCGTTTCTTTTTCACCTCCAACATTAATCTAAATGCTGGGAATGTAGGATATTTTGGTGATAATATGGATAACCTTTATTCTATGCCCTCAATTGCTATTGGCAGGTATGCGAATAATAATATCACATGGGAGGTTTCTTATAAATCGAACGTGGCCTTAGAGCTTGGACTTTTTAAAAATAAACTAAACTTTATGGCGGAATATTACCATGAGCGCCGTACGAATATTGTGCAGATGAGGCCTGATATTCCTTCTACAATGGGATTGACCACCGGTGTGCGTACAAATTATGGTGAGTCGGTGGGGCAAGGGGTTGACTTAACTCTAGACTACAATAATTCCATTGGAAGCAACATGTGGTACATTGTAAGGGGTAACTTTACCTATGGTACTGCTGAAATTACCAAATACGAAGAGCTGGATTACTCGAGCATAGCGCCTTGGCGAGCTAAGGTAGGGCAGAAAGTAAATCAAAATATGGGCTACATTGCTGAACGGCTGTTTATTGATGATGAGGAAGTTGCAAACTCTCCAGTCCAGCAGCTTACTTCTGCTGGTGGAACCTATGGTGCCGGGGACATTAAGTATAGAGATGTGAACGGAGATGGGGTGATAAATGATTTTGACAAAGTGCCTTTGGGCTACCCTTCAACTCCAGAAATTCAATACGGCTTTGGTGGTTCTTTTGGATACAAGAACTTCGACTTTTCGCTCTTCTTTCAGGGCTCTTCTCGCTTTTCATTCTTTCTAAACGCTAAAGAAATGGCTCCCTTCCTAGAGGTGTACAATGGAGGTAGAAAAGGAAATAGAGCGATGCTCAGTTTCATTGCAGAGGATTTATGGACAGAGAACAATCGCGACCCTTACGCAGCCTGGCCTAGGCTGTCGCCCGACAGAGTGGTAAACTCTAGTGGTGGTGCCGTGTCTGCCATTGGCAATAACAACAACTTTGTAAACAGTAGCTATTGGTTGCGTACAGCCAGCTATTTGCGCTTGAAATCAGTGGAAATGGGCTATAAAATCAAAGCTATAAATAGAGTCGGAGTGCGTGTCTACGCTAGTGGTACCAATCTGCTGTCCTTTTCCAAATTCAAACTGTGGGACCCCGAAATGAGAGGGAATGGATTGAGATACCCACTTCAAAGGGTGTTTAACCTTGGTGTGCAATTTGATTTTTAATGGAAAGAATGAAAAATATGAAACGAACTATGAGTATCGAACTATCACACAGAAACATGATTAGCTTGGCGAGATACACGTGGCAACTAGAAACAAAATATTAATCATATGAAAAAATATATATACTTTATTTATAGTTTATTACTCGTGTCTCTCGGGGCTTGTAATGACTATCTAGACATACTACCCGACGATAAACCTACCTTGGACGATGCCTTTTCAGATGCTTACAATGCCGAAAAATATCTATTTACTTGTTATAATTACATGCCTTCCTTGGCAAACCCTGTCAATGCGCTTGGTATCACGGGCGGAGGAGATATTATATACTCCACCGAGTGGTCGGAATCTTTGGGAAGTATGCCCAGCCCCATGAGGATGCGTTTTAACGGGAACGTTGTTAACAACCCACTTATGAACTTTTGGGACGGGCAGAATGGTGCGAATGCTTGTCTTTGGGACGGGATTAGATATTGTAATACTTTTATTGAGAAAATGCCTATTGAAAATGGAGGCCCTCGGGATGTGAGCGACGAAGAGCGAACTCGTTGGATAGCCGAGGCAAAGGCGCTAAAGGCATACTATCATTTTTACCTTTTCAGACTCTACGGACCCATCCCAATTGTAGACGAAGCCTTGGACATATCCGCAAAGGACGATGCCATAAAAAGCTATCGTGCTCCAGTAGACGAAGTGGTGGACTATATTGTTAAAACCTTGGACGAAGCTATCCCTGGTCTACCTTTAAAAGCAGATATGGACAACGCTACAGAATACGGTAGGTTCAATGCTACTATTGCGCGCTGCATAAAAGCCGAAGCTTTGGTTTTTGCAGCAAGTCCCTTGTTGAATAACAACAACTACTACAAAGGCATTGTAGACGACAGAGGGGTTGATCTATTTCCTCAGGGCGATGCGCAAGCACGCTGGGAAAGGGCTCTTGTTGCCTGCGACGAAGCTTGTCGCTCGGCAGAGAACGACGGTGCGCTCATATATATTACCACCGACGGTGGCAATAATGCTATCTCTGGTGTTAATGTGCTGAATATCAATGACACTACCAAAGCTATGGTGAGTCTGAGGCAGGCGGTAACTAAAACATGGAACGAGGAGGTAATCTGGGCAACTAGCCAAAACACTAAGAACCTGCAAATGTTTGCTTCAATTCTTAGTGCAAGTGAGTTGACGAATGGTAATGCTGCATCTGTAAAAGAGCTAGCACAACGTCATGCGCCTGTTATGGACGTGGTAGAGCGCTTCTATTCGTCGAACGGAGTGCCCATAGACGAAGACAAGGATTGGAAGGATAATGGGTGGTTTGCCAACAGATACGACACCAAGGTGGCTACGGAGGAAAATGCCAAGTACCTCATAGGTGCGGACGAAGAAACTGCCCTTATGCATTTCAACCGCTCTTTGCGTTTCTATGCTTCCTTGGGTTTCGACGGTGGTTTGTGGGAAGGACGTAAAGAACCTTTGGAAAACTCGGCTGTAGGACAGTTTATGAAGGGCGAAGCCTGTGGTATTAGAGGAGGGATAGGTTCTATTACTGGTTATCTTGCCAAAAAAATGGTGCATTTGGAAAGCGACTACTCGGCTTCGAGATTTGATTTTGTTGAAGAAAGATACGCTTTTACCATCTTGCGACTGGCGGATATGTATCTCTTGCTTGCCGAATGTTTGAACGAAGTAGGCGGACCATCAAAAAGCGATTCGCAGGGACGAAATGCTTGTTCCTATCTTGACGAAATAAGAGCCAGAGTTGGAATGGAAGGAGTCGTGAAGAGCTGGCGAGAGCATGCTACGAGCGAATTTAAGAACAAGCCTGCAAGCAAGGAAGGGCTACGCGACATCATACGTCAGGAAAGAATGAACGAGTTGGCTTTCGAAGGGCAATATTACTATGATGTAAGAAGGTGGCTCATTGCCGAGGACTTGCTGAACAGACCTGCAACAGGCTGGAACAGAATGGGAGAAGTGACAGACGAGTTCTACAATGTGGTGGTTTTGGAGCAACCACGCTTCTCTATAAAAGACTACCTTATGCCCATAAAAACCAGTACGATATTGCAAAACAATAGACTTGTGCAAAATCCAGGTTGGTAAGAGAATAAATTACACGTTAAACTCAAGAAATAAAATAAGATGAGAAAAAATATATTATACGGCTCTCTATCTATCTTGTTTGCTGTGATTTGTATCATAGCCTGCAACGATGCTTATCTGGGATTGGAACATAAAAAGACAGACTCGGTTAGTCCAGGCAAGCTGACTGTAGATAGAGTAGAACCGAAACCTGGAGCCTTGGAGGTTTTCTTTACACTGCCCAAGGGTGAGTCCGACATAGTGCAGATCTTAGCGTCCTACACCAACAAGCAGGGCGAGGCTGTGGATTTTACTGTGTCTCGCTATGCCTTTTCTGTCCTAGTAGAGGGTTTTACAGGAACCGACGAGGTGACGCTAAATCTGAAGTGTGTGGATAATAGTGGCAACGAATCGGAGCTTGTTGAAGTTAAGGCAAGCCCTTTGTTGTCGCCCGTAGAGCTGGCAAGACAATCGATGGAGGTAGAGGTAGCTTTTGGTGGAGTGAAGCTAAATTGGGAAAATGTTTCGGGCGACATGCTGGTGATACATGTGCTGACCGAAGATACTATGCAAATAAAGGGACAGGATGTGTTTGTAGAGGATGTTACCAAGCGTATTTATACCAACGATACACTAGACAGAAAAACATTTGCCTACGTGCGTCAGTACCCAGATAAGGAGCAGAAATTTGGTTTCTATGTAAGCGATAAGTGGGGAAATGCGACGGATACCTTGACTGGGGCATGGACGCCAATTAGAGAAGATATAATCTCGACCATGAATCAGGCAGGGCATATAACGGAGGTAGATGCCTTCCAATGGGAGTACTGTCAGAGTGTTAGTAAGGACTATGAGACTCACGGCATAATAGTGACGAGTGCAGGAGATACCTTACAAAAGGATGGCTTCTTCCATGCAGCATGGTATAGACCTGGCGCCCTCTTTAATAGGGTGTTGAATAACAGGGGGCCTCACTTTACGCGCTTTACAAGAAACCTGCAAGATGATGACCCCTCTAACGACGAATATGTAATGTCGGTATTTATGACTTACAACCTGAACATTGATACACGCTTGAGTAGAATGAAAATACATCCTAGAAAGTGGATGGATGCTTCTCCCAAAAAGTTTAGAGTTTGGGGGACTGACGATTCTAACCCTAGCAAGTACCTTAAGTTCCCAGGGGAATGGACACTCATAGGGGAGTACGAATTTCCTGATTTTATAACGCATAACTCGCCAACACAAGAGGAGCTTGACGATAGAGCAAATAATGGAGTGGAGTTTAGCGTTATGGACGATAATGTTAGTCCAGATGGAAAGCCTGCTACGGTGTTCCGCTATATGCGTCTGGAGTTCTTTGAGTCATTTGTAAATAATAAAACTCAGAAGATAATGGCGCTTCAAGAAATGCAACTTTGGGGGCAGATAGAGAAGGAGTATTACTAAATTTTAAACAGATGAAACAAATAAAAATAATTGGAGCATTGTTCGTCCTACTATTCATGGGATGTAGCGATGCAAACGAAGTGCTGGATCAATATACAGAAGGAGGTCCCATATTATATTCTGGCAAGGTTAATGACTTGAGTTTTCAGTCTGGTTATTACCGAGTGAAGGTTAATATATTTCCAGCAAATGATGTTAACCGTGCCAACTGTTTGTTGTCGTGGAGTATAACCAACGAGCTTAGAGACTCAATGCTTGTAGATTACTCTAAGGCAGACTATACGGACTCCCTGAACTGTTATTCCGTTGTTATAGACCTATCTAAGGAAAAAGTGCAAGGGAATATGTGGCTCTCGGCTCAAAATATAGACGTCTTTGGAAATAAGTCCTTAGTAGAAGAAAAAGGAGCATTTATCTACGGAGATATCTATAAGTCAACCTTGTTAAATGATCGAGTAAGTTTTAATGCCGATGGAGATGTTATTATTTTCGATAGGAAAGTTGGCTCGGTAGGTAATATAGTGAGCTATGAGCGTGCTGACGGGACATTTTCTCCAGAGATTCTTCTTGCGGAGGATGAACTCGCTTTGCAGAACTATAAAGTGGGAGGTTTGCTTAAGTCTAAAACTCGCTTCTTGATAAAAAATACTGATATCGACACTTTAGAAACAACTTATTATACCGAGACAAAGATTCCATCTCCAAAACGCTAATAGAGTCCGTCTATAAAATCTAATATTTGCGTTACGCTAATTTTGCAAATTAGCCATTTACACAGCTAGAGGCGTCCAACTTGGGCGTCTCTAGCTGTATGGTATTAACCCGAAACATGCATTAGCTCTATGTAGTTTGTTGTGGGTAAAAAGTACTCCCAGCTGGCAGCTTACCGGAAATGAAGGTCCAGCAATGCCCTTAGACCCGAAGAGGGTGGCATCATTCGAACCAAAATGACCAGGGGGCATTATTAGCAACAGGCAATTAACTTTATACGCGAATTCAACTTGAGAACTATAAATTATTTTACAATAAGAAACATACTCAACTGACAAATCAAAATGATACTTTTACTTGTTATCAACAATTGTTGACAATATGCCTTACAATTACTGTGCTATGAGTCCGAAATTTTGTATATTTGCACGTCAAAGATGTTTGTGTCTGGGGGATTTACTTCCCAGCTTTAAAAAAACAGAAACTAATTTATGTCAGAAATAGAAAACAATCAAAATCAGGGACAAGACCAAGACTATTCGGCCGATAATATTCAGGTGTTGGAGGGGCTGTCTGCCGTACGGAAAAGACCATCTATGTACATAGGTGATGTGAATGAGAAAGGTCTACATCATCTTGTTTATGAGGTTATTGACAATTCGATAGATGAGGCCCTTGCAGGCTTTTGTAAGAATATCGATGTAATAATACATAAGGATAACTCCATTACCGTAAAGGATGATGGAAGGGGAATACCTACAGGGCATCACGCCAAGGAAAATAAATCGGCTCTTGAAGTAGTACTCACAGTTCTGCATGCAGGAGGTAAATTTGATAAAGGGACTTATAAAGTTTCTGGAGGTCTTCATGGTGTTGGTGTGTCGTGTGTTAATGCGCTGTCAATTTACCTAAAAGCAGAAGTGCATCGCGAAGGTAAAATATGGATGCAAGAATTTTCTAAAGGCGTGGCTCAGGCTGATATTCAGGTTATTGGAGATTCCGATAAAACAGGAACGATAATAACTTTCAAACCCGACGAAGAAATTTTCCTTGCAACGGTGTACAAGTACGAAACCCTGTCGGCAAGACTAAGAGATTTGGCATACCTAAATGCGGGGATTGCTCTTTCAATCACCGACGAAAGAGAGCAAGACGAAGACGGCAATTATAAGTACGAACGCTTTCATTCAGAGGACGGTTTAAAGGAATTTGTTATATATCTCGATAAAAATAGAGAGAGGCTTACTGATGATGTTATACATGTAGTTACAGAGAAAAATGATATACCCGTTGAGGTGGCATTGCAGTATAACACTTCGTTTACAGAGAATATACATTCCTATGTGAACAATATTAACACAATAGAAGGAGGAACACATCTTACAGGCTTTAGGCGCGGACTGACACGTACTCTCAAGAATTATGCAGAGAGTTCGGGATTGCTATCAAAAGTGAAGTTCGAGATTAGTGGCGACGACTTTAGAGAAGGGCTTACTGCTGTTGTGTCTGTAAAAGTAGCAGAGCCACAGTTCGAAGGTCAAACAAAAACAAAGTTAGGTAACTCCGAAGTTAGCTCTTCAGTAGATCAAGCCGTGAGCGAAATGCTTTCCAACTATCTGGAAGAGAATCCTAAAGATGCTAAAACAATTGTTAGCAAGGTTATTCTTGCTGCACAAGCACGACACGCTGCTCGCAAGGCTCGCGAACTAGTGCAACGCAAAACAGTATTCTCGGGAGGTGGGCTTCCTGGTAAGTTGTCAGATTGTTCTAGTCGTAAGGCCGAAGATTGCGAGATTTACCTAGTTGAGGGAGATTCTGCTGGAGGAACAGCAAAACAAGGACGGAACAGAGAGTTTCAGGCTATACTCCCTCTAAAAGGAAAAATTCTTAATGTCGAAAAGGCCATTCAGCATAAGGTGTTTGAAAATGACGAAATAAAGAACATATACACAGCTCTTGGTGTGTCGGTGGGCACAGAAGAAGATTCTAAAGCTCTGAATACGGAAAAGCTCAGGTATCATAAAGTGGTGATAATGACCGATGCTGATGTGGACGGTAGCCACATTACGACTCTTATTCTTACTTTCTTTTTCCGTTTTATGAACGAACTAATACAGAATGGCAACATATATATTGCTACACCACCATTGTATTTGCTAAAGAAAGGGAAGAAAGAAAAATATTGTTGGGACGACGAAGAACGCATGCAAACGGTGAAAGAGTGGGCAGATGGCAACGAAAGCTCGGTGCACACCCAAAGATATAAAGGTCTTGGAGAGATGAATGCTGAGCAACTTTGGGACACAACAATGAACCCCGAAACTCGCATTATGCGCCAAGTAACAGTCGAGAATGCAGCCGAAGCCGACCGTATTTTCTCAATGCTAATGGGCGATGAAGTACCTCCACGACGTGAATTTATCGAAGCTCATGCAGTATACGCAAATATTGATGCTTAGTTAATGAATGTCTGCGTTTTTGCCTCGTCAAGCAATAAAATAGATAAGTCGTACAGAGAATCGGCTTTTGAAATGGGAAAGCTCCTTGCTGTCGAAGGCTTTACCTTGGTAAACGGAGCTGGCAACCTTGGCTTGATGAATGCTTCTCTGGAGGGAGCAAAATCAGTAGGAGGGCGAACTTTGGGAATTATCCCCGAAATGCTAAACAACATGAACCTCGCTTCGGAATATTGCGATGAGCTCGTAGTTACTTGCGACATGAAAGACCGAAAGGAGGAGATGCGCAAGCGAAGTGATGCATTCATTACTCTGCCTGGAGGATTTGGCACCTTGGAAGAAGTGCTTGAGGTGATAACACTTAAGCAATTGTCTTATATTAATCCAGCAATTGTGTTTCTGAATAAGAATGGATATTTCGATAATCTTATAGCGATGTTCGAAACTATGTATCAAGAATATTTTGCAAACGCAAGATTTAAAAAACTATATTTTATTGCAGACACAGAGCTAGATGCTGTAGAATATCTGAAGAAATATGATAAGTCAGATGTGCCTAGCAAGTTTGATTAAAACGGATTAACCAATTAAGTTTTAATAATCAGGTTGTTAGCATAAGCTCTAACAGCTATATACAAAGAAAATATGATAAGTCAAGAGCAATTGAATGCACTTAGAGAGCGCCGGGATGCGTTAAGGAGGTATCTTTGACTACGATGCTAAGATAAATCAGCTAAAAGAAGAAGAGTTAAAAACCCAAGATCCTGACTTTTGGAACAATCCAAAAGAAGCCGAAATACAAATGCGCCATATTCGTTCCATTAAAAACTGGACTAAAGGATATGAGAACATTGAGGAGCAACAAGGAGAACTTGATGTGCTTTTTGAATTTAATCAACTCGGCGAGGCTCCCGACGATGAGGTGGAAGGGCAATACGCTAGAACTCTAGCAAGTATAGAAGACTTAGAAACTCGCAATATGCTCAGGAAGCAAGAAGACTCCATGGCTTGTATGTTGCGTATAAATGCAGGAGCAGGAGGAACGGAAAGTAACGATTGGGCAGAAATGCTGCTTCGTATGTACACCCGTTGGGCAGAACAGCACAACTACAAAGTAAGAATTGCCGAAATGAATGATGGCGACGAAGCTGGGATAAAAAGTTGTACCATAGAAATTGAAGGAGATTATGCATACGGCTATCTAAAAAGCGAAAATGGTGTACATCGTTTAGTGAGAATCTCGCCGTTCAACGCACAAGGCAAAAGGATGACCTCCTTTACGTCGGTGTTTGTCGCTCCACTAGTAGACGATAGCATAGAGATAGAAGTGAATTCCGCAGATATATCGTGGGACACCTTCCGCTCAGGTGGCGCAGGGGGGCAGAATGTCAATAAAGTAGAGACAGGGGTGAGACTAAAACACGCCCCAACAGGAATAGTAATAGAAAACACCGAAAGCCGGTCGCAACTTCAAAATAAAGAGAATGCTATGCGCCTGTTAAAATCGCAACTTTACGAAATGGAACTTCGTAAACGACAAGAGGAAACCATGAAAATCGAATCGCAGAAGAAAAAAATCGAATGGGGCTCGCAAATCAGATCGTATGTTCTGCAACCATATAAAATGGTGAAGGATGTACGAACAAACCATGAAAGTGGGAATGTGCAAGCAGTTCTGGACGGAGATATTGATGGGTTTATAAAAGCATTTCTGATGGAATTTGGCGGAGAATAGTAAACGCAACTATAAATTTTATTACATTTACAACAAACATTAATAATATACTATTATGGCAGATACTTTTTCGGACCCCATTGGTAAATTGATGGGCTTGAGATATAAATCCCATCCCTGGCACGGAGTGCATATTGGAGATAATGCCCCAGATATGTTTACCGCTTTTATTGAGATAGTTACAACAGATACAGTTAAGTTTGAAATTGATAAATCCAGTGGCTACCTGAAACTCGACAGACCACAGAAGTACTCTAATGTTACGCCTGCTTTGTATGGATTTATACCTCAAACATATTGCGGACGCTCAGTAGGTGAGTTTTGCATGGAAAAAACAGGGCGCGAAGGAATTAAAGGCGATGGAGACCCCATTGACGTATGTGTTTTGACGGAAAAGAATATTGCGCAGGGGAATTTTATCGTTGAGGCTATTCCTATTGGAGGTTTCAGAATGTTAGACGGAAACGAGGCTGACGATAAAATTATTGCAGTGTTGAAGTCCGACGTCGTATACGGTGAATTTAAAGATATATCCGAATGCCCAAATATTGTTGTAGAGCGACTTAAACACTATTTTCTAACCTATAAAGATATGCCTGGGAAAGATAGGCAGGCAGAAATTACACATACCTACGAAGCTACTGAGGCAAAGGAACTTATCAGGTTGGCAATGAGGGATTATAGACGTAAATTTGAAAACCTTGGACAAGCGCTGTTTCATGACGACGACGACGATTAGATAGTACAAGCATGGCAAAAAAAAACACGACTACCACTATTGTCGGACAAGAGGGTAAAAACGATTCTTTTGTATACAGTGTTCAGGATGTAGCAAGCCTAGATGATTATATGCAGATCTTGCATTTTGCTCACTCATTCTATTCGGAGTGTGAAGTGCTTATCATATGTACAAACTCTAAGTATTTGACAACTATGAGCATGGAAGATGCTCTAGCTTTTGATAGACTGAGTGGACAACTGAACATAAAGTCAGGAGTGCAAATTGGTAACTTTAACACAAAAAGTACAGTCGTGTCGCAGATGACTAAGTACGAGACCTTGCAAGATTGTTTAGATGCAAACTTTTTTGCAGATGTAAAGTCGAAGATGTTTTTCATTCTTGGAGATGTTCAAGAAACAGCAAACCTGATAGGCTATCTAAGGGGAAATACTTCTCATACCATATCGGAGATTAATATTAAAAACATAATAAACAATATTGACATCTATCGTAGCCTTATAAAAGCTCAAACCAAAATTATGCTGATGCTAAAAGCCGATGCATATGGATGTGGGATGCTGAGATTGGGGCGCTTAGCAGAGATGTCTGGTGTTGATTATATAGGCGTTTTTAGTGTAGACGAAGGGGTCAAGCTAAGAAAGAATTCTGTAAGTATACCCATAATGGTGATGAATGTTCACAAGGAAGATTTTGCTCTGTGTGTAGAGTATGACTTGCAAGCATCAATGCCAAATATCGAATTGTTAAAAGAACTTGTAGAAAGAACAGATAAAAAACAAATAGGAATACATCTAAAGGTCGATACAGGGATGTCAAGGCTAGGCTTTTGCAGTATGGAGCTTTTTGACGAGGCTCTTAGTCTGATAAAAAAACACGGTGACAGAGTAAAAGTGATGTCGGTATATTCGCATTTGTCATGCTCTGAAGACCCTGAAAAAGATGACTTTACTCAGAAACAGTTCGACTTATTTACCCAATATTATAAGAGAGCAGAAGAGATCTTAGCATACAAGTTTATTAAACATATTCTGAATAGTGCTGGTGTCTTACGTTTTCCTGATTATCAGTTCGATATGGTGCGTTCTGGAATAGGTGTTTATGGTGGAATAAATTACATGGATACAAGACTAAAGCCCATAAGAAGCTTGCTGTCGGAAATAATATCAATTAAAAAGATAAAAGCAGGACAAGCTGTTGGTTATGGGGGAGTTGCGATTTTTGATGAAGACAGGACAATAGCAGTAGTACCTGTTGGATATGCTGATGGCTATCGCCGAGCTATGGGCAATGGAGTGGGGCGTGTGTACGTAAAAGGTCATTTTGCTCCTGTTGTCGGGAATATATGTATGGACATGTTTATGATAGACATCACTGGCTTAGATGTGGAACTTGGCGATGTGATAGAGATATACGGAAAGAATATTCCTATCGAAGAGATAGCCGAAAAATGGAATACCATAAGCTACGAAGTAATGACAAGCTCTTCACTTAGGGCTAGCCGAAAGTATATAATTAATTATTCGGCAGAAATTTCCGAATAGATACATCCAGATTAGGTATTTAGAGCTGTCTATGAGACTCGGAGTTTGAACCCTAAACATGCATTAGCTCTCCTGTTGCATGCTCCAATCTTTTCAAAACAAACGCTTCGCTGGCTTTTGTTTCGTTCATCGTAACGGTGCTACGCTTTGTTCTTCAAAACCCTTGTTTTATTGAGTTTGAAGCCCTCGCTACGGCATTTCAATGCATAATTCGAGTTCAACTAGGAAGCTAAATATTCGGGCTTGCTTCCATATTTCGCACTATCGAATCCTATCTGCCGATTTAAGTAGATTAATGTCTTTCTTTACTTTGCTTGCCGCCATAATGTTGAATATCACTGCTACCAAAGGGAAGGCTATGTACATTCTAGGTGCTATGATGTCGTCAGAGTAAGTAAAATAGGTATTGATGTATATCAGTGCGTAAGAGCCTAGCAGTAAAACTATATTGAAGAGCAACAAGCGAATTTGCGCAACACGCTTCTTAAATGAGAATAATGCAATTAATTCTATTAATTGGATGACAATTAATAAAAGCATTAAGGGTAGTTGGCTTGTTACAACTTCGCCATTGCTGATAATGCCTCTTACATAGAATGTTAAATCCTGTCCATCCGCAGCTATCTTAATGTCAACAATGGGAAGAAAGAAAAATAAGGAAATAACTACTAAGGTCATGAATATGTAGACACTCTGAATTCTTTGAATCATCTTGTTTATTTTTTTAAAGTATTACTATATTTTCTTTGTTGATAATCTTTTCGCAGTATGTGCAACGCAATGTTGTATTGCTCTCTGGCAAGACCTCCATGGATGTCATGATGTTTTCATGATTACAGATGCACTTCGGATTGATACATTTTACTATTCCTGTCAGTTTTTTTGGTAAGGCAACTTGTTTCTTTTCCGATACTTTAAACTCCTTGATTATGTTTACTTTAGCAGAGGGCGCAATCAATGCTATTTTATCTAGATCCTTTTGCTCTAGGAATAGATTAGAGACTTTTATGATGGATTTTTTACCCATCATGGAACTATCTAAGTTGACTCCCAAGGTCATGTTGCTTTCAATTTTATCCAGCTTCAGAATAGATACGACCTTAAAAAGAACCTTGCAGGGGATATGGTCTATCACTATGCCATTCTCGATGGCACTAACTAATAGTTGTTTGTCGTTTGTCATAATTTTTAAAGATTAAGCATGTAGGAGATGATTGCCATCCTTGTGTATACTCCGTTCTCGGCTTGTTTGAAATAATATGCTTTGCTGCTGTTGTCCACATCTTTTGCAATTTCGTTTACCCTTGGCAGGGGGTGTAGGATTCTCATATTATCCTTAGTCCCTTTCAGCATATCTTTTTTTAGAGAGTAGGCGTTTTTCACTTGTTCATATTCTATGGGGTCGGTAAAGCGCTCGCCTTGCACTCTTGTCATATAGAGAATGTCAGCATCACGAATATTTTTGTTCATCTCTGTATGTTCGTGATATTCTATGCCTCTCTGACTCAAAAAGCGTTTGTATTCGTTGGGCATAGACAACTCGGGTGGTGCTACAAAGTTGAAAACCAGATTGTCAAACTCTGACAGTGCCATTAGTAGGGAGTGTACAGTGCGACCATATTTTAAATCGCCGACCATAAAAATATTGAGATTGTTAAGTGTTCCTTGTGTTTTACTTATTGAATATAAGTCTAATAAGGTCTGTGTTGGATGTTGGTTAGCTCCATCTCCTGCATTTATGACGGGAATGTTGGAGACTTCTGATGCATATCTGGCACTGCCTTCAAGAGGGTGGCGCATCACGATCATGTCGGCGTATGCACTAATCATTTTGATGGTGTCGTGTAATGTCTCGCCCTTGGTAACACTAGTTGCACCCGAGTCTGAGAAACCAATTACCCTTCCACGCATCTTGTTTATTGCAGTTTCAAAACTTAGTCGTGTTCTTGTAGACGGTTCAAAAAAGAGAGAAGCTATCACCTTATCTTTTATTAAAGGCAAAATCTCGCCCTTCTCAATTTTCTCTGCAAGCTCAATGACGTGCATGTATTCGTCTTTTGTGAAGTCTGTTATAGATATTAAATCTTTCTTCATCTTGTCAATTTCTTTTTCTAGGAACCTTATTATTTGCATACAAAGGTATAAAATAAATGCTCTTGTTTTTTAGTTGTATAAAAACTTTATCTTTGCCCTAACTTTATGAAGCGAATATTATTTATCATATCCATAGTAGGGCTGCTTGGCTACAGTGCCTGTGCTCAGGAGGAGTCTGATTTTGAGCGACGTCAGAGGGAGCTGTATGGTCTTGACGAACAAGAGCAATTGGAGACTGACGAAGAAATGAGTGAGGACAGCGACTCGGTAAAGAATGTTCCTCGGATTAGAAAACTATGGAATTTGTTTGATTATGGTGCAAATGTTCGTTTAGCAGGGTCTGATACCTTGATGGACTACTATCAATTGTTTAATCCCCCGTATATGGGGCAGATGTCCGTTACTGAAGTTGGGAATTATGCTGGTGCCGCAATGAGTAATGATTTTTTTGCCAGGAAGATAAACACACAGTTCTATTTTTTGCGAAATTTCCAATATAGCTCCTACGTATTCGAAGAAATTGATTTTTTAAATACGACCACTCCATATACCTATTTCTATTACATTCAGAGTTTGAATAAAAACACCAAGCAGTATGATCGATTGGACGTTTTGCACTCGCAGAATGTGAATGAAAGACTGAATTTCACTTTTCGTTGGGATCAGGCACGGGCTAATGGCGACTTTCAAAATCAGCAACAAAAGCCAATGAATGTCCTGTTTAATATGAACTATCAAGGAGATAAATATATAGCCTATGGAAGCATAATATATAATAGGGTGAAAAGTGAAGAGAATGGGGGGCTTACTGATGATGCCTCTAGGGACTTGACAGAGAAGTCTGATCAACTGCCTGTAAATCTGTATGGCGTAAGTTCTGAAATAAAAAATATTATAGCTACATATAATCATGAATATAGAATTGGACGAAAGGTGCTTGTCGAGGAAAAAGATATGTTAGAGGAGCAATGGGCTCTTATCCCCGATTCTGTGAAAGAACTGGGAGTGGACAATTTTTTTCCTCGTTTAGGGCTGTCTCATCAAATAGAATACGAAACGGCAACACGCAGTTTTGATGAAGAGAGTGTGGATACAAGTTTTTTCTCTAATTCGTTTTTAAACCCAAATTCTACTGATGATGTGGTAGAATATTCGCGACTGTCAAATGTTTTTAGAGTAAAATATTACGAAAATCCAGATAAAGAGTGGCTCGCAGGGGCTTTTGTATACGCAGGAGCAGATGTTGTAAATGTAAAATACAAACAACTACTTAATGACTCAATACCTTATATTATCGACTCTGTAAGTATGTTCTCCAATAACTATGTAGATGCTTTTGTAGGAGGTGAAATAGGAAAAAGCAATAGTGAATTTTTAAATTGGAAGGCAAAAGCAAAATTTTATTTGTCTGGTCAAAAGCTAGGCACAACCTACCTGTCGGGCTATATAGATAAGCCCTTGAGATTGAGTTTCGATACTCTTGCTCTTGTTGCTAATGCGGAGTTTAATACTGTCGCTCCTAGTGTGTTTGAGCAAGATTTTGTTTCAAATCATTTTATTTGGCACAATAGTTTTTCGAATACCACCGAAATGAAATTTTCAGGAACAGTACGCTCTCAGAAACTTAAAGCAAAAGCTGGGGCGAATTTTGGAGTGTTTGCAAATATGATTTATGGTGGATACAAGGTTGTGCCAGTGCAGGAAAAAGACCCTGTAAGCGTTATTTCGATTTTTGCGCAAAAGAACTTTAGGAGTAAGGCTTTTGATTGGATGCTTAAGTTGCTTTGGCAGTCGTCGTCAAATGAGGCTGCCGTACCTTTGCCAGATGTTAGTTTATTTTCAAATTTGGCTGCGAAATTTACTCTATCAAAGGTCTTGCACATGAGAATGGGGGTGGAGTTCTTGTACGATACTAAATTCTATGCTAATGCTTACGACCCTGCAACTGGACGGTTTTATAGTCAGAAAACAACTAAAATAGGTGGATATCCATACCTTACCCCATACCTTACTTTTAGACTGAAAAGGTTTGATGCTTTTCTTAGAGCCGATAATATATCTTCGATGTTTATGAAGGAAGAACGATATACGGCTTACAACCTACCAGCAAATAGGTTCGCATTTAGAATAGGCTTAAAGTGGCGCTTTTTTGACTAGTCCATATTAGGAATTAGAGAGCTGTAATGTTTTACAAAGCTCAATAAACTCATTTATTACCATCGCTGTTGCTCCCCATATTATAAAATCATCATGAACGAAGCCTGGCACCTTAGTCTTCTCGCCTCTGTAATTCATCTCTATCTGAGATATTGGAGTGCTGATAACTTTTTGTAGAGGTAATGTATATAACGTTTCTATTTCTCCTGCATTGATTTTAAAGATTGGGGAGTGCTTTAAAAGTCCGACAAATGGTTCCATTTTGTAGTTAGAGATGGGAATGTAAACATTAGAGAGCTTGCCCAGTACATCTATATCATTACAAGGGATTCCTATTTCTTCTTCGGTTTCTCTAACAGCGGCTTGCAATGCCGACTCCTTCATGAACTCGCGTCGCCCTCCAGGTAGGCCTATTTGTCCAGCATGATGTTTCATGTCGGAGGTGCGCCTAATGAAACAAGTGTAGCTCTCTCCTTTATGAGGGTATATTAAAAGTATGGTACTACTGCGTATGAACGATTTTTTATTATTTATTTCGCTGTTTGGTTTTCGTCTGGGAGGAAGAATGGGGGTATGAGCGTATTCTCCTGGAAGTATGCTATTTCTTAGAGCGTTTCTAAGTGTCTCTATAGGTATTTCGGAGAAATTGCGAAGCATGACTGATTACTTTACAATTTGAATTAATTCACGTTCTGATGAACGCTGAGGTTTGTTCACGCCTTTAGGGAGTGGTGCACCTAGTTCTTTACCATTGTCTGTTGAGTGTTTGTCAACCCTTTTGCCATTGAGAAATCCTACAACCTCCGCATTTTTTGCTCCTTCAAGAATCAATTGAGATTTTAGTTGTTCGGCAACATGTTTATCCTTAAAACTGCCCACTGTATAATACTTTATATCATCGGTGTCAGTAAATGTTACAACATCTCTGGTTTTTGATATTTTACTGTTGATTTGCTTCATGCTATATGTAGGAGCTCTCTTGTAGCTTGCTATAACAACGGTGTAGGTTACAGGGTCGGGCTTTTTTGTTTTTATCTCAGGTAAGTCATAAGTGTACAAGGAATTGTCATCATTGCCTCTTGTGTTTTTGCTATTTGTTAGATAGCTGCTCATTAGTTCAGACTTCTCTTCGTTTGAAGCCTTACTCCAAAATTCGTCTTCGTTTGTAACAACAGCATGGAACATAGAATCTTTGCTTTGTTTAGTGTCAAGCAGGTTTTTCTCAAGCTGAATTACTTGTAATGCAATTTTTTGTTTTTCGTCTATGTTGTTGGTTTGTTCGTAACTGGTTCGTGCCCTGTCTATTGTTTTTTCTATGGCTGAGATTTTATCTTCCGTCTCCTTGCCTTTGCAATAATAGTATTTTCCTCTGTTGGTTTTGAATTGATTTATAGAATTGTACTTAATTTCTGGGTTTATAACAAAGTCAGGAATGGAGCTGTATTGATGAGTGTTGTTACTTAAATATTGTGTGATAAGTTTCTTCTCAGCCTCTTGTTTTTGCTTCCGTTCTAATTCTTTGCGTAGAGCTTCGTCCGATGCGAGGCTTGTGTTCGGCTGAAAAAGTAATTCGTGTTTGTCGCACTTTGTTAATATGCTCTCGAAATTGTTCTGTTTCTTGTCTTTTCTGCTTGCTATGTTGCTGTAATTAATATAATTATCTTTGGCTTCGTTCCACATTTTGTTGCTATGGTAGAACTTTCCGTATAATAAATTTAATAGGGCTTCGTCATCTATAAGCTGAGCTCCAGATGCCATGCGTAGCCAATATTTGGTTTCCTCTCCACACTCTTTTTCCTTTATTAAGCAATAAGCGTATTTTATATAAGAATGAGCGGCTTCCTCTGAGTCTGGATAATTGTTTATGAGCTCGTTTATTTCGTCTATAGCATTGGTATATTCGCCTTTGCTAATTAGGGCGTTTATCTTGCTAAGTTCTTGTATCTGAGCATTTGCGTGCTTGTTGTTTATAAGCGTAACGACAAGGAATGTGTATGTGAGCACCTTTTTAATCATAATAATTTTACTAAATTCCAATTCAGACGTAAAGATATGAATATTGTTGCATATAAGACAAACCGGCCGATACTTTTCCACTTGAGCCTACAAATATCATTGCTCTTTAGATACTGTTGTTTTATATTGTATTGTTTCTGTAATAGCTTGTGTTATTGAGTGTTGATGTCTTGTTTGGATGAGCTGGTAATTCGCAAAGTGGGCGTGATGTAGATGTTTGGCTTTATTGAAGAAGGACTCTAAATAAGGTTCCTTAAAACTCCGAAAATAAGCGCGATTATTAAACAAGCTGTAAGTGCCTTTGTGCTGTATAATTCTTTTATAATATTTTTCATTCTGTTGTTGCGGATGCCTATGAAATTTGCAATAATTCCAAATAGTACATAAGGAAGTCCCACGACAAACAACGCATTTAGCTTTAGTGCCTCGTCGATATTTAAGTGCAGAAGCTGATGTAACGCTCTTTGAGAACCACAGCCAGGGCACTGATATCCTGTAAGCATATAGGTGGGACACTTTGGTAGGTGTATCGACATGCTTGGGTCTACAATAAAATACACCGCGAAAAGCAAAACCATCACGATAAGAAACAGCACTGTATTTTTACTTTTGAGCAACTGAATATAAAAAAAGATGACTCCAAATATAAAACTTTATCTTGATTGAGGAGTTATAATCTTACCTTTGTTGATAAAAAAAAGAAAAAAGCTAATGCATATACGCCTTGCAATAGCTGTCCATAGAAATTAAAATCATATATTTGTACTTGATATGAATTTTGCACTTTGTGCATTTTAAATTTGACAATATGTTAGAAATAGGAGATGAAGCACCTAGTTTTAAAGGTGTAGATGATAATGGAGAGGAGGTTCAACTTTCGGATTATAAAGGGAAAAAGCTTATATTGTATTTTTATCCAAAAGACAATACTCCTGGATGTACGGCTGAGTCGTGTAATTTGAACGACAACTATAGAATGTGGCAGGCAAAAGGTTTTGACGTACTCGGTGTTAGTCCCGATTCAGTAGAGTCGCATAAAAAATTTAAAGCAAAACATGACTTAGGCTTTAAACTGATTGCAGACAAGGATAAGAAAATCCTTGAGGCTTATGGCGCATGGGGAGAAAAAAACATGTACGGTAAAATAATAGTTGGAGTAATTCGTAAAACGTATGTAATTGATGAAGAGGGTGTTATAAGACAGGTTTTTGGAAGAGTGAAAACAAAAGAGCATACAGAACAAATATTAAAGAAGATAGGAGAATAACAAAATGGCAAAAAAACAAGAAAACCCAACCGATCAGAATGAAAAGCTGAAGGCACTGAAACTGACGATGGAAAAAATAGAAAAAACCTACGGCAAAGGTGCAGTAATGAAGCTAGGTGATAAGCCAGTAGTGGAAGTGCCTGCTATTCCTACTGGTTCAGTGGCTCTAGACTCCGCATTGGGCGTAGGAGGACTACCTAAAGGGCGTGTAATAGAAATATTTGGACCAGAATCGTCAGGTAAGACAACTTTAGCAATACACGCAATAGCGCAAGCTCAGAAACAAGGTGGTATCGCAGCGATGGTGGATGCCGAGCATGCGTTTGACCCAACTTATGCTAAAAAACTTGGGGTCGACATCGAAAACCTTCTTATCTCTCAGCCCGATGACGGCGAACAGGCTTTGGAAATAGCAGATAATCTAATACGTTCTGGTGCTGTCGATATATTAGTAATAGACTCGGTGGCAGCCCTTACCCCTCGTGCAGAAATAGAAGGCGAGATGGGCGAATCAAAAATGGGACTGCAAGCACGACTTATGTCGCAAGCCCTGAGAAAACTGACTGGAAATATCAACAAAACAAAAACTTGCTGTATATTTATTAACCAACTACGCGAGAAAATCGGCGTGATGTTTGGAAATCCAGAAACGACAACTGGTGGTAATGCCTTGAAATTCTACGCTTCTGTAAGGATTGATATTCGCCGGATTGGTCAGATAAAAAATGGTGACGAGGTGCTTGGCAATCATACTAGAGCCAAAATAGTGAAAAATAAAGTTGCCCCTCCATTTAAGAAAGCAGAGTTTGATATTATGTATGGCGAAGGTATATCGCGTACTGGAGAGCTTGTTGATATGGGAGTTGATAACAACATAATAACAAAAAGTGGCTCGTGGTTTAGCTATGGAGATACTAAACTGGCGCAAGGGCGCGAAGCAGCAAAGAGAGTGTTGGCAGACAATGAGGAATTGGCATTGGAAATAGAAACCAAAATCAGAGAAGTAATCTCTAGAGTTGAAGAATAAAGTCAGAACGGAAACAGAAAGATGAAGATTTTAAAATTCGGTGGCACTTCGGTGGGAAGTGTCGAGGCGATGTTGCGTGTTAAAGATATTGTAGCAGCACAGAATGAACCCATTGTAATTGTCGTTTCTGCAATGGGGGGAGTAACAAACAAACTTATTAAAGCTACGAAGTTGGCTTTGATGCCTAGTTTAAGCCATAAATCTGAATTTGAGAGTATAGTAAATATGCATCATGATGCTTTAAGACAGCTGTTTCCCAATGATAAAGAAATATTTGAAAGAGTAGATAACTACCTAAACGAACTTGGGGAACTACTCGACGGTATAGCTATCCTAAAAGAAACAACAGACCGCACCATGGATAGAATTGTTGCCTATGGAGAACTTATTTCCTCGCAGATGTTGGCTAATTTGCTAGGTGCTAGATGGTTAGATTCTAGGGCGCTTTTTAAAACCCATAAAAATAAAGGTCGCAATGTTGTTAATATAGAAAGTACTTACCAGATTCTGGCAAATACAATAAAGAAGACGGACAAGGTGTCTGTTATTGCTGGATTTATTGCGTCGAATGAAAGTGGCGATACAACAACATTAGGCAGAGGAGGCTCGGATTATACAGCGGCTCTCGTTGCTGTTGCACTGAATGCGTCTATGCTCGAAATATGGACAGATGTAAATGGGTTTATGACTGCAGACCCTCGCATAATAAATAATGCTTTTACTATTCCTCTTCTCACATATGCAGAAGCAATGGAATTGGCGCATTTTGGAGCAAAGGTTATATACCCACCAACGATAATGCCTGTGCTGGAGTGCGAAATTCCTATAAACATTAAAAATACTTTCGAACCCGAGAATGCAGGTTCATTGATAATAAAGGATGTTGTAAATAATCCAGAGTATCCAGTGAAGGGAGTGACATCAATTGACGACTCTTGCATGATTACCATATATGGCACGGGGCTTCTGAGTGGTAATGAGGTAATATTACGCCTGATAAGCCAATTGCACAAACAATCAATAACAACATATATGCTTTCGCAGGCCTCGTCAGAAAGTACGGTTAGTGTGGCAATTAGTAGTCAGGATGCAATGCTCGCCGAAAGCTTGCTTATGAAAGAGTTTGATGCTGAGTTAAGATTTAAGGAAATAAGCACAATTGCATTCGATAAAGATGTTGCAGTTGTTGCCATTGTTGGAGAGCAGATGAAAAATTATCCTGGTATATCGGGTAAATTGTTCAGGGCTCTGGGTAAGAATGGTGTTAACGCCAAAGCGATAGCGCAAGATGCTAGCGAGCACAGCGTGTCGTGGGTAATACATAAAGACGAACTTAAGAAGGCAATAAGTGTGGTGCACGAAGCATTTTTCTTGTCGCAATTTACCGAGCTTAATGTATTCCTGCTTGGAATAGGAACTGTAGGGAAACAATTGTTGACACAAATATCTGGACAAAAAGAAAAGCTGCTTAAAGATAAGAATTTGAAACTTCGGTTGGTAGGTATTGCGAACTCTAAAAAAATGCTCCTAGATGCCGATGGTATAGCTCCCAGTGGCGCTGTAGATAAATTACTAAGCTCAGATTTGACTTCGGATATATCGTTGTTTGCAAAAAAAGCAATTGAGCTTAATCTTTTCAACTCTGTATTTGTGGATTGTACGGCTCTAAATGATGTAGCAGATTTGTATTATAAGCTCATAGATAGTAATATCTCTGTTGTTGCTGCAAATAAATTTGTGGCCTCATCAAGTCAAGATAATTTTAATAGAATTATGCGTCGAGCTACCCAAAGAGGAGTTAAGTTTCTTTTTGAAACCAATGTGGGAGCAGGTTTGCCAATTATAACCACTCTGAACGATTTGATTAATTCGGGAGATAAAATTGTCAAGATAGAAGCTGCTCTTTCAGGGACATTGAATTTTATTTTCAATGCTATAAGTTCTGATGTGCCTCTCAGTAAGGCTGTCAGACTGTCTATGGAAAAAGGTTTTGCCGAGCCTGACCCACGCATTGACCTTAGTGGTAGTGATGTGATAAAGAAACTTGTGATACTTGCCAGAGTTGCAGGTTACGAGATTGAAATGAGAGAGGTAGATGCTCAACGCTTTATTCCTCAAGAGCTGTTCGACGGGAGTCTTGAAGACTTCTGGATTCGCCTCGAAGAATACGATTTGATATTTGAAGAACAAAGAAGTGCTGTTGAAAGTAGAGGCAAGAGGTGGCGATATGTAGCTAAGTTTGAAGGCAGTAAAAGAGTGGTTGAATTAGTGGAGGTTGACGAGTCGCATCCATTTTTTGACATTGCCGATAGCAATAATCTAATACTATTTACCACCGAAAGGTATAATGTTTTACCATTGCAGATAAAAGGTTATGGTGCAGGCGACTCTGTTACTGCAGCTGGAGTGTTTGCCGATATTATGAGAGTTAGCAATATTTAGAGTCTGTCTACAAAGTCCAAATCTGTGTATGCTCACGCTTTGCGAATTAGTTATTTACATAAGTAGATGCCCCTAACTTGGGCCTCTCTACTCCTAATTCACATAGTTTTGCAAGCCTTGATGTTTGGCTTCTTAGCTCGGGCTTCCGACTTTATGGATAAACACTATTTAAAAAGTAGATTGAGCTTAGCAGATTAAATAGAGTAGATTAAGTTAAATGATATATTGATTTAGAAATGAAACGAATAAGTATTCTTGCCGTGTTCTTTATGTCCGCTGTTTGTGTGTTTTCTCAAAAGCGTGAATTTAGAGCTTTGTGGGTGGCAACGGTAGCTAATATAGACTGGCCCTCAAAAGCTGGATTGTCCGTAGAACATCAAAAGCAGGAGGCTATCGCTATCCTAGATACTATGGTAGCCATGAATTTTAATACTGTAATCTTTCAGGTGCGTTGTGCTGGCGATGCCTTATATAAAACTCAGCTTGCTCCATGGTCGAAATACTTGACGGGAACGGAAGGTAAAAATCCTGGATATGACCCTCTGGCATTTTGGATTGAGGAGAGTCACAGAAGAAACATTGAGCTGCATGCTTGGATGAACCCATATAGAGTGTCGATGGATCTTGCGTCGGATCATGGACAGGCTCATGTCGAGAACTTCCGTCCAGATTGGATAGTGGAGTATGGTGGGAAGAAGTACCTTAATCCAGGTATAAAAGAAGTGTCAGACTATGTTGTAAAAATAGTAGCAGAGGTGGTGGCTAAGTATGATATTGATGGAGTGCATTTTGATGATTATTTCTACCCGTATCCAGTTGTAAACAAGGAGTTTAGTGACGATAGGCAATTTGCGGTCAGAGATAATAAAACTGTAACACTAGCAGAATGGAGACGTGATAATATCAATAATTTCATTAGAAATGTAAATGGTAGTATAAAACAGATTAAGCCTTACGTTAAGTTTGGCGTCAGTCCTTTTGGTGTATGGCGCAATGCCTCTACCAATGAAGAAGGTTCTAACACACGAGGAGGTGTGCAGTTGTACGACGACTTGTATGCCGATGCTCCCTATTGGGCAAGGATGGGTTGGCTAGATTATATTGCTGTGCAGGTATATTGGGCAAGAAGTAATCCTTACGCAGGTTTCAATGTGCTGAGCGATTGGTGGAAACGGCAATGTGCAGATAGAAACTACTATCTGGGGCTAGGGTTGTATAAGCTGAATTCTGGCAATAGTAATAAAGATTGGGAGAAGCCAACGGAGATACTTGCGCAAATAGAAAAATCTCGCTCCTACGGTATAGACGGCTTTGCAATGTTTAGTGCAAAACATCTGAATAGAAATCTGAATGGATTACAGAAAGAGCTGAAAAAGGACGTGCTAAAAAAGCCTGCATTGCAACCTCTTATGCCCTGGCTAGACAATACCGTACCTGCCTCGCCTGTCATTACCCACAGCGACAAGAAATCACTGATGTGGGAAAATGTGACCGACGAAAAATGTAGCTATGTTGTTTATCTCTACAATGAAGATGCAGACTTCAACAAAGAGGATACAAAATTTATTTATATGACAACATGCGAAAATAGCCTTACGTTTAGCAAGGTGAAAGGGGCAAAGAATAAGAAATATAAGTTGCGTATTTCTGCGATAGACAGACTAGGAAACGAAAGTGCATTGACTGCTCCCGTGAGTCTAAAGCTGAAGATAAAATAATTAATTAGAGTCCGTCTATAAAGTCCAATATCTGCGTTATGCTCGCTTTGTGAATTGGGAGTTTACTTGTGTAAATGGCTAATTTACAAAGTTTCGTAAGCCTTAATCTTGAACTTTATAGCTCAGACTCCAGACACTGCTTAAAACGAGGAGATTGCCGCAAACGTGAAATCAAAATCTGAAATTATACGTCTTGTTTTGTTTTTGAAATTACCTCCAATAGAGTGTATTTGATGCTATATGGTTCGGCTTGTGTGCTTTTCTTTACTCTAATGGTGTACTCATAGCCCGATTCGTAGTCGAAGTTCTCTATACTGACGATTGCCATATTGCCCTCTGTTCCTACTTCCTTAACAGACAGTGCGTCGTGAATCTGATTTTTCAAATCACTTCTGTAGCATGGTAGGAATTTCACGGTGTTAGGAGCAACTGTAAGTTTCAGTTCCTCTTCTTTATTGGAAGTTATTATTCTTTCTTTTGAAAGTAGTTCTTCAATATTATATTTAACGGAGGACACATCTTGAGGAGGATCTGTCATCCATATTTTTTTTGCTTTAAATGTGTATCTATATCCTCTTTCATATTCAAAATCAATACCATCTATTATTATGTCTATTAAGAGCTGTTTATGCTCATTGTCTGTGTCTGAGAATAATAATGGCTCTGTTACATAGTCGCTCATAATTGAAGATCCAAAACCCGTTTCTTCATAGACAGTCAGTATAATCTCTTTTTCTTTGTCTGTGTCGTCATTGTTGCAAGCACATATTACAACTCCCAATAGAAAAAGATGTAAAAAAGTTGAGTTTATATATTTCATGATAATCTTTTTTTTATACCTATCGTAAGAAGTCTTACGATAGGTATTTGTTTTTATTCTTTACCAGCGAGAAACTTGACGGTAACAATTTCCTCTGTTTTGATTTAAGCGGTACATTAAGTTACGCCTTTCGTGATTTGACATAATGGAATTATCTCCCTTGTATACAATGTCCTCTAGTTCTAGGCATATGTCCTCTCTTGCTACATATGGAAGATAAAATGTATTTGCCCAACGTCTATCCATTTCTGACAAACATGTTCTTTGCCCAATAAATGTGCTTCCATTCTTTTTAGTCATGGTTGGCTTGCCGTTACTAGAAAAATCGTTTGAGCTGTAGAGCATGATTGAATTCCAATCAAACGAGCCGATGATATAATAATTTCTAGTTTGTTTGCTAAAGTTATATGATTTTTTCGAACGAATATTAGCATAATGAATTGTTACGTAGTTATCTCTGTCGTATCTATTGTGCTCATGATATAGTCCGATTGCATGACCTATCTCATGAATAATTGTGCCTTTTGGGGCACCGAATTGTAATAGTAAATCCTGCCTTCCTCCTTTTCTGCCAACATATGATGAATTAGACTCTCCTCTATCCTTTCCTATGCCATGAGTGAAATATACGTAAGGATACTCAAATCCATATGTCGGATCTTTGGTGGGTTTTCCTGTTGCATTGTAGAATCGAACATTGGTGTTAGTGTTGTAATGTTCGATAGCTCCCTGTATGTTCATCTTTGTATAATAATCTAGTGTTGGATCTAAAACATACCTAACCATTGACCAAGCCGTCCCTTCATAGGGATGTCTTCCAACTGCCTTAGTATGAGAGAGTGAAGGGTTGATGATGTAATCTACTCCTGTCGCTGGGTTTCCTATCAATATTATTTTAGATGAATCGATAGGTTCTATTTCTGCAGGGAATATGCTTCCTGTTTTATCAAGAAGTTCTATCTGCTCTTCTGTGAGTAGAATATCTCCATCAAGTATAAAGTGACCTTCTTTTTCCTCAATAACAATACCAGACTTTAGAGTTACCAAATTCCCCTCACTACTAGGGAATGCGACTTCAGAGCTTGTTACTTCCATTTCGGGCATGGTGTTGTCAGAGATGTAGTCCTCATTTGTACTGCAACCAATAAAGTATAAGGATAAAATTAATACTACAAAGAGGCTTATACTAGACCTGTTTGTTTGTTTGTTTGTTTGTTTTCATAACAGAATGTTTTTTGTGGCTCAAACCTAATGGTAACAAAGGATTAGCCACAGATTAATTGTATTTGAATCTTATTTCTTCTCGGTGAAGTTAAGAATAAATAGTTAATTACGCAAAATATTTTGAGATTTTTTTTTATACTATTAAACTTATATTTTTACTCACAACCAATCATCATATCACCGCATCATCTTACTAAATTCACCATCGTTGCACCAAATCCGTACTCCTTAAAGGATGCATCTTGATATGAATATTTGGGATATTTTCGTTTCAGTTCATTTAGAACTTCCATTTTCAGTTTGCCTGCTCCTACACCATGAATAAATATTATCTTTTTTACTCTGTTTGCAATAGCATCTTTCATCTCGGAGTTGAAACGTTCTATTTGAATCTCAAGTATTTCATGATTGCTCAAGCCTGAGAAATCATCAATTATTTCGTGGATATGTAGGTCTACTTCCACCAATTCGAGCGTTCGCTGTCTTTTGTTGATAGTTTCCTTTTGTGTCGCTACGAATGTTTTTTGAGCTATTGCTTGGCGAAACTCGTCTTGTGTTATTTTGTCAAAAACCTCCGCATCTATGTTTTTAGACAGGCTGAAAACTATGGCATTATCATCGAAGAAATCATTCTCTACGTACGATTTCTCTTTGTAGAATTTCACCGGGTTTATCGCAAATTCTTTTATGAAAGGGCTTATTAGCTCCTTAGCTTGAGGTAAAAAAGGAATGAGCTGAAAATATAATTTAGGAAACTCTGGCAAGTCTATTTGCGAGTAGCTGTCTATTTTGAGCTTTGTATTAGGTTCTATATCACCTGATTCATGCGAGACGAACTTATCCTCGTGTTTTTTGCTGTAATTGAATAATAGAGTGTAGTTGCTGTCGTTGATTATAAAGAGTTCAATTTCACCACTTACTGGGTTTTCTGTGTCGGTAGGGACGAAAGCAATAAAAAAGTTTGGTTTGTCATTGCCCTCAATAAAAACGGGCTCGTATTTCTCCACTATGGGTGCGCTTTGTTGCGTGTTTGTATGACTTTCCTCGTTTGATGAAGTGTCATTATAAGCTTGATTGTCAATCTTTAATAATTCGTTTACTAGGGTGGGGATCTCAAAACCTTCTTCATCCTCGACTAGTGCTACTGATTTTGACTGAAATCCTCTGACTATGCCTCCGCCCACGCTGTCTAAGAATTTTACTTTGTCGCCAATGTTTATTGTGCTCATCTGTTGTTTTAGTTAATATTTATTAGCAGGCATCTTGTACTTCTGGGGATATTCGATATTGCTTAAGAACAATCCCTGAGCAGGTACAGATGTGCCTGCAAATTTACGATTTTTTTTGTTGAGTATTTCTGCTACTTCTGTAGGCTCAATTTTGCCAAGACCAATTTCCACAAGTGTGCCGACTATTGCTCTGACCATATTACGTAAAAAACGATTGGCTTTTATTTCAAATTTGTAGCCATGTGTAGTCTTACCCCATTCTGCAAATTTAAGGTCGCAGATATTATTGTTTACATCGGTGTGTAGCTTGCTGAAGCTGGTAAAGTCTTTCTCGCCAAGCAGTAAGGCACAAGCTTCGTTCATAAGTTCAATGTCTAAATCCTGTCGGAAATCCCAAAACAAGTCTCTACCAAAAGGGTGTTTTATATTGTTTATGAAATAATTGTATGTTCTAGATATAGCATCAAAACGGGCGTGTGCACTATGGTTAACTTCCAAAATGTTGTATATGGAAATATCAGAGGGAAGCATACAATTCATCTTAAATTTAAGTTGCTTTGTATCAATGTTTTTCGCAGAGTCAAAATGAGCGACATAATACGAGGCGTGTACACCTGTGTCGGTTCTGCCTGCGCCGACAATGCTTGTGCTTTGACGAAATAGCGTGGATAATACCTCTTCTATAGTTCCTTGCACTGATTTGGCATTGGGTTGAATCTGCCAACCGTGGTATTTTGTTCCGCAATATGCAAGTTCTGTGAAATATCTCATTTTATTGGGTGGGTTGGACTATAGACTATTTCTGATAATATTAATTATTCTTTGGTCGTAATAACTCTCGGATATTGATGTCGTTGACGAGGAAGTCCTAAATTTTTGAATGATGCGTATATGTTAGCCTGTTTTATAGCAAGCTTGTCAAGTTTTAATGTCAATTTTGTATCCATAATACAGATTTTATACTAGCAAATATACAAAATACGTAGGTACTGACAAGTCTACCTTTAGTATGGGATTCATATTTTATTCGTAAATTGCTCTTCGAAAAATAATTCTGAAATGATAGATTGGGCTGTTAATTAAGGTGTTATGGCGACTGGTAGCCTCTGTTTAGGAACGATAATATGGGAAAGAGATATGTACACGTATAGTGCCAAAACGGAGGTGTGCAAAAGCAAGAAATGAATAGGAAGATTATACATATAGACATGGATGCATTTTTTGCATCGGTAGAGCAGAGGGATAGTCCCGAGTTTCGAGGTAAGCCTCTTGCTGTAGGGGGAGCAAGCGCTAGAAGTGTGGTTGCTGCGGCTAGTTACGAAGCCCGGAAATATGGTGTGCATTCGGCTATGTCGATGGTTCGAGCAAAAGCTTTATGTCCTGATTTGCAAGTTGTTTATCCTCGCATTGATGTGTATAAGTCAGTGTCTGCTAAAGTGCATGACATATTTCATAAATATACAGACCTTGTCGAGCCTTTGTCTTTGGACGAGGCTTTCCTTGATGTTACGGAAAATAAGATGAATCAAACATCGGCAACGCTCATCGCCAATGAAATACGAGTTCAAATATTCGAGGAGCTAGGATTGACAGCCTCTGCAGGGGTATCTTATTGCAAGTTCCTAGCTAAAATAGCCTCGGGCGTAAACAAGCCCAATGGTGTGTTTGTAATCACTCCTATGCATGGAGAAGAATACGTGGAACAGCTTCCAATTGGCAAATTCTTTGGTGTGGGAAAGGTTACTGCTAAGCGTATGAACGACCTAGGAGTTTTGTATGGGAAAGACCTGAAAGGCTTTTCTAAGGATGAGTTATCAACACATTTTGGAAAGCGAGGTGAGTTTTTTTACAATATTGCCCGAGGGGTGGACGAACGACTGGTAAATGCTGACAGAGTGCGTAAATCCATAGGTGTGGAGAGAACATTTTTTGAAGATGTATCCGACGAAAGTGAACTTAAAAAACGCTTGCTCTTGATTGTAGGTGAACTTAAAATGCGCCTTGCAAAACGAAAGGCTGAGGGAAAGACTTTGACACTAAAAATAAAATATGCCGACTTTGCTCAAATTACACGAGCAAAGAGCTTTGACGAGAAACTAGATGCCGATTCAGACATTTTCCATATAGCCAAACAGCTACTCCTTGAAAATAGAGACGAAAAAAAGAGCATACGTCTGTTGGGTGTTAGCCTGACTCTTGCCATTGAGGACATAAATATTTCGCCCATCGTCAGATATATTCAAATGGAAATACCTTTTGAGGAGTATATTTAGAGTCTGTCCATAAAGTCCAATATCTGCGTTACGCTCATTTTTCGAATTAGTCATTTACACAAGTAAATTCCCAATTCCCAAACTCTCAGCATACAGAACGACAAACCTTGATATTTAACTTTATAGTTCAGACTCCCGACATTATAGACAGACACTACATAGCGTTCGCAATTAAGCAGCTCGCTGATTTTTAAGACTTTTCTCTTATCTACGTAACTGATTAGCTGCCCCAACACCAGCTGTCCAATAGAATGTGTACTTTTACCCATGTTTCTTTTACGTTTTATGCTTAAAACAAAGAAACAAAAAAAGAGCTGAACTCCTATGTCGGGGTTCAGCTTATTTTTTTGTCTACCTTGCAAAGTTTTAGCGGATATAGATGTTGTATTTCATATTGTTTATCAGTCGATTATGAATAAGCAGCATGAAGAGCAGCATGACTGAAGCTTTACCAAACTCATCAGAAAAACTTGTTTCAAAGTGGAGCATACTTTTGAAGGAATAGCCCTGAAAAGATGACTTTTAAAGCCAGAAATTGAATAAATTGACTTAAAATTGCTTGAAATTTTTTGCGACGGTATTGTATTGTGTATCAAAAAAAAAAGTGATATTACATTGCCAACTGAAGTAACGTAATTAAAAAAATAAATTGAAAATTAAAATAACAGACCAATTACTTACAGCCCAACTTTTAAAGTAGATGGGAAAAGTATTGGTGTTGTTTAAGGCATTAAGAGAAATAGCTCCTGAAACGAGTTCAGGATTAGTTCGGCCAGCTATTTTTATTGCAACATCTTTGACAAATTGTAAAAATAGGACTTTTTTTTTGGGGGGGGCTAGCTCAAAATATAAAAGATTACTCGCGATAAAATTTCAGTTTTGGTAGCTCCCTTAGGGGGCAAATATAAAATACGGTATTTTCATTTCTTTACATAAAGAAATCCAAAAACTTTTCTTCTAAAGGACTCAAAATTCGCAAGTCCTATTTTACGGACTGAAAATTGGAGCGGTATTAACATTTTTCTGAAAAATTGTTGATAAAGTGGCAAAATTCTTATTTTTGAGCAGACCTCCCCTTACCCACTTTATCAAGGCTGTTGTGGGGAAGCCAAACAATCAGGAAAATCAATTCACTAAGATGAATTTGCAAATTCTATCAGCCGATTATTCGCAGAGGCAAAATGGATTATCCGTCGTCTGCCACTGTGAGTGAATTTTGCAACGATGTTAACAAAACAGAAAATAAACCTCTTCTGTATTGAACCCCGATTATATACATTGAAACTCCGTAGCAAGTGCTCCAAACTCAATAAAACAAGGATTTTGTCGATTAAGGTATAGCGCTGCTACAGTGCATAAAACAAAAGCCAGCGAAGCGTTAAAGGGCGAACATATATGTTTGTCTTGCTTCGGCATTGTGCCGAAGGGTAGCTTGGCAGTTGGATGGGCTTCGGCATTGTGCCGAAGGGTAGCTTGGTGGTTAGGTGGGTTAAAATTGGTGGGCAGAAGGGTAACTTATTAGTCTACCTTCTGCCCGCCAATTTGCTATTGATAGACTATTTCATCGATGCATACGTATTTAGGAGTGCTTATTCCCCACTCGCTTTTCTCGGTCGAGTCGAAGTCGAATTGCAGGGCTTTTACTTTGCCAAGCTGGCTGAAGTCGGTATATTTTGTCCACTTGGTTAGGATGTCGGTTTTGCCGTTGCGGTAGTCGGCGAGGTAGATTCTGATGGTGTCTGACTTTTGTTTCTCGTCGGCATATACGCCTGATACTTTGAGGCAGAAGTAATCGCCATCGGTAAATTTTTCGCTGAATTGGCTACCTTCTTTTATAGCTATAGCGGCGTAGGTGTTTAGGCATAGTTTGGCGGATTGCACGGTGCGTGGTTCTTCGGAGAGGAAGTTTATTTTCTGTTCGTTGTCGTACATTAGTAGGAATACGTTGTTGCCGTTGTTTCCATCGGCCACGCTGTATTTGTTGAGGTGTCCGGGGGTGGTGGTGTCGTGCTTGTTGCTGTAGGTGATGCCGCCGGAGTATCCGCCGTCGCCGTAGGGGGTGTAGTTATACTGAAAGCTGATGCCGCCGTGTTGGTTTTTTTCGCTGGCGAAGAGTAGTACGGAGTCTTTGCCCTCGTAGTTGGAGTTTTCTTTTAGTGCTAGGTCTTCAAAGTCGGCGATGGATGGTAGCACTTCGGGATCGTCTTTTTCGTTGGGTGAGCAGGCGAAAAATGCGGTGCATACTAGGGTTAGTGCCCAGAGGTGTTTGATGTTTGGTAATTGTTTCATCGTTAAAATGTTTAATTGTTTTGTTGTGGAACTGTTTAATGTTTAATTGTTAATTACTTTTTGTTATTGTTTTGTTTCGTTTTCGGTTTTCACGAGTATTCCGGCACGGTTCATGTCTTCGAATGATTTTATTTCGGTGGAGCATCCGCCGAGTTGCCCGATTTCTTGGTTTACGCCGCTGTATACTTTCACGAAATTTATTTCGTTTAGTTTGGCTGGGTTTCCGTTGTTGTCTACTGCCCAGTCGATGTCGAAGTTTTCGGAGTTGTCGGCATATCCGTAGTGGAATTTGTAGAGCACGAAGTGGGTGCTGGTGTTGCTTTCGTTGATGCCGTTTTGGGGTAGGCGTGTTCCGCTGAAGGTGATGCTTTCGTTTTTCACCCATTGGGGGAAGGGGGATTGTTCGTGGAATTTGCTTTTGGCTTTGTATCCGCTGTTGCCTTTGTTGTCGGTCCATCGGATGTATTTTTCGTTGGTGCTGTTGGCATCGGGGCGGTGGTAGGTCATTTGGTAGTCGGTGTAGAAGTTCATGTCGTTTTGGGTGTTTACTCCTTTTTGGTAGAAGGCTTCTTTGGTGTGGTTGTGGTGTGCGCTTCCTTGCAGTTCATACCACTGATCATCGGGCTGACCGTTTTCATTCGCATCTTGCATCACCATAATAATTCCTGGTTCAAAGCTGCCACCTTTGGGGGCGTTGGGGTCGGGGTTTGCGGCAGCAGTAAACGGATTACCTTTAATTCTGATATCGCAATATCCGGCAGTATTTTTCACGGGTTTGTCGAAACCCACCACCACATATCCTCCCCATCCGCCGAGGCTGATTATTTGTCCGCCTTGCAGGCGTTGTAGTGCTTTGGCGTTCATGTCGGCTTGGGTGTTGCCGGTGTCATATTTTGGTAGTTTGTTGGTGAATTGCCCGACGGCGGGCAGGTAGTCGAACACCTTATTAACATGTCCGATGGTTTCTACTTCGCCGGTTTCTTCCACTAGCACCACATAGTTGTAGTTGAACTGGAGGTTGGCTTGTTTGGCTTGTAGTTGGATGTTGTATCGGCCGCCTCGGTCGAAGATTTTCTCGAAGTTTTTTAGTGTGGAGTGTTCTTCGTAGTCTACCAGCCATTGGTAGTTTACGCCTTCGTCGGAAATTGTTATGGGTTCAATGGTGAAGAGTTGGTCGGTTTGGGTTTGGAAGCCGTTGGGTGGTACTTCAATGGTGATGTCGTTTTTTTGAAGTGTATAGGGTTCTTTTTCGGGTGGGCAGGTGGTGCAGGCTTGTGTGCTTAGTGCAAGGGTGAGCAGTGCGATGATTGTTTGTTTCATTTTGTTATGTATTGATATTGTTGAATTGTTTGTAGTGTGGTAGTTTGTTTTATGGCGTTAGCCGCGCCAGGGATTGCAGCGAAATCCTTTTCTTTCTCCTCCGCCTTTGGTTTTTGGCGGGGGGGAAAGAAAAGATTGGAGCGGAAAGCCCGCTCGGGCGCCCAAAGAATGGTTTTTCAGTTTTGGAGTAGTGCCATGTCGTTGGGGATGTCGCCGGTGCGTACGGACCATTTTTTTTTGCCTTCGGGGGAGAAGCAATAGAGGCGGCCGGGTGATACGTAGTCGCCGGCGTCGGTGATGTAGATGTCTTTGGTTTCGGGGTGCACCATGATGCCGTAGGGTTTTTCGATGAGTTGGTCGGTGCCGTCGGTGATGATGTTTTCTTTCACGATTTGGTGGGTTTTGGCGTTTACTATATAGTATGACATGTTCCAGCTGTGGTTGATGTAGCTGAACTCGGAGCCGTAGATGTAGATGAGGTCGTTGTCGATCCAGAGGTTGGAGGCGGCGCGGTGAATGGTGTCGGTAACTATTTGTTTTTTGGTGTCGATGAAGAATAGTCGGGAGTTGAGGTTGTAGTAGTCGCCGCGGGAGCTGACCCAGAGGTTGCCTCGTTTGTCGGCTCGCAGGCGTTCGAGGTTGTAGGCTACGTCGATGCGTTTTTCTTCTTCTTTGAATGTTTCGAGGTTGATGACTGAGACGGTTCGTTCGTATCCTTTGGTGGCTTCGCCGCCGCCGGCTCCCATGTATCCGCCGGAGTTGGCTACGTACATTTTGTTGTTTACGATGTCGATTTCTTCGGGTTGGAAGCCTACGATGCAGGTGTCGATGATTTGTAGGGTGGTGGTGTCGATTTTTGCTACGAAGCCGAGTTGTTTGTATTCGGGGTCGATGACTACGGGTCCGGCGTAGGAGGAGATGTAGGCGTAGCCGCTGTGGAATTTGAGGTAGCGGCAGTTGGGCAGGTTAATTTGCCCGAGTCGTTTGGTGGTTTGGGCGTTCATGACTTCTATCTTGTTGGAGCAGTTGATGACGGCGTAGAGTTTGGATCCGTATATGCCCATGTCGTTTCCTACGTCGCCCATTTCTTTGGGTACGGAGGGGTTTCGTTCGGCGTAGATGTTTCGGGTGTATCGGCCGGTTTGGAAGTCCATGAAGTCGAGTGTGGCTTTGTTGCTGCCCATGTTTCCTTCGTTGAGGAGGTAGAATCCGTGGTAGTCTGCGCTGGTTTGGGTGTCGCCGGTGTTTTCGTTTTCGGATAGGAGGGTGGCGATGTCGCCTCGGCATCCTGCGAGGAGGAGCAGGAGGAATGGTAAGAGGAGGGTTTTGTTTTTCATGGGGTGTTTGTTGTTGGATTGTTGAGGGTTTAGGGTTTAATTGTTCTTCATTCTTTATTCATTCGTCGTTATTTGTGCGAATGCTTTTCAATTCTGAAGGGGGGATGGTATTGTAATGTGGCTCCTTCGGGGCTGAATGTATTTTGTGTGTTTGTTTATCGCCTGGGGTTAGAATAGTTTCGCTCTTTCGGGGCTGTAGCGAAACTGCACGTTTGATTGTGTAGTTTTGCTTGTTGTTTATATTTCAACGGTGCATATTATTTTAAAATTTCGTTTGGGCATGGGGTAGTTTAGCACGACTTCGTAGTCTTGGCTGAGCAGGTTGTTTATTTCGGCGGCTAGTCGCATGCGGGTGTTTTTAATTTGGAAGTTTCGCATCAGCGACATATCGTGGGTGTACCATGGTTGTTCGTAGTTGGCGGGGATGTTGGCTGAGTTGTGGTAGCGTTCGCCGACATAGATGAAGCTGTAGTTGAGGTGCCACTTTCGGAATGTTAGTCCGCTGATGACTGAGCCGCTGTGCCATGGGATGTAGGCGATTTGTCCGCCGTAGGTAATTTTTTGCATTTCCGCACTTTTTCGTTTGGTGAAGTCTTGTGCTTTTTGGTAGGTGTAGGTTAGCTTGAGGTTCAGCAGGAGGTTTTTTTGCAGTCGGTAGGTGGAGGAGGAAGAGAGGTCGAGTCCTCTGATTTCTACTTTGCCGAGGTTCATCATCATCCATCGGTACTGCCCGCTGCCTTTTGGCACGGCTATAATTTTGTTGGTAACTTCGTTGTAGTAGGCATCGGCCTGAAGTTGCAATCGGGCGAGCATTCCCTTGTTGTAGTTTTGGTTGTAGTGCATGCCGAGGTTGTATTGGTGCGTGTATTCGGGTTCGAGGGCGATGTTGCCAATGTCGGTGTAGTAAAGGTCGTTGAAGGTGGGCATGCGGAAGATGTTTTTGTAGAAGGCACGCAGGGTGAAATAATCGGTTAGGAAAGGTTGGTATGATAGGAACATTGCTGGGGTATATTCTTGTTTGTTGGGTGCTGCGCTCACGGCCTCCTCTTGTGCGGCATTGCCTGAGTTAATGCGCTCGTGCACGATGGTTGCCAGTAGGCTAGTTTGCATTTTCACTCGGCCTAGCTCGGCGGCGGTGGCGGCGGCGGCAAGCCAGGTGGTGCGTTGGGGGAACACGAATCCTTTCATGTCGGAGTTCAGTGTGTTGTGTTGCACGTCGGCCGACAGCGCCACGTCCCACTGTGGAAGGATGGTGTATTTGTTTGCCACGGAGAGGTAGAAGTTTTGCTGGCGGAAGGTGTTGTCGATGAGCATGAGGGTGGTGTCGGGGTTGCGGTAGTTCATGTAGTCGTGGGCATATTTCCCGTTGAATTGCAGCTCGTATTGGTCGGTTATTTCTTTCTGAAAGGAGCCTTGCACGAAGAAGTTTCTATCTTTTTGGCGTTGTGCATGCTTCCACACGTTGTTGACAATAGCTCCGGGGATGCCTCGATTGGAGCTGTAGTAATAGGTTTTTGTTTTCCAGAATCCTTTGTTGATGGTGCCGTATAGTCCGCCTTCGAGTCGGGTGGAGAATATGTCGCTGTTTTGTCTTACGGCGGTGGTGTCATACATGGTTTTGCTGGTTTCGGGGTTCACTCTTTTGTATCGGTATTTGTATTTTCCGGAGGCGTTGATGAGTTCGCCGCTAAAGGAGGCGTTGATGTTTTTGCTGATTTTGGTTTCGTAGAGCATGGAGGGGTTGATGAGGTCGAACGAGCCGCCTTTGAGCGTGGTTTTGAGGTTGAAGTTTTTATTGGAGCTGAACTTGGGTGTGCGCGAGCGGAGGTAGAGTGAGCCCGAGGAACCGAAGTCGCGTGCTGGCTGGAAGATGTTGCTTTTTTGCCCGTTGTAAACGGAGATTTCCTCCATGTTGTCGAGCGAGAATTTGCCGAGGTCGACGGTTCCGTTTTGGGCGTTGCCGAGCTGGATTCCATCGTAGAACACGCCCACATGCTGGCTACCCATGCTGCGGATGTTCACCGTTTTCAGTCCGCCGATGCCGCCATAGTCTTTCACCTGCACGCCCGAGAAGTAGCGAATGGCGTCGGCCACCGAGAAGCTGTTGAGTGCTTCGAGCTCTTTGCCCGAGAGTTTCTGTGCGGGAATCACCTCTTTGTATGGTTCGCCCTCCACCACTACTTCGTCGATGAATTGCAGACTGTCGAGCTTGGTTTGGGCTATTGAGCCTGCGGCCAAAAGGAGCAAGGAGACAAGTAGCGCAATTTTTGTTTGATTCATCTTGAAAATCATTCAAATTACAACTTGCGGAGAATTGGGAAGAGTGCAAAGATGGCTACCGAATTGATTAGCGGTGTTTTCATTCTCCAGCTCTATTCCCCGAAAGCTTTAAACTTAATTATTATTGTTTTGGCAGGTTTTCTGACTTGCTTCCTCTTCGAGCGTCCTTCCCATTCGCTGATGCGAACAGTGGTTTGCGTATTGCTCGAAGACTTTGGGTGAAGCTTACAGCAGCGGGTCTGTTCAGGATTTGCACCTGATTCCCTTTTAACCAAACTTCCCGGCAGGGAGTGTTCGGCACCAAAATCGAGGGCAAAGATAGGCTGCTTTGTTTGAAAAGAGCGAAGCAAATTGGAATTATTTCTTTGTGCTAATGTTAATTTTTCGTTGGAGAGATGTGTTAGCCCATAATGCCTCATAAAGAAAGGGCAACCGCGCCATGCGATTACCCCTTCCCACAGTTACATGTTTTTGAGGCAAAGATTGCTTGCCACTCTTGATTTTATTCTTATTCGAAGTTATAGGTAAAGAAAATCCCCGCTGGAAATGCGGTGTGGTTTTTGTAGTTTGCCACCAATGGAGGTTCTTTGCTGAAGTTGAAGACGCTGATGTTGTTTGTCAGGTAATCATTGCCATAGCCTTTAATGGTGTTGTAGTATAGTTCGCCTGTTTGGGGGTGAACGGCAGGGTTGTTGTATGCCATGCCGGCATCTTCTACATAATCGGGCACAGCAATAAGTTGCTCGGTGCTTCCCTTGTTGAAGTCGTGGCGGTAAATTTGCATTCTACTTCTGCTAAAATATAAGGTGTTGCCTTTAGCCGTTATGATTGAGTTGGCATAAAAACCCATACTCAAATTCACTTCGCTCACCTCGTTGGTTTTCGTAATTTCATAGGTAGAAGTATTCACTTTGCATATTTTAGAGGGGCTTCCGCTTATAGCTACCCAAAGGTTGCCGTCGTCGGCTTTTGCTAGTCCTCCCACATTGTTTTCAAACTCGATGGCGTGCGAGATGCTGTCCTTGCCTTCTTCCACCACCATCACGTATTTCCCAGCGGGTACAAACAGCTTTTTGCTGGCAACAATCATAGTGTTTTTGGCTGCTCTGGCAGGTGCTTTTATTTGGCTAATTTCTTTGGTGGTTGGATTGAATAGTTTTAAGCCTGAATTATCTCGAATGTATACGCTGTTTGCTGAAAGTGCCGCCACATGCGAGGGCCATGAAAGACTGTTGAGTTCGGTGTTATAGCTAGCTTCCTTCTTCATAGTTTCGGCGTTGGCAATAATGAGGAAACCCTCGGCAGGTTCGTCCAATGATGCTCCGTTTTGAGTAACGATGTATATCTTGCCATTGCCGATAAATAAATCTTGAACTGCGCTTCCCAAGCCCACTTGGTCGTTGTTTTTGTAGTAAATGCTGTCTTCCACAATTCCTTTTTCAGAAATGAAAGTTAGTGTTCCGTTGTGTTGAAATGCGCTGCCCTCGTTCAATACAAAGGTGCCGTGTTTGTATTTGCCGTGCACTTCAATGCTTAGTTCTTCGGTGTATTCCTTGCTTTTGGTTTCCACACGAAGCGTTATTTGTGCAGCACCCAATTTCGAGCCTACAAAGGCTAAGGTAGAATCTGTTGATGCTGTTTCGCCGTTTACTTCCCAGCTGAAGCTGGTTTTTTCGCTGCCCTCTTCAATGCTTGCTTTAAGCCGAAGGGTATCGCCCTGAGCCAGCTCTGTTGCTTCCGTGGGGTTGCTAATCGACACTTTAGGAGGATTAACCACGGGAGGTTCAATGGGGTTTTCTTTGGTGTTGCACGATGTGGCAAGTGCGGCAAGCGCAATGCTAACTGCTAATTTTAAATGTTTCATGTTTTGTTTATCGTTGAATCGTTTATTTGTTGAACCGTTTGGGGGTTATCATTATAATATCGCCCCCTCGGGGCTGAAACGCATTGGTTTTCTTTGCTTTTCCCTCGGGCTTATTGCCCAGGGCTATAATAGTTTCGCCACCTTCGGGGCTAGTTCAAGATTTAAACTATAAACCTTAAACTGTTACGTTGTTTACTGTTTAATTGTTACATTATAGCGCATCAATAATATAATCTTGAATAAAGTCTTCATAATTCATATCTACAATAGGCAATCGGTTAATAAATGCTTGCATATCATATGCTTTAATAGTTTTATTATTGTGTATGGATAGTGCGAATTTCTTATTGTATAACGGATGAGAAGGATTATTTGTAATTGCATAGTTACTAACGATATAAATAGTCTCGTCGTGAGTGTATTTTTTTAAATCGCCCTCATTAAAACCGTCAAAATCAAAATAAGTTTTAGGGGTTTCACCAAAAGCCTTATGAACACGAAGATTACTTGCGTTACTTGTTATTTTTACTTTGAACATTTTAGCCATTCGATCGGCTTCTGCATTTACATAGTCGTCAACAATTTGCATGAAATTAGGCTGAAACATATGCCCCATAAACTTGCTTCGTAATAGAATTTTATTACCAAATCTAGTGTGTAATTCTGTACCTATAACATATACTTGAGGTTGATTGTACATTATGACATTAATCGTTACTTTAGGCTCTTTCAATGCCTCATAACTGCTTACCCCAGTTGCATAATATGCAGATAATTGGTTTTGTAAGTTTCTTTCTATAATTAGGTCTGTGATAGGAATTAGCCCATTAGTACCAAATTCAACGACGCTAAGATTATCCTTGTCGTTTAACGAGCTTAACCAAGAAGATAAATTAACCTCAGTGTTTTCAACCTTTTTTGGTGCAGAAAAAGCAGCAAAACTGGAGTTACCTCCTACTGTTTTAATGGACATAATTATAGATTCAAATTTAGTTGACGTAGACGAAGAACTGCTATTTCCTCTTCCTAGTTTTAAATCTCCCGATACATTGCCATTACTATCCTTGCCTTTAAAATCAAAGCCATAAGAAGCACTTATTTCGATGTCCATATTTTTTTCCTTTTTTTCGCTTGATTCGGCTTTCTTATATTTACCTCCGAATATTGCTGTAGCTTTTCCTCCCGTAACAAAATTGGCTAAAACAAATCCTCCGTAATTCATGAAAAATTCGCTTGGATGTGTATTATAAAGTTCGTCTTCAAAATCTTTAGCAAGGTATCTTGCTTTTATTTTCTGCTGAATTGCAGTACTATACTGCATTCGATGAACAGAATCTCTTACTACAACATTTAGTTCTCCGAAAGTTGCATTAGTGTCTTCGACAAGAGATTTTGTAAATACATTTTTAGTATTCGTTTTGTTTCCTACAGAGAATAAGCCTAGATTAAGATTGAAACCTCCATTTACTGTATTCGTAACCGTAGAGTTAGAAGTGTATCTAATCAAAAGTAGCATAAGAAAAGTAAGTAGCTTCTCCTGTGTTGTTTTTCCACGACCTCACATAGTTTGGGTAATCTTCATAGAGTTTTTCCAAGTCGATTACCTGATAACCTAAATTCCGGGTATCTTCTAAAGGATATACGTCATTTTTTAATGAATATCCTAAAAAATTTCGATGAGCTAAGCCGGCATATCCTTTTGTGGAAAGTTGTGCCGATTTCAATTTTGATTTAAAATCAGAAGGAATCCAAGGTGTTTCTCTTTCTTTTAAAATTACAATTTCGTTGTTTAGGTCAGTATTAGAACTCCAATTTTCATTTTCTTGCTTGCAAGAAATCAAACATAAAATGCTTAATAAATACAATCCTATTTTTTTTCATCATTATAATTTGTTTTTAATTAATATACTCTGTGCAATGTTAGCGTTGCCTCATCCTTTGTATGAGGATCTCGGTTTAGTTTTAATTCTTCTTTCTCGCTTTTCTCTACCCACCAATATCCCCATAACGTTAGATCGTATAATTCCCGATTTATGTAGATTCTTTTTCCTTCAATCTTGTATTCTATAGATTTTATATCATCAGAATTATTAAGAAGATAGTATCCATAAGTACTTGATTCAAATATAATTATTATATCTGATTTCTTTTTTGTAGTATCTTTGTATTGCAATACTCCTTCCCATTGAGTTTGGCTTAGGCTATCTTCAGATAATGAGAGATAGCTGCTATCATCTTCATCCTTACTGCAAGATTGAAAACTGAGTACTGCAGCGAGAGTGATAACAGCTAATTTTAAATGTTTCATGTTTTGTTTATCGTTGAGGGATTATCATTATAATACCACCCCTTTGGAGCTGAAACGCATTTGTCTTCGTTTGGTTTCCCTCGGGCTTATCGCCCGGGGCTACAATAGTTTCGCCACCTTCGGGGCTAGTTCAAGATTTAAATTCCCGATGGTATTTCTTCTTCCAGCATATGCAGGTCGTTTATACCGGTTACTTCGGTAGAGCATTCGCCCAGCCAGCCATTTTCTTGGTTCACGCCGCCATATATTTTAATGAAGTCAATGCCGGGGAGTTTCACCGTTTGCCCCTTTGCATTCACCGCCCAGTCTATGTCGATGGCAGAACCATCGGCGTTGTTTTTGTCGTTGTCGGCATATCCGTATCTGAATTTATAGAGCACATAGTAGGAGCCTGCACCGCTTTCGTCGATGCCGTTTTCAGGCAGGCGCGATCCTTTGAAAGTCAGCTTATCGCCCTCTGCCCATTGGGGGAAGTAGGGTTGCGAGTGGAAGCTATTTTTGGTCATATATCCCTCGTCGCCTTTGTTGTCGGTCCATCGGATATATTGAGCCTTCTCTTTGTCGGTTTCGGGTTCTTTCGCTGGGCGATGGTAGGTGATTTGGTAGTTGCGGTAGAAATTCATATCGTTGCCCGCATCCACTCCTTTTTGATAGAAGGTTTCTTTGCTGACATCCACGTGCGAGCTGCCTGCAATTTCGTACCATTCGTTATCGTCGGGCTGTTTGTTTCCGTTGGCATCGAATGCCACCATAATAATGCCTGGTTCGCAGCTACCTCCCTTGGGAGCATTGGGGTCGGGGTTGGCATTAGCATAGAAGGCATTGCCCAGCACACGGAAGTCGCGCAGCCCTTTTTTGTTTTCGATGGTATGGTCGAAACCCACTGTTACATAACCGCCGTATCCGCCTAGGGTTATCATGCTGTTATTGTTATTGCCGATTTTTTCGAGCACCTTGGCGTTCATGTCGGTTTGGGTGTCGCCGTCTTCATAAGTGGGCATTTTGTTGGTGAATTGTCCCACGGCTGGCATGTAGTCGAACACTTGGGTGATGTATGCCGTGGCTCCTTCGGGGATTGGTTCAATGTCGGGAAATTGCACCTTCACAATGTAGGGATATTCAAAGCTGATGTTGCCCTGCGAGGCGATAAAGGTAATCTTGTATTCTCCGCCTTGGTTGAACATGGTTTCGAGCGTTTTGCTGTCGGAAGTAGGCACACTATCAATCAGCCATTGGTAGCTCATGCCTTCGTTGCTCACGCTTTGGGCTGTTAGTTTAAAGAGTTGCTCTACTTCCGCCGTGAATCCTTCGGGAGGTTCTTCAATCGTGATGTCGGTTTTTTGGAAGATGTAGGGTTCTTTTTGCTCGTCGTCGGAGCAGGCATAGAATGCGGTTAATGCTACAAGAGAGATAGCCAACTTTCTAAAAGCCGACCATTTAAAATAGCCTAAATACGTCATCGTACTAATTGTTTTTAAATGAGCGAAGAGCTTGTGTTTTTTTTGCTCTGCACTCGGTTTCACAAAATAGCTTCGACAAGATGTGAGGAAATCAAATGACTGTGCGCGCAACAATTGCATCTGGTTTCAAGCTCTATTCCCGAAAGCTTTAAACTTAATTACTATTGTTTTGGCAGGTTTTCTGACTTGCTTCCTCTTCGAGCGTCCTTCCCATTCCTTGCGGAACAGTGGTTTGCGTATTGCTCGAAGACTTTGGGTGAAGCTTACAGCAGCGGGTCTGTTCAGGATTTACACCTGATTCCCTTTTAACCAAACTTCCCGACAGGGAATGTTCGGCACCAAAATCAAGGGCAAAGATAGG